>NZ_JMFY01000016.1:0-60809 GCF_000765165.1 Clostridium sp. HMP27 | reverse complement strand
TTAGCAGATCTTATGACCATGGAGGAGAAGTTTGAAAATACTAAAAAGCTAAAGGTATCAATAATTTGGGCATATGCAACAACACACAAAAAACCAATATCTGTGCCAGTAAGTCAAGTGTTGCTGTTCCCAAGGTTTGGAATGGACGTAACTCTTGCATATCCAAAGGGATATGAATTACCAGATTGGGTAATAGAAAAGGCAAAAGTTTATGCAGCACAATATGGTGGCAGCGTAACACTTACTAATAACATGGAAGAAGCATATAAGGATGCAGATGTAGTAATACCAAAGAATTGGGGGAATTGGGTAACAAATCAAAGTAAAGATGTTATAGATGACCTGCTTGAAGCAAACAAAGCATGGAAATGTACAGAGGAAATGATGGCACTTACAAAACCAAATAGCATATATATGCATGCATTACCAGCAGATAGAAAAAATGAAGTTGTGGATTCAGTAATAGATGGACCGCACTCTGTAATATATGATGAGGCAGAAAATAGAATTCATACAGCTAAAGCTGTAATGACACTTTTGATGGGTGGAAAATAGAATCTTGATTTTTAGTAGTAATTTTCTTTGTAAAGTCATAAATAAAATGAAAATTACTACTAAAACTTTCTTTGAATTGTATAGTTAAAATAAAGGGGGATCTTTATGAAAATTGTTATAGCACTTGGTGGAAATGCACTTCAGGCAAATCCAAAGGATTTAACATCAGAGGCACAGCTTTTTACAAGTAGAGAAACAGCTAAGTCACTGGTTGATTTAATTGAAGAAGGGCATACTGTAGCAATTGTACATGGCAATGGACCACAAGTTGGACAAATAATGAATACTCTAGAAACTGCAAACAAAGTATCAGGGTCACAAATTCCTGTTATGCCTTTTGATGTTTGTGGAGCCTTTTCCCAAGGATATATTGGATATCACTTGCAAAAGAGTATAGAAGAAGAATTGAAAAGAAGAGGAATAAAAAAGCCTGTAGGAACGGTTATAACCCAGATGCTAGTAGATAAAGAGGATTCTGGTTTTAAAAATCCAACCAAACCTATAGGTTCTTTTTATAGTAAAGAGGAAGCAGAAAAGCTTATGAAAGAAAAAGGATATATGATGAAAGAGGATGCAGGTAGAGGATGGAGAAGGGTTGTTGCATCCCCAAAGCCAATTGATATAGTTGAAAAAGAAATTATTCATACCATGATAAGTTCAGGTATGATTACAATATCCTGCGGGGGTGGCGGAATACCTGTAATATATGAAGAAGACAGGATAGAAGGAATTGCTGCTGTAATAGATAAGGATTTTGCAGCAGAAAAGTTGGCTGAAGTAATAGATGCAGACATACTTTTAATATTAACTGCAGTAGATAAGATTTGTGTAAATTATAATAAATTTAATCAAAAGGAAATTTCAAATATAAATATAGATAAATTAAATGAATATATAGAAGAAGGTCAATTTGCACCAGGAAGTATGCTACCTAAAGTAGAGGCAGCTAAAAAATTTGTGCAATTTGATAAGAATAAAATAGCTATAATAGCATCATTAAGCAAAGCAATGGAAGCATTGAATGAAACAAGTGGCACAAGAATAGTCAGATAATTCAGTTGAGAAATTTCTTTATAAAGGATATAATACTATTGAGTAACAAATGCGTATATATATGGGGGTATGGATGTGAAACAAGTCAAAGTTGAAGATGCTATAGGAATGATAGTTGGACATGATTTGACTAAAATTGTACCGGGAGAATTCAAAGGAGCTGCATTTAAAAAAGGACATATAATTAAAAAAGAAGATATACCCATGTTGAAAAGCATGGGTAAAAATCATATAAATGTTGTAGAAATAAATGAGGGAGAGCTTCATGAAAATGAAGCAGCAGAAAGAATAGTACAGTCGGTAGCAGGAGAAGAATTATATTACGGAGATGCTAAGGAAGGTAAGATTGAGCTAAAGGCTAAGAATAGAGGCATCGTAAAGGTTAACATAGAAGCATTAAAAGAAATAAATAGCATAGAGCAAATAATAGTAGCTACTCTTCATAATAATACTTTGGTAGAAAAGGATCAAGCTGTAGGAGCTACAAGGACTATTCCTCTTGTAATAAAAGAGGACAAGATAGTACAGGTTGAACAAATTGGAAGATTAAATAACAAAGATATAGTAAATATAAAGCCTCTTAAAGCTTTGAAAATTGGAGTGGTAGTTACAGGGACTGAAGTATTTGAGGGAGTGATTAAAGACAGATTTGCACCAGTGTTAGTTGATAAAGTAAAGGGATATGGAAGCATTCTTATTGATTTGGTATATGCTCCAGATAATAGGGAAGTAATAAAAAATGAAATAGAAAAATTAATTAAAAATGGAGCAGAGGTAGTGCTTGTATCTGGCGGAATGTCTGTAGATGCGGATGATGTAACTCCTCTGGCAATAGAAGATGCAGCAACAGAAGTGATATCCTATGGAGTACCTGCTCTTCCGGGAAACATGCTTATGATTGCATATAGAGGGGAGTGTGCCATATTTGGAATACCAGGAGCTGCAATGTACTTTAAAACTACTACTTTAGATATTCTTCTCCCAAGAGTACTAGCAGGGGAAAAAATAAGGAGAGAAGAGATAGTAGAATTAGGGCATGGTGGTTATTGTCCAATGTGTAAAGACTGTACATATCCAAATTGCCACTTTGGAAAGTAAGAAATGGGGGTACAAATAATGAGGGCTGGGATAATTACTGTAAGCGATAAAGGAGCAAGAGGAGAAAGAGAAGACATAACAGGAAAAGTTTTAAAAGAAATGCTTATTAAAGAAGAGTATGACGTATGCTATTATAATATAGTTCCAGATGAAATTGATCAAATAAGTAATGAAATAGTAAACTGTTGCTATGAATTAGATATAGATTTACTGCTTACAAATGGAGGGACAGGCTTTGCTAAAAGGGATGTAACTCCAGAAGCTACATTAAAAGTTATTGATAAGGAAGTTCCAGGAATTCCAGAAGCTATGAGAATGGAAAGTCTTAAGATAACTCCCAAAGCAATACTGACAAGAGGGATAGCTGGAATAAGAGGAAATACTCTTATAATAAATTTACCAGGAAGTCCCAAAGGTGCATCGGAAAGTTTACAGGTAGTACTCCCAGCATTAAAACATGGGATAGAAATTTTAAAAGGTGAAGCAAGTGAATGTGCTAGATGATAACTAGGCAAGGGGGATAGGTATGATAGATAAGCATGGGAGAAGAATAAATTATTTAAGAGTTTCATTAACAGATAAGTGCAATTTAAGATGCATATATTGTATGCCTGAAATATGTCTAAAATCAAATAAAGAACCCCCCCCACAGCTTAAAATTAATAATGTAATTAAGATGATAAATGCTGTTTCAAAGCTTGGAATAGAAAAGATAAGATATACGGGTGGAGAACCACTTGTTGTGAAAAATATAGATAAACTTATATATGAAACGCATAAAATAAATGGAATAAAAGATATAGCACTAACTACAAATGGAATATTTTTAGAAGAGATGATTTATGACCTGAAAGTTGCAGGGTTAAACCAAATAAACATAAGTCTAGATACATTAAAAAGTGATAAATATAAAAAAATAACTCGTGGTGGAGAATTAAATAAGGTATTTAAAGCTTTAGAAAAATCTTTAGGTCTTGGCTTTAAAGCCGTTAAAATAAATACAGTGCTTTTAAAAGGAATTAATGATGATGAAATAAGAGATTTCATCAACTTAACAAAAGAGTATCCAATTCATGTACGGTTTATAGAGCTTATGCCATTAGGAGAGGGTATTAAATATTATGATAAGTTTTCTATGACGTCAAGAGAAGTTTTACAAAGGTTTCCTGAGCTTATACAAGAAAAAAGGAATGAAGTTTCTACTGCAGAGCTATATACATTAAAAAATGCAATTGGAAAGGTAGGATTTATAAGTCCACTAAGCTGTAAGTTTTGCGATAGTTGTAATAAGATAAGGTTAACATCAGAGGGGAAAATAAAGCCTTGTCTTCATTCAGATGAGGAAATAGATATAATGCCATATTTAGATAATGAAAAAGAGCTTTTAAGTAGAATAGGATATTCAATAATGGAAAAACCAAAGGAGCATCATATTGAAGAAGTACATAAAACAAATACACATAGAATGATGTTTCAAATAGGAGGATAACTATGCATAAGGATAAACTTACACATATAAATGAGCAGGGAAGAGCAAGAATGGTAGATGTAAGTTCTAAGGAGTTTACTGAAAGAGAAGCAGTAGCTTATGCATGCATTTATATGAAAAGTGAAACGTTAATGAGAATAAAAGAAGGCAGTATAAAAAAGGGCGATGTACTTTCTGTATCTCAAGTGGGTGGAATAATGGCATGCAAAAATACATGGAATATTATACCTATGTGTCATAGTATAAATCTATCTTCTTGTGATTTGAATTTTAATTTAGATGAGAAAAATAGTAAGGTTGATATATATGTAACCACTAAAACTATGGGACAAACCGGTGTGGAAATGGAAGCACTTACAGCAGCATCTGTGGCAGCGCTTACTATATATGATATGTGTAAAGCAATAGATAGAGAAATGACAATAACAGATGTAAAACTTTTAAAAAAAACTGGCGGAAAATCAGGAAGCTTTGTTAGAGAGTAAATTGAAGATTCTAGTATAAATTCTTTTAAATATAAGCAAATTAATAATGTACTTAATTATATTTAAAAGGAGTGATTTATATGGCAAAGAAAGGTATGACAAGACCAGCACCAGATAATATGCCAGGTAAAAGAGTTAAGAAAAGAAACAATAATGAACAAAACCAGGTTGTAGAAACAAAAAAATAATGAAGGATGAGTGTATATATGACTACTCATGAAATTTTTTTAGAAATTACTAAGCATCTTATGGAGGATGAAAAACCTTCTATATATTTAAATGAACTTGCAAAAAGAGAAGTGTTTAATGAATACCCTTTTAAACTACTTAAGGCTATGATAAAAACAGAGCAAAGCCCAACTCATCATCCTGAAGGCTCTGTGTGGAATCATACAATGATGGTAGTTGATGCTGCGGCAAAGGAAAAAAGTTTAAGTGAACACCCTAAAGTATTTATGTGGGGGGCACTTCTTCATGATATAGGTAAGCCACCAACTACTAAACTTAGAAAGGGTAGACTAACTTCCTATGATCATGATAAGGAAGGTAAAATGCTTGCAGAGGAATTTTTAAGATGTTTTACAAATGATGAAGATTTTATAGAAAAAGTAGTGGCATTTGTAAGATGGCATATGCAGCCATTATTTGTAGCTAAAAATTTACCCTTTGCAGATATAGATAAGATGTCTGAGGAAATTGATTTAGATGAAATAGCTCTGCTTTCTCTTTGTGATAGGCTTGGAAGAGGGGAAATGACAGAAGAAAAGATAGAAAAAGAAAAAAACCACGTAGAAGAGTTTAGGCATAAGGTTGAGGAAAAACTTGCTAAAGCATGCAAATAAGTAATAAAGTCCCTTGGCAATAAATACAATTAACTATAAAGCATAGGATTTTTTATAAATAAATGATATAATTGCTTTAGAGGATCTTATATAGTTACTATTTATATAAGGGGGCTTTATATGTTAGATGGAAAAAAGGTTAGAGAGTATAGGCTAAGGCTCGGATATACCGCAGCAGACGTGGAAATACTTACGAGAAACCCGAGATTTGAAACATCTATATCTAAATCTTATCTTGAGGAACTTGAGAGAGGAGATAAGAAAAACCCCAGTCTTCAGAAGATAGTGGTTTTAGCAAGTATACTTTGCTGTAAAGTAGATGATTTGTTATTACAGGCTTGTTAAGACTTTTAAAAACATATGTGTATAAAATAGGCGATGTTTAATTAAACATCGCCTTAAATGGCTAATGAAGGCTTTATATAAATAAGGCTTTGAAAATAAAGGAGGAATACATAATGACAAAGAATCCAATTGTTACTTTTACTATGGAAAATGGAGATGTAATGAAAGCTGAATTATATCCAGAGGTTGCACCAAATACAGTGAAGAATTTTATAAGTCTTATAAATAAAGGATTTTATAATGGACTTACATTTCACAGAATCATACCTGGATTTATGATACAGGGAGGATGTCCAGAGGGAACTGGAATGGGTGGTCCAGGATATGGTATAAAGGGAGAATTTAAGAGAAACGGCGTAAAAAATGATTTGAAGCATACAGAAGGTGTACTTTCAATGGCAAGAGCAGGACACCCTGATTCAGCTGGAAGTCAGTTCTTTATAATGGTAGCAGCAGCTCCACACTTAGATGGAGATTATGCAGCATTTGGAAAGCTAATAGAAGGAATGGACTTAGCAAAAATGATAGTTAAAGTTCCTGCAGATTACATGGATAAACCATTAGAACCACAGGTTATGAAAGAAGTAACTGTAGATACTTTTGGTGAACAATACGGGGAACCTGAAACACTTTAATATTTAATAATAAGTAATGAAAAAGCAATAAATGATGATTTTAGACTGTTAATAAGTATATTTTGTTAACAGTCTTTTTGTATTAATAAATTATTTTTATATGTGTTGGGATGTTAAGTTTAGTTGACAAATCTCCATCTTTAGTTGGTAGAAAGCAATTGGTATTTCAGATATACTGTTTCTACAAGGTAATTTTAAATAAAAAGGGTTGGTGAGTGTTATGTCATTAGGCGAAAAGTTATTAGATTTACGAAAGAAGGCAGGTTTATCACAGGAAGAGGTTGCTGATAAATTGGGTGTATCCAGACAGACAGTAAGCAAGTGGGAAACTGACCAAACAGTTCCTGAGTTAATTAAAGCAAAATTTATATGTCAATTATATAATGTAAGCTATGACTATCTTATTAGTGGAAGTCATACTGATAGTGATGTTACAAGCATAGAAATGATAGCTGATGAAATTGACTGGACAAGTGCGTGGAGTAAAAAGTACCCTATTTTGGGTTCCTATCAGGGTATACAAGGAATAAATGCCTATTATGAGAAGATAGCTAAGTTGTATGATGATTGTAAAAATGAGTTTAATTTAAACGATGTTGACACTGTTTTAGTTTTGAAAGATATCCTTTATCAAAAATATAAAATGTTAAAAAAGAAAACAGAGTAAAAAAATTTAGAGAAGCAAAATCCTTCTTAGGAATTAGTATTAAAGTAAAAGGAATTTTGGCCAAAGCTAAATTCCTAATTTTGGAGGTTAAAGTGATATTTTTAATGTTGAACATATAGTATGGGATTTGCATTATAGAAAGCATTGAATAAGCTTTAGATATTAGCCGTTTTTAGCGAGATGAATGCTTTCCTAAATGCAAATCCCATTCTAAAGGGGTTCAACATTATCTTAAAATGCCACAATTTATTTACCTGAATCGCTTATATCTATAAGATCTTCAGGATAAGAGTTAAATATGGTTTGAGATAAAAGATAATCTTCTTTAAATTGTATAGCATAGGATTTTAAAAGGTGCAGTGGAACGCTTAAAGGTACCTTTTTACTACGATATTCTTCAAAGGTATTTAATAAAAAATCCTTTTCTTTGGCAGATAAGTCCTTTGAAAAGTATCCGAAAATATGCTGAAGTGCATTAATTATAGAGGTATAACGTGGAGGATTTGAAAAAACCATTCCAAGATAATACTCATATTCTTTAATTACTTCATCAAAGTTTTTTCTTTCGTGATTAGCAACAATTTTACCTAGGGTCTTTTGGTGAGTTTGATGATAAGCCATAAGCAAATACTTGTTATCACTTTGAAATTTTACAAGCTCAGCCATGGAACCCAAGGCCTTTACCTTTTGAAAATTGAATAATGTGAATAATTTTGTTAAAAAATGTTCACGTAATCTAAAGTTTTTAAGCCTTCCTTCATCTTCAATAGCTTTAAAAGGGTATTTTTCAGTAACGGATTTTGCAAAGAAGCCAATGCCTTTTTTAGAACCAGTAGCTTTTTCTTTCCCAAGATATACTTTCACATCTTTAATTCCACAGGAAGGAGAGCGGCCTTTTAAAATAAATCCATCTACTTCAGTCAAAGAGGATAAAAATTCATTAGAAAAAAGGTTCATTTCCTCTGTAAGCTCTTTACCAGTAGCAGGTTGATAAAGTATATATTCACTATTTTCTAAAACCACTCTAATAGTTTCACGAGGAATTCCAAGTTTAATTTCAACTTCAGGACATACAGTTATAAAATTTACAAAGGGCTCTAATTTTTTTACAAAATCATCATGGGTTCCTTGACCGTCATATCTACAATTGGCAAAGCCAAGACATTTACTAACTACAACTGTAGGTTTTAAACTATTCTCCATAATATTAATCTCCTTATTTATAAGGTGAAAATTTATATAGATTTTTTTATATTAAAAATGAGGCGTTGCTTGCATCTGATGGCATCCTTAAATCTCCTCTAGGGGATAGACTTATAGTTCCAACCTTTGGACCATCAGGTAGTGCTGAACGTTTAAATTGTTGAGAGAAAAATCTCTTAATAAATATTTGAAGCCATTTTTTTACTTCATCCTTAGAGTAATCTTCTTCAAAGGCTTTTTCACTTAAGAATAAAATTTTTTCCGGTGCAGCACCCTTCATAAAGTGATACAAGAAGAAGTCATGTAGTTCATAAGGTCCTACTATATCTTCTGTTTTTTGTGTTATTTCACCTTTAGAATCCTTTGGCAAAAGTTCAGGGCTTACAGGGGTATCTAGTATATCTAAAAGGATTGCTGAAATATCTGCTGAAACTTCATTTTCGGCCACATATCTAACTAAATATCTAACCAAAGTCTTTGGTATAGAGCAGTTTACAGAATACATAGACATATGATCTCCGTTATAAGTTGCCCAGCCTAGTGCAAGCTCTGATAAATCTCCTGTGCCTATGACAAGACCGCTTTCTTTATTTGCTATATCCATAAGAATTTGAGTTCGTTCCCTTGCTTGAACATTTTCATAAGTAACATCATGAATATCTGAAGCATGACCAATATCATCAAAATGTTGAAGTGAGGATTTTACTATATTTATTTCTCTAAAATCTGTGCCTAATTTTTTGCATAAATCTACTGCATTATTATAAGTTCTATCAGTAGTCCCAAAGCCGGGCATAGTTATTGTAACTATATTTTTTCTATCAATATTAAGCATCTCGTAAGTTTTAAGTATAACTAAAAGTGCAAGAGTTGAGTCTAGTCCTCCTGAAATTCCTACAACAGATTTTTTTAGTCCAGTATGAGAAATTCTTTTAGCTAAAGCAGAAGCTTGAATATTAAATATTTCCTTACATCTTTCTATTCTCTCACTTAAATTAGAAGGAACAAAAGGATGTTTATTTATGTATCTTTTAAAGTTTATAATTTTATTAGACAAATACTGGAATTCTATTTCGCGAACTTTTGATATGGAAGTTTTAGAACCATCTCTAAAGCTCATATTTCTTATTCTATCATTCATAAGTTTTTCTACATCAACAGTAGATACTATGATTTCATTTCCTCTTTGGAATCTATCATTTTCCTTAAGCAAAGCTCCATTTTCAGAGATTAAAAGATGCCCACTAAATAATAAATCAGTCGAGGACTCAAATACTCCAGAAGATGAGTATACATAAGCTGCCATGCATCTGGCACTTTGGGAATTAACAAGGTTTCTTCTGTAGGAAGCTTTACTTACTATTTCATTTGAAGCGGAAAGGTTTCCAATTATATTTGCCCCATTTAATGCAAGATAGCTGCTTGGGGGAATGGTAACCCAAATATCTTCGCAGATTTCAAATCCAAATTTAAATATTCCTGAATAAAATAATAAATCTGTTCCAAAGGGGACATCCTTTTGAAATGGGAGATTTACCATTTCATCTGTTATATTAAGTCCTTCAGTAAACCATCTTTTTTCATAAAACTCAGAGTAGTTTGGTATAAAGCTCTTTGGAATAACTCCTAAAACTTCCCCGTTAAATATTATAAAAGCACAGTTATACATGCAGTTCTTAATTATAAGGGGAGCGCCTACTGCAATTAGTATATCCTTAAGCTTTGAAAAATTACATAATTCCTTTAAAGCCTCCATGGAAGAGATGTATAATTTGCTGTTTAAAAATAAATCTCCACAGGTATAAGAAGTTATACAAAGTTCAGGAAATACTATAAGCTTTGATTTCGTATCTAAAGCTTTATCTATACATTCCTTTATATTTTTTAAATTAAAACTTATATCAGCCACATTCGTAATAGGACATGCAGCTGCAACGTTTATAAAATCCTTGGAAGGAGAATAAGTTGTATTAGTCATTGTTAAACCTCCAAACTTAACTAGTAACCAGTGACTAGTTACTAGTAATTATAATTAATAATGAATAAATGATAAATAAATAATAATTAATGTAAAAAAGTTAGCTGAAGGCCCACTTTTATTATATATAATAGTATAACTCATAGTTGGTAAATTTAACATAAACGGCATGAAAAATAATATCGTTTTATCAAGCTATTACATTGGGAAAAAAGATGTAATCGAATTTATAAATACGTCAACGCTTTTAGATAAATATCGATTCTTTTTTCGTATCAAAACCAGTTCTCTACTAGAAAGCTCCCCATCTAGTTTATAGAAGTAAACATCTTGATTAAAGTTCATATAGCGTACTAAAGAATCTCGTATAAATGCAATTCCAATACCTTTGCAAGCAATATGATAAGATGTCATTAATTGATCTAGATGCATTACTGCTTTTGGTACAAATCCAGCTTGCTGACAAAGTTTCATACCACGTGTATACATATCATTGCCTTTTTTAAGCATCACAAAGGGCTCATTTGCAAATTTATTTAACTGTACAGATGGAAAATCTGGTGACAGATGTTTATTCTTAGATATATCTTGAAAGGATAAGCGGTAGTTATTTAATTCATCGTTGATTTTATAGTCTTTTGGTACTGCTAAAATAATATTTTCCTTTCCAATTACGTGATTTTCAAATTGCTTTGTATCTAAATAACAGCATTCTATTCCTAAATCAATTGTTTCTTTCATCAGTTCTTCCTGTAAACCAAAGGAATTTACTTCAACCAAATCCACAGTTATGCCAGGATGCTGCTTTTTGAATTCTGCTATTATGTCAGGAAGCACAAAGGAGCAAAAGAAAGTTGCACCGCCAATAGAAATTTTTCCTGTTTTTAGCGTTGTTATATCCTGAAAGTACTCTTCAAGATTATTTTGGATGGCTTTAACTTGAAGTACAGCTTGTATATACATCTTGCCTGGCTCAGTTAAGTGTACTGGTGTTGTACTTCTATCAAACAAAGGAACACCTAATGATGTTTCTATTTTCTTAATATAAGCACTTAATGCTGGCTGACTGATATAAAGATTCTTTGCGGCTTTTGAAAAGCTGCCTTCCTTATAAACCTCGTAAACATAATCCATTCCTTGAAACATTTTGTTATCTCCTGTGTATAATTAAATTTGTATAATAATTATATAAATATATAAATTGGATTATATCATTCAGATGTGGTATTATCAAGTAAATGATATAATTTAAGGAGCTGATATTTATGGTTTCACTTTCAATTCCAGCACTACTTATGCTGTATTCTTTAGTTTTTATAGCTGGATTTATTGACTCTATTGCTGGCGGCGGTGGGTTAATTGCACTTCCTGCTTATCTAATTACTGGTATGCCCGTTCATATAGCTTATGGATGTAATAAGTTTTCTTCTGCTTGTGGGACTACCATTGCTACTATTAGATTTTTAAAGAACCGTTCAATAGATATTTATATTGCAGTGGTTGCTGCTGTAAGTTCGTTTATAGGTTCTGCCATAGCATCACAAATTGTATTAATCCTTGATGGAGAAATTTTAAAGAAGATGCTTGTTTTTATCATACCAATTGCAGCTGTTATTATTATATTTAATAGGAACTATGGACATGAAAATGCTTCTAAAGAGATTGGTAAAGCAAAAGGTTTTATTATAGCAGTACTAATAGGATTGCTTATTGGTTTTTATGATGGTTTAATTGGCCCTGGGACAGGCACCTTTGCTATTATTGCTTTTTCAGTTCTTATGAAATACGATTTAAAAACTGCCTCAGGTAATTCAAAACTTTTAAATCTTGCATCAAACTATGCATCTTTAGTAACATTTGTAATTGCAGGCACAATTAACTATAAAATAGCAATTCCAGCTGCTTTCTGCGGAATTTTAGGAAACTATCTTGGTGCAGGTTTTGCTATAAAAAAAGGAGCCAAGTTTATTCGCCCAACGATGGTAGCGGTGTTAGTTCTATTGTTAGTTAAAATGCTATCTGATGTATTTGTTTAAGGATGACTGTACAAAAATATATTCTTAATTATCTGTGTATTAAAAGAAGGTAGTCTAAATTTAGGTTGGACTACCTTCTTCTAGTCTTTACTTATTTAGAATGTAGAAGTTCTATAAATGAAGAATAAAATAGAATAGCTGTTGAAAATATATTAACAGGAATGATAAAATATTAGATTTGAACCGTTGAGGCTAAAAATGAGGTCGCAATTTTTATTCAATTGATGTATAATGATATTAATAAAATTATATAAATGAAGTTTTACGTGCGAATTTGTAAAAAAACAAAATTTTTTTACAAATTCCCTCGCAAGTAATTAGTAAAGGAGGGCAAATACTATGGGGACAACAGCAGCTGCAATAATGTGGGTAATTATAGGGGCAGTGGCGCTTACTGTGGACTTAACTACAAGCAGTTTGTTATTTGTATGGTTTACGGTGGGAAGCCTTTCAGCACTATTAGCACTAATACTGGGCTATTCATTTACAGTGCAAGTTATAGCTTTTATAGCTGTTAGCGTAGTATTCTTGGCTATAGGGTATCCTCTTGCAAAAGAAATTCTAAAGAAGTCTGTGGATAAAATTCCAACAATGGAAGCAGGATATATAGGAAGGGAATTTGTGGTTAACAATGACGTGATAGAAAGAGCTATGATTAAAGTTGACGGCGTTTACTGGACAGTTAAAAATGAAGGAGAACCTATAATTAAAGGTGGCAAAATTAGAGTAACTGCAACAGAGGGCAATAAACTAATAATAAAGAAGATATAGAGGAGGACAATTATGTTATTTGGAAAAATATTTTTTATTATTTTGCTTGTGATTTTACTATCAATGGTCATTTCGTCCATAAAGGTAGTTAACACAGGATATGTTTACATTCTTGAAAGATTTGGACAATTTTACAAGGTGCTTGAGCCAGGTTGGCATTTTACGATTCCATTTGTAGACTTTGTAAGAAAAAAGGTTTCTACAAAGCAACAGATATTAGACATTGAGCCACAAAGCGTTATTACCAGCGATAATGTTAAGATATCCATAGACAATGTTATATTTTACAAAGTTATGGATTCTAAGGATGCAGTATATAATATAGAAAATTATAAATCTGGTATAGTTTACTCAACTATTACAAATATGAGAAATATAGTTGGTAATATGAGTTTAGATGAAGTTTTATCAGGAAGAGATAAAATAAATAATGAGCTTTTAAAGGTAATAGATGAGATTACTGATGCTTATGGAATTAAAATATTGTCAGTTGAAATTAAAAATATAATCCCACCATCAGAAATTCAGCAGGCAATGGAAAAGCAGATGAGAGCAGAAAGAGATAAGAGAGCTACAATTCTTCAAGCAGAAGGTCAGAAGCAATCTGAAATTGCAAGAGCTGAAGGGGAAAAGCAGGCTAAAATTTTACAAGCAGAAGCAGAAAAAGAAGCAAATATTAGACGTGCAGAAGGTCTTCGTGAATCTCAGTTACTTGAGGCTGAAGGTAAAGCTAGAGCAATAGAAGCTATTGCAGAAGCTGAATCAAAGGCTATAGAAAAAGTTACTAAAGCAATTATAGAGTCAGGTACAAATGAAACAGTTATTGCTTTAAAACAGGTTGAAGCCTTACAAGAAATGGCTAAAAATCCAGCTAACAAGCTTATATTACCTAACGAAGCAGTTTCTTCACTTGGAAGTATAGCTGCAATTGCTGAAATGTTAAAGGATAAGAAATAAAACTTGATAAGTTTAAAGGAGTATGTGCTATAAAAGGCCGTACTCCTTTTTATTATTTGTTTTTATATATAATAAAATCAGTTAGATATTCATCAAATGTTATTAAAACATGAAACTTAACTACAAAATAGGTTTTCCTTTTAGAAGTACATTCTATATAAATGAAAAAATATCAATAGTTATTGATTAATGTAAAAAAAGCCATTGAATTCCACATGGGATAATATTATAATTTAGCATATGTTACCATTTAATACATGTTAAATATTAATATATGTTAAATACTAACATATATTAATATTTAACTATGGATAATTACTATACTAGGAGGATAAAAATGAAGATAACTGAAGTATCAGTAAAAAGACCAGCCGCAATGTGGATGGTAGTAATCTTGCTAATTGCACTTGGCGCTTTTGGCTATAAAAAAATGGGTGCAAATTTACTACCTTCTATGAATAATCCTATTATAACAGTCAGCACAATCTACAGCGGTGCTAGTGCTGACGATATTAAAAATGATATTATAAGGCCTATTGAGGATGCAGTATCAGGAATAAGCGGTCTTGATACTATTAATTCCTCGGCAAAAGAAGGATATGGTACTGTTACAGTAACCTTTAAATCCACCGCTAATTTGGAAACTGCATATCTAGATATGCAAAAGGCAGTTGAAAATGCTTCAGCACAACTTCCTGAAGATGCTAGCAAACCTACTATATTTAAGATGGATACTAATGCTATACCAGTTTTAGCAATTTCTCTAAATGGAAATGTAAGCTATGATGAACTTTATAATGAATCAGATATCTTAAAACAGAAGTTAGAGAAATTACCTGGCGTTGGAAACGTGAGCTTAATGGGTAGTGATAAAAAGCAGTTAATGATAAAACTTGATAAAACTGCTATGGAGTATTATGGTATAAGTATTAATACCATAATGGGAAAATTAAAATCAGTTAACCTAAATGTGCCTGCTGGTGAAATTAAACAGGACAAGTTAGACCAATCTGTTAGAGTTATTGGTCAATTTCAAAGCATAGAGGATGTTAAGAATATGCTAGTGCCTACATCAAATGGGGGAATGGTACGCCTAGGTGAAATTTCACAAATAAACTTGGAAGCTCCAGATGCAACTTCACTAATAAGATTTAATGGTAATAAAACTACTGCAGTTGTTGTTGGAAAGCAAAGTGATGCAAATGTAGTAGAAGTAGCAAATAGTGTGAAAAAAGAATTAGAATCAATTAAAAACAATATTCCAGATGGAATTAAGGTTGATATTGCATTTGATACTACTACATTTATTACTTCTTCATTAAAACAAGTGCAACATAATCTTATAGAAGGAATTATAACTACTGCAATTGTGCTTTACTTATTCTTCCGTAGTTTTCGTTCTTCTTTAGTTGTTTTAGTGGCTATACCTACATCCCTTATAGCTACCTTCTTTATGATGTACAAGCTTCACTTTACACTTAATATGATGTCTCTTATGGGAATGTCGTTGGTTGTAGGTACTCTAGTAGATGACTCTATAGTTGTAATAGAAAGTATTCAAAGACATCTAGGATTAGGTAAGAACCCTATGGTAGCGGCTATTGATGGACGTGATGAAGTTGGAATGGCTGCTGTAGCTATAAGTCTTTGTGACATAGTTGTATTTGCTCCTATTTCCCTTATGTCTGGTATGATAGGACAGCTATTTAGAGAATTTGGACTGACAATAGTTGTAGCTACAATATTTTCACTTTTAGTATCATTTACAGTTACACCAATGCTTTCATCTCGCATACTAAAGAGAGAAAATAAAGAAAATGAAATTAAAAAGGATGGATTTTACAACAAATTTTTAGAAAAATATAAGAGCACTCTTATGTGGTCCCTAGAAAATAGGGGAAAAGTTTTATCATCTGTTATTATATGTATTGTACTCAGCGTGGCTCTTATTCCGATGGGAATATTAAAGTCTGAGTTTATACCTACAGCTGACCAAGGCAGTTTTACAATTAATCTGAATCTTACTCCAGGTTCAACCTTAAAGCAAACGGATGAAAAAATTACTGAAGTTGAAAAATACTTAAAGGATATGAAAGAAGTAAAAAGTTATTTTTCAATAGTTGGATCAAGCAGCTCAGGAAGTAATGACAAGGCTTCAGCTGAAATTATGGTTAATCTAGTTACTAAAAATGAACGTAAAAAAACTCAGTCAGAGCTTGCATTACAAGTGCGTGACTTTGGTAAAAAAATGACTGGAGTAGATTTTACTGTAACAGAATCTCAGTCTGGTGGTGGAAGCAGTAAGCCTGTTTCTATTAGTATAAAAGGAAATGACCAAGAGACTCTAGAAGCTTTAGCAAAAGAAGTTGAAAAGATGGTAAGAACAGTACCTGGAGTTATTGATATAAGTAATTCCTCCAGTATAAAAAGCACTGAACTAAGGGTAAATATAGATAGTCTAGCAGCCGCACAATATGGTATTGCTACATCAGATATAGGAATTTCTATCAGAACTGCTTTAGCAGGTACTAAAACAGGGGTTTATAGAGCAAATAATGAAGAAAATGATATAACACTTAAATTTATGGATGGTCAAATAAGAAATGCTGAAGACATTAAAGCTATAAAAGTTTCAAATCAATCTGGACAACAGATACCATTAAGTCAAATTGCCTCAGTTGTAAAAGTAGACAGTCAGCCATCCTTATCTAGAGAAGATAAACAAGATATTGTAACTATAACAGCAAACCTGCAAGGTAGAGTTCTTGGAGATGTAACTAAGGATATAAAAGCTAAATTAGCCCATCTATCTTTACCTACAGGTTATAGCATAAATTATGGTGGAACTCAAAAGAATATGGCAGAATCATTTAGTTCTCTTGGATTAGCTCTAGGAGCGTCATTAGTTCTTGTTTATATGATATTAGTAGTACTTTATGAGTCCTTCTTAACTCCAGCTATAAGAATGGTATCTTTGCCTTGTGCTATAATAGGTGCCTTTGGTTTATTAGCGGTAACAGGACAAACTTTAAATTTAATGTCAATGATCGGACTTATAATGCTTGAAGGGTTATCATCTAAAAATGGTACCTTATTAATAGACTATACAAACACATTAACAAAAAAGGGTATGAGTTTAAAAGATGCTCTTATTGAGTCTGGTATTACTAGATTAAGACCTATCATAATGACAAGTGCAACAATGATAGTTTCAATGCTTCCTGTTGCATTATCTATGGGTGAAGGAAGTGAATTAAAACAAAGTATGGCTATAGTAATAATTGGTGGTATGGTAGCATCAACTATACTTTCCCCAATAGTAATACCAGTAGTTTATACTTTAATGGATGACTTAACTAAATCTTTATTTAAGAAAAAAAGAAAGGACAAGGGGGTTATGCAATATGAAGTTTAATATTTTGAATAAAAAAAACTTGATAATAGGTGTAGTATTAATACTTGCTATTACTGGATGTGTATCCATTTTTGGCAAAAACAAAAAAGTAGAAGTAATGCAGCAAGATGTTAAAAATGTAAAGGTAAAAAAAATAGCTATTGGTTCAATATCCAATGAAGTAGAATATGCAAGTAAATTAAATCCTGTACAGGAGGTAACAATTTTTCCTAAAACTGGAGGAAAGGTTGCTAGTGTAAATGTAGATATAGGTGATAAGGTTACAGCAGGGCAAGTATTATTTACGTTAGATACAGCTGAGCTTCAAGCACAACTTCAAGCTCAGCAGGCAGCCTTAACAGCTTCAAATGCTAACTTAGCTAGAACAAGTGATTCTGGGCTTCAACAACAAATAACAGCTTCAGAGCAGGCAGTCAATAAATCTCAGCTAGCTTATAATGATGCTAAAGGTAACTATGATAAGATGCAAAAATTATATGATGCGGGAGTTATATCTAAACAAGAGCTAGATAATGTAAAGCTAAGGTATGATAACTCATCTTTGGATTTAAAGTCTGCTCAAGACAACTTAAATCTTTTAACAGAAAAGTCCGGTCCTCAATCTATACAAGCAGCATCAGCACAGGTTGCACAAGCTCAAGCAGGAGTAAATGCTGTACAAATTCAATTAAATAATGCTTCCATCACTTCATCTATTGCTGGAGTGGTATCCGCTAAAGATGTTAAGGTAGGTCAACTTGCTGGAGGTCAATCTGGTTCAGTTACTATAATAGATAGCAGTAGCTTTATTGCAGAGGTAAGTGTACCTGATAAGGTGGTTGGAAAAATTAAGATTGGGCAGTCAGTACAAGTAAGTGTAAGTGCATTAGATAATAAAAAAGTAACTGGAGTAATAAACAAAATTAGCCCTAATTCTAATTCTAAAGATAACTCTTATACTGTAAAAGTAAAGATTGACAATTCAACTGCCGAACTTAGAGCAGGGATGTTTGCAAGGGTGTCATTACCATCTGAAAAGAAAGATAAGATATTAACAGTCTCAAATGAGGCGATTAAAATGGAGAACAATGTAAACTACCTTTATGTAGCGGATAGTGGAAAAGTTAAAAAAGTATCTGTTAATACTGGTATTTCAAATGAAAAGGTTACAGAGATAAGTGGAAATATAAAAGCAGGTATGGAAGTAATTGTGGAAGGCCAAAATTTATTAAGTAGTGGAGACAAGATTAACGTAGTTAAATAAGTTTTTTGACTATTATTTTAAATCTAAGTATTAGAGGGATGATATATGGGTATAGAAACAGTAGATATTTTAGCTGAAAAATTACTTGCTATTGGTCCAATTATGGCTAAAAAAATAATTCGAGTTGAGATGAACTCTAACGAGACAATACCTATAAATCAACTAATGGTATTAGGAACACTTCATGAATATGGAAGTTTGTCTATTTCTGAAATATGCAAGAAGCTCGTTATTTCCAAACCTCAAATGACAATTATTGTGGATAAATTAGCAAAGAGTGAACTTGTTTGTAGAATTTATAATAATAAGGATAGAAGAACTATAAATATTAATCTTACTGAAAAGGGTAATGAATATTGTAAAAACTTATTAGAGGCATTTAAGAAGGATCTAAGACATAAGCTTATAACTTTATCCAAACAGGATTTAACAACATTATTAAATTCAGTGCAAATTACAGAGAGTATACTAAAACGGTTAGAATAAGTTATAATAAACGGCAGTAATATAACAAGTAATACACACTAGTTATATTACTGCTGTTTATTCATTCATCAATGTTACCCAGTTTCTTGTAAATTGTCAGCCCAAACTTCTAGTTCAGTTATTTTAATCATAATTTATATACCAGGCTGTCCACTTATTTTTAATAATTCTTCGTTAGTTAATGCTGCTTTATTTTCATTTACTAGTACAAGCAAGTAGTCCCCAGAATGTATTGTAGTGGATCCATTTGGAATAATTTCTTTTTCACCACGTCTAATACCCACAAGCAAGCAATCCGATGGTAAATCTAAATCTTTGATTTCTTTTCCATCCATCTCACAATCTAAGCAAACAGGTACTTCTAAGATTAGCTTATCTTTACTATCCCCTGAAGTCTGTTCCCTTCCATTATTTTTAAGTAATCTATCCAATAGTGATTCATATATAGGTTCTGATTTTAATAAATCAGCTACTAAATAGGCAACTATAGATATAACACTTAAAGAGAGCAGATGAGAAAATGAACCAGTCATTTCTGTAATCAGTATGCTTCCTGTTATAGGAGCTCGTACAATAGCAGTAAAATATCCTGCCATGGCAAGTATTATAAAATTATTAACAAACTCAGGATTAAATCCAAAGAAATTTACTAATACATTTCCGTAAATGGCACCGGTTAAAGCCCCTAAGACTAATAGTGGAAAGAATATTCCACCGGGAGCTCCTGAACCATAGCTTATCATTGAAAATATAAACTTTCCTAATAAAATAATTAATAGCACTTTGATTGAAAAACTACCGTGAATTAATGACTCTATAATTGGGTGACCACCACCTAGAACCTCAGGAAGAATTAAAGCAAGTACTCCTGCGATTAAGAAAGGAATCATAGGCCTAAATTTTACAGAAAGCCACTTTTGTTTTGCATAAATATTTTGAGCCTTCAATAAAGTGTAATTATATATAACCCCAAAAACCCCCACGATAACTCCAAGAAGTATAATATATCCATAGCTTTCAAGGGGCATTGGTATAATATTTTCAAAGTTAAAAACAGGCTTTAAACCAAAAAAGTATTTTGAAATAAAATCTGCAGTTAAAGATGCAGACATGGCAGATAATAATATTAGGGGAGAAAAATGTTTATGAACTTCTTCAAGTGCAAACATTACTCCAGCTAGAGGAGCATTAAATGCAGCAGCTAGCCCAGCACTAGCACCACTGGTGATTAAGTATTTTTCTTCAATTTTAATTCTTTTAAAAACTCTGCTAACGCCTTGTCCTACAGCGGCTCCGAGTTGTATTGAAGGACCCTCGCGACCTAAGGATAAACCAGCTCCTATTGATATAACTCCGCCTATAAATTTTTTAACAACTACAGGTAACCAATTCATGCTAATTTTTCTCGTTAATATACCTTCTACTTGAGGTATACCACTTCCACTTATCATTGGTTCACTTTTTATAAGTAATCCAACTATGTAAGCAGCAATTATTAGAAATATAAACCATATACCTATAAGTTTAATATTTCCATTGAAATCTAAAATAAATTTTTGACGCAGCTCTTCAGCTTTTTCTAATGTGATTCTATAGAGAACAATTAAAAATCCCGACAAAATGCCTACAAAAATTCCTTCAATCATAAGTTTAAGTCTAAAGTTGTGAAAGTGGGATAAAGTTGAGTAGGTATCATTTTTAGTACACTTTTGCATATATTTTTAGCCTCCTATTCTATAAAATTTTAAATAACTCCTTTTAAGTATAGGCTTATATAGAGAAAGAATCAAATTTGTGGATAAGTTTATAAAGTAAAAAGATAAAAACTTAAAGGAAAATCAGTAAAAATTAAATATAAACATTGAAATAATGTTGGTAAAATTTTATAATTTTATTATAGTTATTTTCTAAATATTTACTGTATAGGATGGGAGTGGCAAAAATGAGAATATTAATGTTAAGCTGGGAGTACCCACCTAATAACATAGGGGGATTATCTAAACATGTATATAATTTGAGTCAAGAACTTAGCAAATTAAAACATGAGGTGCATGTTATAACTTGTGAAGAAGGTACATCATCATTACATGAAAAAGACAATGGTGTATGGGTTCATAGGGTTGCCCCTTATAATATTGATACCACAGATTTTGCAAAATGGGTAATGCATCTTAATTTTGCGATGATTGAAGAAGCTACAAGACTTATTAGAGAAGTTGGAAGATTTGATATAATACATGCTCATGATTGGCTTGCAACATATGCTGCAAAATCTTTGAAATGGTCATTTAACATCCCCCTTGTATGTACCATGCATGCTACAGAACAAGGAAGAAATAATGGGATAAAAACAGAACTGCAACGATATATATCAAATGCAGAATGGCTTTTAACTTACGAGTCATGGAAAACTATAGTATGTAATGAAAATATGAAAAATGAAGTAGTAGACTTGTTCAAAACTCCTGAGGAAAATATATGGACAATACCAAATGGAATAAGCACGGAAAAGTTTAATATGCCATTTGATGAGGAAGCGTTTAGAAGCAAATATGCATCGTCTGAGGAAAAGATTATATTATTCTTAGGAAAGCATTCTTATCAAAAGGGAATTCATCTTTTAATAGAGGCTATTCCAGAAGTTATTTCTTCATATTCTAAAGTTAAATTTTTAATAGTAGGAAAAGGACCAATGACAGAAGAGCTCCAGGATAGAATAAATTGCATGAATTTAGCACACAGGGTTATTTTCACTGGATATTTAGAAGAAGAGGAAAAGATCAAACTTTATAGAGTATCAGATATAGCGGTAGTTCCGTCTATATATGAACATTTTGGTACAACAGCATTAGAGGCAATGGCAGCTAATTGTGCAGTTCTAGCTTCTGACATAGGCGGACTTAGTGAAATAGTTGAGCATAAACAAAACGGATTAAAGTTTATTTGCGGAGTCAGAGAAAGTTTAAGAGATAATTTGTTAGAGATTTTAAATGATGAGAATTTAATAGAAAAGTTTAAGAAAAGTGGTAAGAAAGAAGTAGATAAGAGATATTCATGGTACAATAGTGCTAAAATCACAGAACACCTTTATAAAACTGTAATAAGTGAAGTTGAAGGAAGTGTCTGGGCAAGTTGGCCAGAAGAGGAAGAAAGAAAAAAATTACAAGAAAAACTTAAGAAGGAAAAAGAAAAAGTAGCAGAGCTTAAAAAGAAGCTTCAAGAATTAGAGGAGGTAAAAGCAGACAAAGCTAAAGAATGTGAAATTTCTAAAGCTCTTAAAACCCAAAAGACGAAAAAAGTTACAAAAACACCACGAAAAAAGAAGATAGCAGCTAAGGATATAGTTAAGGAAGAAACAGAAAAAATAATTAATACTTAATGATTGTTTTTTATATAAAACGCATAAAAGTCAGCTCACGCTGGCTTTTTAAGTTTAATTAGATACTTGAACAATGAAGGAGATAAGGTTAATATTTTAAGGTAGAGGTGAAGTTATGAAGAATAAAGCAATTATAATTGAGGATGAAGATAATATTAGAGGATTTATAAGAGTAAATTTTCAAAGAGATAACTTTACGGTACTCGAAGCTACTTCAGCAGAAGAAGGAATGAGAATAATTAATTTAGAAAAGCCAGACATAGTTTTATTGGATGTAATGCTTCCCGGTATGAATGGTTTCGATGCTTGTGAGTTAATAAGAAAAGAATTTCCCCACATAGGTATAATTATACTTACAGCAAGGGGACAGGATACGGATAAAATAATGGGATTAGAATTTGGAGCTGATGATTATATAGTAAAGCCCTTTAATCCTATAGAACTTTTATTAAGAACTAAAGCAATATTAAGACGTATGAAAGAAATAAAAAAGGATGACAATAAGCAAATACTTAACAATGGTCCTTTTAAGATAGATACCTATTCCCAAATAGTATATAAGGATGACGTTGAATTATACTTAACACCCAAAGAATATATACTTATGAAAATATTTATTAAAAGCCCAGGTAAAGCATTTACCAGAGATGAACTTTTAGATTTGGTTTGGGGATATGAGTTTATTGGTGATACAAAAATTGTCGATGTCAATATTAGAAGGCTAAGGACAAAAATTGAGGATTCTTCATCTAGTCCAATGTATATTGAAACTGTATGGGGAACAGGGTATCGCTGGAGAAAGGAATAAGGTGCATGCAGGGGAAAGAAGATAAAAGAGAACAATTTAAGAGTATAAAAAGGAGAATGATTGTTAATTTCATGCTTGTAATATTTATAAGTGTAGTTGCATTTGAAGCTTTATTAATTGGTTTTACACGATACTATTTTTATAACAATGCAGAAGGTATTTTAACTAATCAAATAAAACTATCAGCTGATTTTTATAAGAGATATTTTTCAAACACTTCCCTTCAAGATAACATAATAGATAATATAGATATATTTTGGAAGCAAACTACAGCTCAAGTTGAGATTATTGATTTAAATGGAAAAATTTTAATGGATTCAACTGGTGTTATACCAGATAGAAACATAGATGGGTTTGACTTTGAAGCAGCATTAAAGGGGGGAAAGGGGAAGTGGATAGGGAAATCTAGTTATGATGGAACAAGGATTATGTCTATTTCATACCCTTTAATGTCTAATAACAATATTGTAGGTGTATTAAGATTTAAAACCTCACTGGAGGAAATAGATAAAACTATAAATATGATCAACTTTATATTTTTGTTTATAGGTTTAACTGTAATAATAATTGGTAGCATTGTAAGTATATTTTTATCCTATAGTATAATTCATCCAGTTAAAGAACTTAAGAAGGCCGCTGAGGAAATGGCTAATGGTAATTTAAATATACGTGTAAAAGAGATGAGAAATGATGAGCTGGGAAGGCTCGGGAAAACCTTTAATTATATGGCAGATGAGATTCAAAAACGAGAGACAATAAAAAATGAGTTCATATCTTCTGTATCTCATGAATTAAGGACTCCTCTTACAGCTATTAAGGGATGGGCAATAACACTAAATAGTGATGGAGGTTCAGACAAGGAGATTCTTACTGATGGTTTAAAAATAATTGAAAATGAAAGTGAGAGGTTAACTGCAATGGTGGAGGAACTTTTAGATTTCTCCAAGTTTATTTCGGGAAGAATTTCGCTTCATAAGGAATTAGTAGCAATTGAAGATACTATAGAATATATAGAAAAATATATGAAACCTAGAGCAGAAAGAGAAAATATTAACTTTTGTGTTAAGCTTAAAGAAGGGTTACCGTTAGTAGAAGTTGATTTAAGCAGAATTAAGCAGGTACTAATTAACTTGCTTGATAATTCATTTAAGTTTACTTGTATTGGAGGAAATGTTTCTTTAGAAGTACTAGATCAAGAAAAATATATAATTTTTTTAGTGAAAGATAGTGGATGTGGCATTAACAAGGAAGATCTCCCTAGAGTTAAGGATAAGTTTTATAAAGGGAAAAATAGTAAAGCTCAAAATGGATTAGGATTATCTATTTGCGATGAGATAATAAGTATGCATGATGGAGAGCTAATCATAGAAAGCGAGCTCGGAGTAGGAACTACGGTTTTAGTTAAAATACCAGTTGCAATTAATAATAAAATTAGGAGATAGAAAAGAATGAAGTTTATAAAAGTTGCTATAGTATTAATATCAATCTTTCTGTATGGATGCAGCCAAATTGATATTGATGTAGAAAATAAAATTATACCTCCTAAATACTCAGAATTACATGTTAAAGGCGTTTGGAAGATTGAAAAATATAAGTCGTTAAATAATGAAATAGATAAAGAAAAATTTAAAAATTACATAGATAAGATAGTAATTATCGATGAAAACATTACTGTAGTTGATAAGGAGATTTGTTTAAATCCTCAATATAAGATTAAAAGCGTATCATCTAATAACTTTTTTGAATATAGACATAATATAGATCATAAAAGTATTGGAATAAAAGGAGAAAATGTAGATATAATTTCTGCATCAGATAGCAGGCAGCTTTTTTATGATTTTATTAAAATAAGTAATAATCAGCTGGCTTTATATAAAGATCAGAGTTTACTATTAATGAATAAGATATCAGATGATACTGATGGATATATAGATAAACTTAATTTAAACAATACTAACAAGAAGTTGGAGAATCAGTCTAAAGAAGATAAATTATTGAGATCTGGAGTAGTTTTGGGATTGAGTTCTAGTAATTTAAATAATAGCAAATCCAGGTATAAGACATTATGGATTTCATCTCTTAATAGAAAGTTGCAAAATACAATAGAACTTTCTCAGATTTTGGTTCCTAGAAGAAGTGGTTTTTGGGAAGTAGGCGTTAACAAAGAAACGAGTAATGGACAGCTTGTGCAAAAGCTATATGCACATCCAGTTATAGAATTTATTAAAGAAGGTACTTTATCAAATGATGAAAATACTCTTCAAGAATATCTAAAAAGAAATATTACTTTTATAGGCAACGATT
Source organism: Clostridium sp. HMP27 (assembly GCF_000765165.1). Taxonomy (NCBI): domain Bacteria; kingdom Bacillati; phylum Bacillota; class Clostridia; order Eubacteriales; family Clostridiaceae; genus Clostridium; species Clostridium sp. HMP27. The sequence goes on along the minus strand of NZ_JMFY01000016.1, from coordinate 35,060 downwards.
ATATATGTACAGAAATTGAAGAAAATGGACAGCTGCAGGTACTACCCATTGATAATATTTCCATGGCAAAGGGAGTTAATATTTCAGATTTAATGTCAGAAGAGATTAATAATACGATAACTCGCTCGGTTAATGTTTTTCGTGCTTCGAAGAATGAAGCTGATAAATTAGAAAAGCAAATGCGAAAAGATAATTTTACATTGACAAGAGGAAATGGACATTGGATGCTTAAGGGAAGGTTAAATTATATTTCTTCTATTGATAATAAAAACTTTGAAGATTTTATTATATATGGAGTTCCACCATCGACACTTATTAACTATGATGAGTTATGTGTGCCTTGGAGTGAAGTGAAGGCAAGAGTACCTGAAGCTATTGATGTTTTTACTTCACCTAATAAGGAAATTGCTTTAGTAGTTAGTAAGAACTATATTTATATATACTCAATTATAAATGAACAATTATCTGAAGAGCCTATAGGGAAGATAGAGATTGAGGAAGATGATTCGATTGTTATGGCTGAATGGGCTACAGGAGATTATGTTGAAAAGTGGAATGAAATTATAATGAATACAAAATAAGAAATTTCCTAGTCAGATATAGTACTAACTTTTTAAAGATTTTCAAGATGATTCCTGTTTAATGCAGAAATCATCTTTTTAATTTAATGTATACCTCTTTATGAAAATAATTTTATCAAAATGTCTTGGCAAACTCTGTTAAATAAATCCCTTTACTAATTTCAATATCTTTTACCTTGTGATAACCATTTTTTAAATATAGGTTGACAGCAGGCAGATTTTCTTTACCGGTACATACAACGGCTTTATTTATGGTATCTTCAATTTTTTCTATAAAGCTTATCATTTTCCCAGCAATTCCTCTTTTAAAAAAGCATGGATGTACAGCAACTCTATGTATGTCTAAAATATTTTCATTAATCTTATAAGAAATTAATCCTGCTAAGATATCAGTTATAAAATAACCATAAAAAATCTCATCACATCCAGTCAAACTATCAATAGTATCTTTTAAAGGAGGAATTTCATAAAAACCTATTAGTTCTGCTTCAATTTTATAGGATGCTATTTGTAATTGTAATACAGATTCTGCTATTTTCATATTGGTTAGGTCAAGTTTTTTGAACATATAAGAACCTCCTTACCTACGGAATATAACTAAGACTTATAAAGAAATGTTATCATATACTATATGAAGTTTACAGGAAAATCGGAGAAATTTTACTTGATATATAAATTTTAAAATTTTACAATATATATATAATCAAATTTAGAAAAAGTGAAAGAAGGGTAAATCTTATGGAAAAAATCATAAAGTTTTTGAAGGATAATCCTACATTTTATTTTGCAACAATAGAAGGGGACGAGCCTAAAATTAGGCCGTTAGGTTTCTTTATGGAGTATAATGGAAGATTGTATTTTGGTATAGGTAAACATAAGAAATCCTATAAACAAATAACTGAAAATCCCAATGTAGAAATATGTACTGCAAATGATGAAGGACAATGGATTAGAATAAGCGGTGTTGTTGAATTTGATAATAGTGAAGAAACAATGGCAAAGGCTTTTGAAACAATGCCAATGCTTAAAAATATTTATAACAACAAAAGTGGTTTAACACTAGGTAACTTCTATTTAAAAAATGGGATTGCTGAAATAATGGACATGAAGGGAAATTTCGAAAAGATTACTTTTTAAAGTAGTAACCGTCACCAAAGTGGATGACGGTTATTTTTGTAAATTAAAGTAATACCTGATATATACACTTTATTTTCGTACTCTTAATATACGGCTGTTATTTATATTTTGAAGTTCTTTAGTTGATATTTTAACTAATGAATACGGGGATCCGCCACCAGTATATATAAACTCTTTTTCCATTACTTTAGGATCTATTATAAAGATGGCCTTATATCCAAAAGAAGGAACACCTCCACAGGGAAATCCTGTTTTTTCAAGAATTTCATTTTCATTTGCAGTTCTTGGTACATCTATATTTAAAACTTTACCAACCCTTGAAGTACTTGCTCTATTTTCACCTTTTACAATTGCTACAATTAAGTTATTATTGTTGTCTATCATACATATGTTTTTAACAAAATCATCTGGGGAAGTGCCAGCAGCCTTTGCTGCTTCCTCCACGGAATGACAAGATTCATTAAATATTAACTGCTCTGCTTGTATATCGTTTTCAATTATATAACTTTTAAGTTTTTCTTCGTATGCTTTCATATTTTAATACTCCTTTAAATTTTCTTCTATATTGAAATTTATCTTTTAATTTTTTCTATAAGTATATGAGAAAGTTTATAGGTTCTAGTTGCTCACCCGCCTATCATTGTCTCTAGTACAACATTTCACAAGTATATACTAATAGTATATATCAATTATAGTTATAATCCCAATATTTTCAATTAGCTTAATGGTTTAATTAATACCTAAGTTTTCAATATGAATATGATATAATTATTTATAAAAAGCAAGTGAAAATATCTACTTGAAGGATTGATTTTATGAGTAATAATAAAGAAATAAGGATTTCGGTTAGAAATTTAGTTGAATTCATACTGCGGTCTGGTGACTTGAATGCAGGATTCACAGGAAGCGGAAGAGCATTAGAAGGTACTAAAATTCACCAAAGAATACAAAGGTCTAAGGGCAAAGAATATTCCTCAGAAGTATTTTTAAAATACACCTTTGATTATAAAGATATAACAATGACGCTAGAAGGTAGAGCAGATGGAATAATAAATGTAAATGGAGAAATTACAATTGATGAAATAAAAAGCACTACCATGCCCCTGGAGAATATAGATGAAGAATATAATCCTTTGCACTTTGCCCAGGCAAAATGTTATGCCTACATATATGCAAAGCAGCAGAAATTACAATATATAAACGTGCAATTAACATATGTAAGTGTTGATACAGAGGAAACAAAAGAAATAGTTGAAACTTATACCGTTGAAGAACTTGAAGAGTTTTTTTATGAAATTATAGATAAATACTTTATGTGGGCAGACTTTAATAAAAAGTGGCTTGATGAAAGAGATGAAAGTATAGGAACTGTAAATTTTCCTTTTAAAAATTATAGAAAAGGGCAAAGGGAAATGGCAGTTTCTGTTTATGGAACTATAAGAGATGGAAAGAACATATTTATAAATGCACCTACAGGTATAGGTAAAACAATGTCTACTATTTTCCCAACGGTTAAGGCTATGAGGGAGGGGTTAACCTCTAAGATTTTTTATTTAACAGCTAAAACTATAACCTCCACTGTAGCACTAGAAGCATTTAATAAGATGGTAGAACAGGGTCTTAAACTTAAAGTTGTATTTATAACTGCAAAGGAAAAGCTTTGTTTTTGCAAGGATTCTAGCTGTAATCCAGAGCAGTGTGAATATGCAAAGGGACATTATAACAGGATAAATCAAGCACTAATGGACGTATTGAAAAACGAAAATATAATTACAAGAGAGTCTCTAGTCAAATATGCTGAAGAATATAAAGTATGTCCCTTTGAATTTGCATTAGATTTAACACTGTGGGCGGATTGCGTTGTGTGTGATTATAATTATGTATTTGACCCTAGAGTTTATCTTAAAAGATTTTTTGATACAGGGAAAACAGATTACGTATTTTTAATAGATGAAGCTCATAATTTAGTGGATAGAGGGAGAGAGATGTATTCTGCTGAGTTATATAAAAGCAAGTTTAATAATGGTAAGGAGTTAATTAAAAAGGGTACCAGTAAAATATATAAAGCTTTAGCCAATATAAATAGAGAAATATTACAACTTGGAGAAAAGTGTGATGAAAACGGATATTATCTTCAAGAGGAGGAGCCAGATGAAATGTATCCTTACTTAAGGAGCTTCGTAAAAGAGGGTGAAGAATGGCTTAAAGAAAATGAAAATAGGGAAGGATATGACGAGGTTTTAGATTTATACTTTGAGGTTATGGCTTTCTTAAGGATAAGTGAATATTACAGAAAAGGTTTTGTGACTTATGTGGAAAAGTCAAAGGATGGGGATGTAAAACTAAAGCTATTTTGCTTGGACCCATCGACCTTACTTAAGGATTCTTTAAGCATGGGGCGAGCAGGTGTTTTATTTTCTGCAACACTTACTCCTATGGATTATTTTAAGGAAGTATTAGGAGGAAGTGAAGGAGATTATCAAATGAGGCTTGAATCTCCTTTTAACAAGGAAAATAGGACAATAATGGTTAGCTCAAATATATCTACTAAATATAAAGTTAGAGAAAAGAGCTACGAAAAAATAACAGATTATATAAATATTTTTATATCAGGAAAGATAGGAAACTATATGGTGTTTTTCCCATCCTATACCTATATGCAAAATGTAAAAGAGGTATTTGAAGAAAAGTACAGTGAAATAAACACCACAGCTCAAAGCACAGATATGAACGAAGAGGATAGAGAAGAGTTTTTACTTCAGTTTAAAGAAGATGCAGAGGAAACACTAGTTGGATTTGCAGTGCTTGGAGGTATATTTTCAGAAGGGGTAGACCTTAAAGGAGATAGGCTACTTGGGGCAGTTATAGTTGGAGTAGGGCTTCCTCAAATATGCTTTGAACGAGATATAATAATGGATTATTTTAATGAGGAAAACGGTAAGGGATACGATTATTCTTATACCTATCCAGGAATGAATAAAGTACTTCAAGCAGCAGGAAGAGTTATTCGTTCAGAAGAAGACAAGGGGCTTATACTTTTAATTGATGAAAGATTTGTAACTTCAAACTATCAAAGGTTATTTCCACAGGAATGGTTTCCGTATACTAGAGTAATGGGTTACAGCTTATCACAAACAATTAAAAGCTTCTGGGAAAGTATAGATAAGGAATTAAAATAAAAGACATTTTTTAATTTAATAGGGTAAATATTAAGATGTATTTATTAAATAGAGATTTTAAACTTATAGTGTTGATTTAACTAGGGAGGAATTGAACATGAAGTATGAATATTTATTTAAAGAAGGAAACATAGGTAAACTCAAATTAAAGAATAGAGTTATAATGCCTGCAATGGGTACTATGCTTGCTTCAGCAGATGGAGAAGTAACAGACCATCAAATTGCATATTTTGAAGAAAGAGCAAAAGGCGGAGTGGGACTTATAATAACTGAGGTTACTTCTGTGGAATACTTACTAGGTAAGGCCGGTTCCTGCCATCCAAGGGTAGATGATAACAAGTTTATACCAATGCTTCAAAGATTAGCAGATACTTTACATAAATATGATACAAAGGTATTTATGCAGCTTCATCATGCAGGTAGGGTTGGAAATTCTATGCTTACTGGTGGAAAGCAGGTAGTTGCCCCAAGTGCTGTACCAAGCCAGATTACAGGAGAAACCCCAAGAGCTTTAACTACAGAAGAAATAAAGGATTTAATAAATAGATTTGCAACAGGCGCTTTAAGATGTAAAATGGCAGGAATTGATGGAGTGGAGCTTCATGGCGCCCATGGATATTTAATATGTCAATTTTTAAGTCCATTTACAAATAGAAGAACTGATGAATACGGTGGAAGCTTTGAAAATAGAATGAGATTTGCAGAGGAAATTGTTAAGGGAATAAAAAAGACCTGTGGAGAAAACTATCCTGTAACCATAAGACTTAGCATAGATGAGTTTATGGAAGGAGGAATAACTGAAGAAGAGGGACTTAAAATAGCAAAGTACATGGAAAGTATAGGTGTAGATGCTATAAATGCCAGCTGTGGTAATTATGAAAGCTTGCCAACAGTTATGGAACCAATAACCTATGAGCAAGGGTGGAGAGTTTATTTAGCAGAGGAAATAAAGAAGGCTGTAAATATACCTGTTATAGCAGTGGGGGTAATAAGAGAGCCAGAATTTGCAGAAAGTGTATTAAAAGAAGGTAAAGCTGATTTTGTAGCCATAGGAAGAAGTCATATTACAGATCCTGATTGGTGTAATAAGGCACAGGAAGGAAGAGAGAAGGATATAAGAAAGTGCATATCTTGCCTTCATTGTGTGGATAGTGCTTTTGCTGGTCATCACATGGAATGTGCTATAAATACAAGGGCTGGACGTGAATTGGAATTTAAAAACCTAGAAAAATCAGGAGATGGGAGAAAAGTTGTTGTAATTGGTGGAGGACCTGGAGGACTTGAAGCTGCAAGAATTTTGGCAGAAAGAAACTTTAAGGTGGTTTTATTTGAAAAGGACAGTGAACTTGGGGGGCAAATAAAATATGGCCATAAGCCAGAGGGAAAGGAAAAACTTCATTGGCTTATAGATTATCAAAGAAATGAGCTTGAAAACTTAGGAGTAGAGATAAGATTAAATACAGAAGGAAAATTAGAGAATGTAAAGGCTGAAAATCCTTATGTTGTAATTGTAGCAACTGGTGCAATGCCTTTCATGCCTAATATAGAAGGAATCGATAGAGAAAATGTATATACTTCGGAAGATGCATTAAGTGGAAAGGCTACCTTTGAAGGAGAAGCTGTAGCTGTAATTGGCGGAGGAATGACCGGAAGTGAAATAGCTGAGTTTATAGCAAATCAAGGGAATGCAGTTTATCTTATAGAAATGCTTTCAGAAATAGGTACTGGGTGTGGACTTATTAATAAGATTGATTTAATGCAGCATTTATTTGTTGCAAATGTAGAAATACTTACAAATTATAAATTAAATAGTATAGGTGAAAAATCTATTAAGGTTCAAAGTTTAAAAGAAGATAAGGAAGTTGAATTAGATATAGATAAAGTTGTAATATCCCTAGGAGTTAAATCGGATAATGAATTGTATGAAAAAATCAAAAATAATTTTAATAGGGTATATCTAATAGGTGATGCGGCATCTCCAAGAAACATAGCTCATGCGGTAAGAGAGGGATTTGAGAAGGCATATATTCTTAAATAACATTTAAAATTTAACGTATATTGGTTATTATTTTTGTAGAAAGTCCCCTTTGGGGCTTTTCTTTGTGCTATTTAAAATACAATTTATTATGTTAAAAAAGTAATAAGCGAAGTTTTAAGGTTTTGGAATTGCATCCTAAATTATACTTTAAAGTTATTGAAATCAATATGGCCCATAATGTTTCATCATATATTAAGGATTAAAGGAGAGAATATATCTTGTACTGAAAAATAATGTACAAAATATGAATTTTGAAAGGGGAAATAAAAATGGATAATAACTTTATTGAAGAAACTAAAAGATTAAATGAACAATCAAGACAAAATAAAGGTAAACCAGGATATGCTGCAACTAGTATGACCAATAGTATAAATAGTGGAATGACAAGTAGCACAACTAGTAACTTTTCAAATAGTACTTCTCAGTCTGCAATAGAAGAAGCAAAGCAACTAAACCAGCAGTCAAGACAGAACAGTGAGTCACAAGGATATGCTCAGTCTAATATGAATAGCAGCGCAATGGGAAGCTCTTCAAACAATACTTTTAATTCTGCAATAGAAGAAGCAAAACAATTAAATCAGCAGTCAAGACAAAATAGTGGGCAACAAGGATATGCTCAATTTGGTATGAATAACAATTCTATGGGAAACTTTACAAATAGCACTTATGATTCTGCAATAGAAGAAGCTAAAAAACTAAATGAACAGTCTAGACAAAACAAAGGAATGCAGTAAGAGAACAATAATTAAAGTTAAGCTAAGAAGTCGATCTTTTAGATCGGCTTTTTATTTTTAGTGTACTGTGTATAGATCATAACATAAAATTATGGATAAATAGATTATGGTTAAAATATGTAAAGGAATAATTGAGTTTTGAAAACTATGATATAATAAATTATTACTATAAATTCAAGTTAATAATGAAATTAACAAAGGGTGATAAAAATGAGTTTAAGGTTTATATACGGAAGATCAGGCAGTGGCAAAAGCTATTATTGTTTTGAAGATATAAAAAAGAAATTAAAAAAAGATGAAGAGCATCCTCTAATACTTTTAGTTCCAGAACAGTTTTCATTTCAAACAGAAAAAAACCTAATTCACTATATAGGAGAAAATGCCATGGAAAGGGCAAGAGTGTTGAGTTTTAAAAGACTTGCTCAAGTGGTATTTAACGAAGTGGGTGGAATAATTCATCAACATATAAATGAATCAGGGAAAAGTATGCTTATATATAAAATAATGCAAGAACATGCATATAGACTTAAAATTTTTAATAAAGCTGCAACAAGAGAGGGCTTTGTTAGTACAATGTCAGAACTTATAACTGAATTTAAGAGATATAATATAAGTCCGGAAATTTTATATGGAGCTAATGATACAATTCAGGATCAAAATTTGCAGTGGAAGATGGAAGATATATCGCTTATATATTCTCAGTTTGAAGAAAATCTACATAAAAAATATATAGATTCAGAAGATGACTTATCATTACTTCTAGAAAGATTAGATAAATCAAAGCTGTTTTATAATGCAGAGGTTTGGATAGATGAGTTTTTTGACTACACACCTCAGCAATATAATATACTTGAAAAAATAATGAACCAAGCTAAGAGAGTAAATATTACTTTAGCTACAAATAGCTTAAATGAAACAAGAGCAATAGATAACTTAGATCTTTTTTATCCTACAAAGAGCACTGAAGATAAGATTTTAAAGATAGCTGAAAGAAATAATATATCTTTTGATAAACCAATAGCATTAAATTGTTCTCCTTGCTATAGATTTAAGGAAAGCAAAGAATTAAGCCATATGGAGCAAAATATATTTGCATATCCTTATAGAATTTTTAAAGGAGATACAGAGGATATATGCATGTTCAAAGCATTAAACAAGTATTCTGAAATAGAAGATACTGCAAGGGATATACTTAAATTAGTAAGGGATAGGGGATATAGGTTTAAGGACATAGCTGTAGTTACAGGTGATTTAGATGGATATGAAAATTTAATAAGAGCAATTTTTGATGAGCATTCCATTCTTTATTTTATAGATAAAAAAAGAGAAATAGTTAGTAATCCACTTATAGTTTTAATATTATCCTCAATTGAAGTTATAGTTAAAAGATGGAGCTACGAAGCTGTTTTTAGATACTTGAAAACTGGACTTACTGATATTTCAAGAAAAGATATAGATCTTATAGAGAACTATGTTTTAGCAAATGGAATACGTGGAAAGAAGTGGACTACAGAAGAACCTTGGAGTTATCGAATAAAATATAGTTTTTCTGGGGATGAAATAAGCGAGGCAGAGCAGGAAAGCTTAAACAAGATAAATGAACTAAGATTTAAAATAGCTAAGCCTTTGATGGAATTTCATGAAAATATAAAGGGTAAAAAAACAGGTAAAGAAATGTGTCATGCCTTATATGACTTTTTAATAAAGCTCAATATTGAAGAAAAAACTCAAGCTTTAATACAAGTGTTTAAGGAAGAAAACTTACTAGATAAGGTAAATGAGTATAGGCAGATATGGGATGCTATTGTGGATATAATGGACCAAATTGCTGAAGTCATAAATGAAGATAAGATAGATAGTGAAGTATTTGGTAGAATTCTTAAAAGTGGCTTTGAAGAATATGAGCTTGGATTAATTCCTCCAGCTATTGACCAAATTCTTGTAAGTAGTGTTCAAAGGATTAGAAGCCATGATATAAAAGCGCTTTATATTGTTGGAGTGAATGATGGAGTTTTCCCAGGAGCCATAGCAGATGAAGGAATACTTACAGATTTGGAAAGGGAGAGCTTAAGGGAAAATGGCTTGGAACTTGCAAAGGATACAAAGAGTTTAGCTTTTGAAGAACAATTTTTAACTTACATTACCTTAACTATTATGAGCAAATATTTAAGATTAAGCTATCCTATAGCAAGTCTAGAAGGAAAGAGTTTAAGACCATCTATTGTGATATCAAGAATGAAAAGGATATTTCCACAACTTTGTGAAAAGAGCAATATAATAGCTAAGCATACTGAAGAGGAGGATATAGAAATGATTAGCACTCCCAAGGCTACATTTAACGAACTTATATCAGAGCTTAGAGGAAGTAGTGAAGAAATAAATTTAAGTAAGGTCTGGCTTGACGTATACAGGTGGTATAGAGACAGGGATAAGTGGAATAGAAAGTTAAATACTATACTGCAAGGATTTAGTTATAGTAATGATGCAGAAATACTAGATACCCAAAAGGTTAGAAAACTTTATGGACATAATATGAGTATAAGTGTGTCACGCTTAGAAAAATATGCATCCTGTCCTTTTGCATATTTTGTAAAGTATGGGCTTAATGCCAAGGATAGAAAGGTATATAAGCTTACCTCACCAGACCTAGGAAGTTTTATGCATGAAATATTAGATAATTTCACTAAATACTTAGGGGAAAAAAATTTGTCCTGGGAAAATGCAGATAAAAGTTTATATGAAACAGCAATTGGAAATTTGGTAGATGAAAAAATACAAAGTACTCCAGGGGCAATTTTTAATAGTTCTCCTAGATATGAGCACATGACACGAGGAATAAAAAAAATTCTTATAAGGACTCTAGAAGTAATTGGAGAGCAAATAAAAAGAGGAGATTTCAAGCCGCAAGGATCAGAGCTTTCATTTAATTTTAATGGAGATTTTCCGCCTATTTCTGTAGAACTTCATTCAGGAGAAAAAGTAAATTTAATAGGTAGAGTTGATAGATTAGATACATTGAAGGAAGAAGAAGGCACATATATAAGAATAATAGATTATAAATCAGGAAACAAAAAGTTTAGCTTGATAGATGTATATTATGGTCTGCAGCTTCAACTTTTAGTATATTTAGATGCACTTTTAACTGATTTGGAAGAAGAAATAAAGAACAATACGCTGCCAGCAGGAGTACTTTACTTTAAAATAGATGATCCTATAGTAAAGGGAACAGGTAAGGAAACTTATGAAGAGATAGAAAAGAAAATACTTTCAAGACTAAAGATGAATGGACTCTTACTTGAAGATGTAGATATAATCAAGGCTATGGATAGACAAATTGATAAATACTCAGATATCTTACCTGTGGCTTTAAGTAGTAAGGGTGAATTTTATAAAAATGTAATGGGGTCTCTTGCTACGAAAGAAGAATTTGATATATTAAGAGCCTATGTGAAAAAGACAATAGTAAATCTATGTGAAGAGATGCTTGAAGGAAATATTTCAATAAAACCTTATAAGAAGAAGGAGTCAACCCCTTGTGGCTTTTGTGAGTATTCTCCAATTTGTCAATTTGATTCATCACTAGATGGAAATTCATATAAAAACATACAAGAGAAAAGTACTGATGAAGTGTGGGAAATGATTAAAAAAGATATTACGACATTTTAATGCTCAGGGGCGTATAAAATTTTCATCTAAGAAGGCGATTCATTTCGCCAATAACGGCTAATATTTATAAATTTAAAATCCCTAAGCCACCTAAACTCGCTGTCGCTCAGACAGTAGGCGGCTCTTAACGGTATTTTTAATTTATAAATAAAGCCGTTCTAAGGCTCGTTCAATGCCTTCTACGATGAAAATTCTATACTTTTGAGCATTAAAAAGGTCATTCAGAGCTACTAACTAAGAAGGAAGTTCACATTAAAAATGTCGTCTTATTTCTATTAGTCGCTAATCGCTAAGTTTTGTGGTATAATTTGGTATAGAGTATTAGAGGATGGTGAGTTAAAATGGCAAGGAATTATGAGTGCTTAAGATGTAAAGAAGAAATGGAGTACTTAAAGGATTATAGATTTGACTCTCAAGATGATAAAAGGGGAATTCTAGGTGCTTTATTTGATATTGAAGAACACCTAGTTTTTGCTGTATATGTTTGTCCAAAGTGTAGGCATACAGAATTCTTCTATACAGGCAGAAGAAGTGGTTTTGATGACTGGGTTTAATAAGCGGCTTTTGCACCTCAAAAGGGGTGCATTTTTTATTAAAAAAATTAAACTGTAAAAAAAGCATTTATTATAGAGTGAGAAAGGATGATTAAAAAGTATGTATTATCTAATTGATTATCATATTCATACAAGTATTTCACCTGATGGTAAAGATTCAATTATGCAGGTTTGTGAAAGTGCCATAAACAAAGGGTTAAAGGAAATAGCTATAACGGAACATTGCGAAATGCACAGGAAAGACTGGGCATCTAAATATTACGACTTGGGAAAATATAAAAATGAAATATTAGAGGTTAGGGAAAATTTTAAGGGGAAAATTGAAATAAGGGCAGGATTAGAATTAGGACAACCATATCGTAATTTAAAAGAATCAGAAGAACTGATAGGTTCTTTCAACTATGATTATATTATAGGTTCTCTTCATAAGATGATTAATAATATAGATCTTGGGAAATTAGATTTGACAACTATTACACTAGATAACTTATGTGTAGAGTATCTTCAGCAGTTAGATCAAATGGTGGTATGTGGAAAGTTTGATTGTTTAGGTCATCTTGATTTAATAAAAAGATATAGTACAGATTACTATAAACAAAGAATAACGCTAATAAAATACTATGATTTTCTAGTGGATATACTAAAAAAAATTATTAAAAATGGAAAGGGGATTGAAATTAATACATCAGGGCTAAGACAAGCTCCTAAAGAAACAATGCCAGGTCTTGATGTAATAAAATTATATAAAAGTTTAGGTGGGGAAATAATAACTGTTGGTTCAGATTCACACAATAAAAACGATGTAGGTAAAAATATTATAGATGCTTTGAAACTTTGTGAAGAAGTAGGATTTAAGTATATAACTACATTTAATAATAGAAAGCCATATTGGAAAAAGATTTATGAGTAAAGCCATATTTTAGAGTGAAAAGTGATTATAGAAAAATGATAGAATTATCAGTAAATTATATTGACAATTAATGTAATTTAAGTTAATATAATCATATAGTGAATATAACAACATATAACAACATAATATAATATATAACAACATGGGGATGTTGGAAAGATTTTAAGGGGGAATTGATTATGAAACCAGAACATGTAAAACAATTAGAAACTGCAATTGAGGCAATTAAAGGTATTAGTGTTAAAAATTTTTACTTTGTAGCTTGTGGTGGGTCAAAGGCAATATTTGAACCTGTACAGTATATAATGGACAGGGAAACAGAGATTCCATCTGCGGTTTATTCATCAAATGAGTTTGTGCATCGTTCACCAAAAAGTTTAGGGCAAGGTTCAGTTGTGGTTCTTTGTTCACATTCAGGTAATACACCAGAAACAGTAAGAGCTGCTGAATTTGCACGCGAGAAAGGTGCGATAACAATAGCATTCTCACATCTTGTAGATTCACCACTTTGGAAGGCCGCTGAATATACAATACATTATGATTGGGGAACAGAAGCAAATGCATCAGAATTAAATAATGGAATGTTATATAATCTTATATTTAGTATGCTTAACGTTGTTAATCCAAATGAAAAATATACTCGTGCAGTAAAATCCATTAATAATTTACACAGAGTATTTGAATTAAATAAGACAAGCACCTATGAAGCTGCAGATGAGTTTGGACGAAAATATAAACGTGAAGAGCTTATATATACAATGGCAAGTGGTGGTTGTTATGGGGTAGCTTATTCCTTTGCCATTTGCTTACTTATGGAAATGCAGTGGATAAATTCTAGTGCAATTCATTCAGGAGAATATTTTCATGGACCATTTGAAGTTACAGACTATGATGTGCCATTTATTATAATTAAAGGATTGGATGAAACTCGTCCGCTTGATGAACGTGCACATGCATTTTGCAAGAAATATAGTGATAAGATAACTCTTATCGATGCTGAAACATTTGATATGGAAGGAATTGATGAAGATCTTCGTGGATACTTTGCACCACTTGTGGTTGGAGTTGTTCTTCGTCAATATGCAGACCGTATTGCAGAACATAGAGGACATCCGTTATCTGTTAGAAGATATATGTGGAAAATGGAATATTGATAATAGGATATATTAATTAAATATATATTAAGATATTAATTGGGGGGGTAAAAATGTTAAAGCGTATTCTTGCGGTAGCGTTAAGTTCTGTAATGGTGATGTCTTTAGTAGGCTGTGGTGGTGGAGCTAAGGAAACTGCCGGCCAACCAACAAAGTCATCTGATGGAAAAACTGTAATTAAGTTTTTCCATAGATGGCCTAACGAACCTAGAAATTCATATTTTAAAGAATTGGTTGCTGAATTTGAAAAACAAAATCCAGATATTAAAGTTGAGACAGATGCAGTTTTAAATGACTCGTACAAAGAAAAAATTCGTGTACTTGTATCATCAGATAATGTTCCAGATGTATTTGTATCCTGGTCAGATTCCTTTGCTGAAAATCTTGTAGCCTCAGGAAAAGTAAAACCACTTAATGATATAGTTGAAAAGGATAAAGAATGGGCTAGCCAAGTTATGGATTCACAAAAGGGTGCATTTACATTTGACGGTAAGCTTTATGGAATGCCTCTTACAATTGATGGGAAAGCATTCTTCTATAATAAAGATGTATTTGAAAAGAATGGACTTAGTGTTCCTAAAACATTTGATGAACTTATAGCATTATTAGAAAAGCTAAAAACTCTTGGATATAAAGCCCCAATTATTGAAGGATTGACAGATCCTTGGACTATAGCGCATTACTTAGGAACAATGAATCAGCGTATGCTTGAGCCAGCAGTTCTTAAGAAGGATTATAATGCAAAAACTGGAGAATTTACTGATCCAGCATATGTAAAGGTCTTAGAGCACTTTAAAACATTAACAAAATATATGGGAACAACGGCAACTGCAATCGACCATGAAACTGCACGTAACATGTTTGCAAGTGGTGAGGTTCCTGTTATGTACATGCAGCTTGCAGAAATTAAAAAAGTTCAAGATAACGGAGATATCAAATTTGGGTTCTTTAACTTCCCAACATTTGCAGATGGAAAGGGAAGTCCAGAAGCACTTACTGGAGCACCAGAAGGCTTTATGTTAAGCAATGTAAGTAAAAATCCAGAAGCAGCTGAAAAACTTTTAAAGTTTATAATCTCTAAGGAAAATGCTACAAAGTTTACAAAATTAGATGGACAGGTTACAGCAATAAAAGGCGCTGTCTCAGCTGATAATGCATCAAAGGAAATTTTAGAAGCTGTTGATTTAATTATGAATTCTTCTGAAACTACTCCATGGCTTGACAATGCAGTGAAAATCAGTGTAGCTGATGCTTATATGCGTGGAGGTCAATCTATAGCAGCAGGACAAAAGACTCCGCAGGATGTAATGAAGGATGTACAAAAAGCAGCTGCTGAAGAACGTAAATCTGCAAAATAATCTAAAATAATATTACAAATTTGAAAAGAGGGGGCTTCCCCTCTTGTGTTATATAAGTTTATAGTAATCTATTTTGCTAGGAGTGGTGGTAATGAAAAAATCAAAAGTTGTATTAGCTCCATATTTATTTATAGCTCCATGCATTATTATGTTAGCAGTGTTTATATATATTCCGTTAGCTCAAAATATTCTTTATAGTTTTGAAGAATTTTCAACATTATCTCCTATAAGAAAAATTGTTGGATTGCAAAATTATAAAACACTACTATCTGATAAAGTTGTGGTTACAGCATTAATAAATAATGTACGTTATGCCGTAATATCTGTAATATGGCAAGTATGTTTAGGCCTGGTAGTGGCAGCAGTATTGGAAGATAAGGTTTTTAGAAAAATTTCTCCTGCTATTCGAACTATATACTTTTTGCCGGTTATAATCTCAATGACAGTAATTTGTTTGCTTTTTAGTTTTATATACAACCCTCAGACAGGGCTATTAAATAGCTTTCTTAGAATTATAGGACTCGACAGCTTAGCAAAACCTTGGCTAGGTTTACCTTCTACCGCACCATATGCAGTAATTGCAGTATCTCAGTGGCAAAGTTTGGGATACATTATGATGCTATTCATTGTTGCGATTCAAAAGATACCAGAGGAGTTATACGAAGCGGCAGAGATAGATGGGGCAGGAAAAATTAGACGTTTTATAAGCATAACTTTACCACAAGTTAAAGAAATGTTTTTTGTAACTAGCTTAATCACAATTACAGGTGCATTTACGGTATTTAATGAGCCGTATATTTTGACAAAGGGTGGAGGACCTGGAACAAGCTCTATGACTATTGCAGTTCATATGTATCAGTCAGGCTTTTTTAAAGATAAAATGGGATACGCTGCTACTTTAGCTGTACTAATATTTGTTATAACAGCATCGCTTGCTGTGGTTCAAATGTTATTATTTAGAACGGGAAAGGAGGAATAGAGATGGATAAACATAAAGTTTCTTCTTATAGTGATATGCAATTAAGCACTGAAAATAAAATGCCTAAGATGCCTAGATATAAAACTTCCTCTTATCGCCGTAATAAATTTGGCATAGGTGAAATTTTAGTTTTAGCAGTTCTTTTGATTGGAGTTGTATGCATTGCATATCCTTTATTCTGGATGGTAATGTCTTCTTTAAAAAGCTATAAAGAAATCTATGGGAATGTGTGGGGATTACCTTCAGTTTGGAAATTCTCTAATTATGCAATCGCATGGGAGAAGGGAATATCAAAATACTTTTTAAACAGCTTAATAGTTACAGTCTCGACAGTTACTGGAGTAGTTATAATTGCCTCATTATGTGCATATGGACTTAGTAGGTATAGATTTAGAGGTATGAGTATAGCGCTTATAATTTGTATGGGTGGAATGATGTTAAATCCGCAGGTATGTGTAGTTCCACTTTATGTTCTTTTGCAAAAACTAGGAATTCATAATACTCGTTTTGCGATGATTCTTCCTTATATAGCATTTAGATTACCTTTAACCGTATTACTTATTAGATCATTTTTTCTTGCAATTCCAAAGGAATTAGAAGAATCAGCAAGAATAGATGGATGCAGTGCTTTTGAAATTTATTGGAGGATATTTATGCCTATTTCAAAACCAATTTTACTTACAAGTGTAATACTTACATCATATTATTCTTGGAATGAATTTTTATTTTCAATTATATTTATAGATTCAGACAACTTAAAAACCATTCCTTCAGGACTTATGAATTTTAGAGATGCACTTCAAACGGATTGGGGAGTGTTACTTGCAGGTATGGTTATTTCTGCACTACCTATAATTATACTATTTATATGTATGCAAAAATATTTCATAAGAGGTATGGCGGCCGGGTCTGTAAAAGGTTAATATTTTAATTGGAGGGTATGTAATATGAAAATGATAGCTGTAGGAGATAATGTAGTTGATTGTTATTTAGATCAAAATCTATATTATCCAGGTGGGAATGCTGTAAACGTTGTAGTTAATTGTAAACGATATGGATTTGATGAATGTTCTTATATTGGAATATTTGGAACTGACAAAAAAGCTGAACATTTGACCTGGGCACTTAATCAAGAAGGAATAAATTATGAAAAGTCGCGCCATGTGATAGGAATAAGTGGACAACCAAGAGTGAATTTAACCTCTGAGGGAGATAGAGTATTTGTTGGTGGTCCTAAGAATACTGTACAACATATTGTTAGATTACGTTTAACACCAGAGGACTTAAATTATATTTCTAATTTTGATGTATGCCATACCAGTTGTTATTCAAATATTGAAGCGGAACTTGTGAAAATTAAAGATTACTGTAATATTTCATTCGATTTTTCCGATAATAGAGATATAGAATATTTAAAAGGAGTATGTCCTAATGTGAAATTTGCATTTTTCTCAGGTTCAGATTTGACATTGGAAGAAGTAAAGGGTCTTATAAAGACATGTCACTTGTTAGGAACTGATATAGTTGGAGTAACCCTAGGAGGAAAAGGGGCATTATTTTCTAAAAATGGTGAACTATTTGAGCAGGGCATAAAGCAAACGGAAGTTATTGATACCATGGGTGCAGGAGATAGTTTTATTGCAGGATTTTTAACAAATTATACTCAAAATAAAAATATGGAAGAGGCTCTAGAATTTGCAGCCACTTGTGCAGCAAAAACATGCACATTCCATGGAGGGTTTGGATATCCTCATCCATTTGATGACTAAATATTAAAAAAAAGGAGAAATAATATATGTTAGTAGCTGATAGCTCAATATCTTTGTATGAGCAACTAAAGTTTCTGATTAAAGACGATATTGTAAAAAGAACCTACAAACCAGGCCAAAAGATGCCAACTGAAGCGGAACTAGGTGAGCGATATGGAGTAAGTCGAATAACTGTTAGAAGAGCAATAAAGGAATTAGTAAATGAGGGATTATTGGTATCTAGGCAGGGAAAGGGAACTTTTGTAGAATCTTCAAAGATACATTCAAAGATTTTGAGTTTAGATGGCTTCACTGACTTAGCAACTTCAGAAGGTATTAATCCTGAAAGAATAGTTTTATCAAAAGCAATAATAGAACCATCAAATAAGGTTTTAAAATCTTTGAATTTACCTAAGGGATCCAAGGTTTTAGAATTAAAACGTATGATTGTGTATGAAGGATCACCATTTAGTATTGATATAGCTTATTTCCCTACTGACCTTTTTCCAGATATAATTTATAAAATTTCCGACCATGTATCGACTTTTAAAGTTATGAGGGAAGAATATGGAGTTGTAATGAAAAAAGCTTATAAGGAATTTAGCGTTACTGTAGCAAATGTTGAGCAAAGCGAGCTGCTTAATTGTTCACCTGGTGAGGCGCTATTTTTAGTTGAAAAAATTATCTATAATGAAGAAGATAAGCCTATTCATTTTTCACACTTTTTAGTTTTATCAAGTAGAGCAACCTATTCTATTACCGTAGAGCAAAACTGAGTAGAAGTACAAGTGGAAGGGAGTAGGGAGATAAAAATAGAAGTTTGCAACTGCAAACTTCTATTTTTTATACTTGGTATTTAATTATATTCTAAAGAACTGTATCACGGCTGCTCATCTTGCTTTTTAGATAGGCAAAAGCTCCAGGTAAAACTGATACAAGGATTATTGCAAATATAACTAATGTAAAGTTATGTTGTACTGCTGGTAGATTTCCGAAGAAATATCCCATTAAAGTAAATAGGGCTACCCAAGTAATTCCTCCAACAATATTATAAGATATAAATTTGCTGTAATGCATTTTTCCCATACCTGCAACAAAAGGAGCAAAAGTACGTATTATTGGTACAAATCTTGCAAGTATTATAGTTTTGCCACCATGCTTATCATAAAAACTATTGGTCTTATCTAAATATTCCTTTTTTATAAATTTGATATTTTGATTTTCATAAAGACCTCTTCCTAAAAGTTTTCCTATCTCATAATTTACTGTATCGCCAATTATTGCTGCAGCCATAAGTACTAAAAGTAAAGTGAAAATATTCATAGAGCTTACAGAAACTAAGGCGCCAGCGGCAAATATAAGTGAATCTCCTGGTAAAAAAGGAAGTACTACAAGGCCTGTCTCGCAAAATACTATAAGAAATAGTACAGCATAGGACCACATTCCATAAGTTTGCACGATAGCACTTAAATGCGTGTCAATATGTAATATAAAGTCTATAGTCATTTGTATAAGTTGCATAATATAACCTCCTGACGTTTATCAAAATGACAATAGATATTATATCACATAACAGAAATAAAATTTTCAATGATTTGATTAAATACTAAATTTTACATTAAAAAAGTGGATTTTATATTTTATAAAAATAATTTTTATGTAAATGTTTTCGGTACGTTGACACATGTTTAAGAACGTGATAATATCTTTAATAACAAATCAAGAATGTTAAGTTAGTTCACAATAGAATATAAATTTTAAAAATTATGACGAAGACAAAACTATCATCATGTTAATTACAGAGAACCGGATAAGCTGAGAACCGGGTTAACTGGATAGCAATACTCACTTCTGAGTTGTATAGTCGAAATTAAGTAGATTATACCGCGGGGCTGCGTTAAAAAGCTGAGGTTTAATAGAACCTGAAAAAGACTATTCTTATGATGAGAGTAGTGAAGTAGAGTGGTACAGCGTTAAATATCGCCTCTACATGTGTTAAGCACACATGTAGAGGCGTTTTTTTATAACCTATAACCTTAAATAGGGGGCTATTTTAAAAAATAAAGGGGGCAATTTTATGAAAAAGAAATTATCATTATTATTCGCAACAATGTTTGTCACAGGAGCATTAGTAGGATGTGGAAGCAAACAAACATCTGCAGATGCTAAGACCGTAAAGGTAGGTCTTAACTATGAACTATCTGGAAATGTGGCTACATATGGCCAAAGTTTAAGTGAAGGTATTGAACTTGCAATTGAGGAAATTAATAAAGCAGGTGGAGTCTTAGGAAAACAAATTGAAGCTGTAAAGGTAGATAATAAGTCTGAAACTGCTGAAGCTGCTAACGTTGCAACTAAGCTTGCAACTAGAGATAAGGTTGTAGCAATACTTGGACCTGCAACTTCTGGTAATACAAAGGCAGCAGCACCAATTGCTGTACAAAACAAAGTTCCATTAGTATCAGCTTCTGCTACAGCAGATGATGTTACCGTAGATAGCAATGGTAAGGTAAGAGAATTTATATTTAAAACTTGTTTTAGTGACTCTTTCCAGGGGGTTATAGGAGCTGACTTTATAGCTAAGGATTTAGGTAAAAAGAATGCAGCTATTCTTGTGGATACTACTAGTGACTATAGTAAAGGTCTTTCAAAAAGCTTTAAAGAAACCTTTGAAAAACATGGTGGAAAAATTGTAACTGAACAGGCATATCAAGCAAAAGAAACAGACTTTAAAGCAGTACTTACAAAAATTAAGGGTTCAAATCCTGATGTAATATATCTTCCAGGTTATTATGAAGAAGTAGGTTTGATAGTAAAACAAGCTAGGGATCTTGGAATTACTGCTCCGATAGTTGGAGGAGATGGTTATGAGTCACCAAAACTTGCAGAACTTGCTGGGAAGGCTGCATTAAATGGAGTTTATTTTACAAATCATTATTCTTCAAAGGATACTTCAGCTGAGGTTGTAAATTTCCAAAAAGCATTCAAAGCTAAATATAATAAAGAGCCAAATGGATTTAGTGCTCTTGGATATGATTTAGGATATTTCTTTGCAGATGCTGTAAAGAGAGCTGGGGAAGCTAACCCTGTTAAAGTTAAAGAGGCTATGGCAGCTACTAAAGATTTCAAAGGAATAACAGGTAAGTTTTCTATAGATGAGAATCATAATCCAGTAAAATCAATAACAATTCTTGAAATGAAGAATGGAGAGCAGACTTTCTTAAAGAAGCTAGATCCACAATAATAAATAAACTATAAGAGTAGCTAGGATTAGAGAGGACAAAGGACACAATATGAAATTAAATGAACACTTTGTGCTCTCTAATATATTTTAAAAGGATGTGAAAAAGATGGAACAAACTTTACAGCAGTTAGTTAATGGACTTTCACTTGGGAGTATATATGCATTGATTGCGTTAGGATATACAATGGTTTATGGTATCATAAATCTTATAAATTTTGCTCATGGTGATATATATATGTTAGGAGCTTATATAGGTTTTGCTGTTACCACATTTCTACATGTTGGTTTTATACCAGCAATCATTATATCAATGGTTTCTTGTGCAGTTATAGGGATTATAGTGGAAAAAGTAGCATACAAACCTATTAGAAATTCAACTAGAATTGCTGCACTGATAACTGCAATAGCAGTTTCATTATTCTTAGAATATGGAACAATGTATTTTGTTAAGGCGGAAACGAGAACTTTTCCAGAAGAGCTTGCAAGTAAAAATATAAAACTATTCAATGGTGGAGTAGTACTTAATACTACAGATATATATATACTAGTAATTACTATTGTACTTATGATAGCTCTTCAGTTTATAATTCATAAAACAAAAATGGGTAAAGCTATGAGAGCTGTTTCAATGGATAAAGAAGCAGCACAATATATGGGGATAAGCATTGATAAAACAATATCCTTTACTTTTGCTCTTGGTTCTGCACTAGCAGGAGTTGCGGGTGTACTTGTTGGAGTATATTATAACTCAATAAATCCTTTAATGGGAGTTCTTCCTGGACTTAAGGCTTTCGTAGCTGCGGTAATCGGAGGAATAGGGATTATACCAGGAGCGGTTCTTGGTGGATACTTCCTTGGAATGACAGAAACTATAGTTAGTGCTAATGGTGGATCTTTATATAAGGATGCCGTAGCATTTGCAGTATTAATTATAATACTTTTAGTAAGACCTAATGGACTTTTAGGTAAGAATGTAAAAGAAAAGGTATAGGAGGGAATAGTATGAAGGTATTTAATAAAAATAATATAGTAACAGCGGTTTTCGTACTTCTCCTATATGTATTAGGACAAATATTAATAAGTGCTGGCATCATTGATTCTTATATTTTACTTAATTTAATAGTAATAGGTATTAATATAATACTTGCTGTAAGCTTAAATCTTATCACAGGCTTTACAGGACAATTTTCACTAGGACACGCAGCTTTTATGTCCATTGGAGCATATGCTTCTGCTGTAGTTACAGCTAAATTTAGCCTGCCATTTGGAGCAGGAATAATTGCAGGAGCAGTAATTGCTGCAATTGCAGGAATTGCTATAGGAATTCCTACATTGAGATTAAAAGGAGATTACCTTGCTATAGCAACATTAGGATTTGGGGAGATAGTTAGAATAATAATTCTTAATAATGAATACTTGGGTGGTGCTAGTGGACTAAATGATATACCACAATATACAAATTGGGCATGGATGTTTGCAATGGTCGCACTCACTATCGTTTTAATAAAGAACTTTATCAATTCAAAGAGCGGAAGAGCTTGTATTGCAATTCGTGAAGATGAGATTGCAACGGAATCCATGGGGGTTAACACTACTTTTTATAAGGTACTTGCTTTTGGTACAGGTGCTTTCTTTGCAGGAATTGCAGGAGCATTATATTCAGGGTATTTCTATTTTATAAAGCCAGATGCCTTTGGTTTCATGAAATCTATTGATATTCTAGTAATAGTAGTATTTGGAGGTATGGGAAGCATTATGGGTTCAGTAGTTGGAGCCATAGCACTGTCTGTAATATCTCTTCTACTTCAAGGATTCCCTGAACTTAGAATGGTTATATATTCAGTTATACTTTTCTTAATAATGGTTTATAGACCACAAGGAATTATGGGTAATTATAGATTTAGGTTATTTAAGAGGGGAGGTATTCAAAATGCCAGTGTTAACAGTAAATAATATTTCAATGTCTTTTGGTGGAGTAAAGGCAGTAAGTAATGTAAATATGAAAATAAAGCATGGAGAAATAATTGGTCTTATTGGACCAAATGGGGCAGGAAAAACCACATTTTTCAATTTGCTTACAGGCATATATAATCCAACAGAAGGTGAAATAATATATAATTTTGACAAAAAAGTTCATCCCAATAAAATGAAACCTCATGAAATAGCTGCAGCAGGAATAGGTAGGACATTTCAAAATATAAGACTTTTTAGTGAAATGACAGTGGAGGAAAATGTTAGAGTAGGATTTCATAAGAACATTAAGTATAAAGCTATTTCTTCCTTATTTAGAACTCTCTCTTATTATAAAGAAGAAGAAAATGCAGATAAAAAGGTTACGGAGCTTTTAAAAATATTCAACCTTGATGAAAAAAGAGAAGAACTTTCTAAAAATTTATCCTACGGGGAACAAAGAAGACTAGAAATAGCAAGAGCTCTTGCGTCTAATCCAAAGATTTTACTTCTTGATGAACCAGCAGCGGGAATGAATCCAAATGAAACACATGAGCTTATGGAACTTATAAGATGGATTAAGGATAAATTTGATATCACTATAATTTTAATAGAGCATGATATGTCGCTTGTAATGTCTGTATGTAATAGACTTTATGTTCTTGATTATGGGAAGCTTATTGCAAATGGAACGCCAGAAGAAATAAGACATAACCCTGCAGTTATTAAGGCATATCTTGGAGGTGAAGATGAAGCATGTTAGAAATGATTGATGTTAATGTATATTATGGAGCTGTTCATGCTTTAAAAGGTATAAGTTTAAAAGTAAATGAGGGCGAAATTGTTACTTTAATAGGTGCAAATGGAGCTGGGAAAACTACAACTCTTAAGACAATTTCTGGAGTGCTAAAGCCTAAAGTTGGGAAAGTTACATTTGATGGAAAAGACTTAAGTAAAGTTAATGCAAGCAATATGGTAAGCCTTGGGATGGCTCATGTACCAGAGGGTAGAAGAATTTTTGCTAACATGTCGATTATGGAAAACTTGGAAATGGGGGCGTTTTCAAGAAAAGATAAAGCAGAAATAAAAAAGGATTATGGGAAAATATTCGAGACATTTCCAAGATTATTAGAACGTAAAAATCAAATGGCAGGAACTTTATCAGGAGGAGAGCAGCAGATGCTTGCTATAGGGCGTGCTCTTATGTCAAGACCTAAATTGCTTCTTCTAGATGAACCTTCCATGGGGCTTGCGCCGTTAGTAGTTAAACAAATATTTTCAATAATAGAGGATATAAACAAAAATGGTACTACAGTTTTACTTGTAGAACAAAATGCTTCTATGGCACTTAAAGTAGCTCATAGAGCTTATGTAATACAAAATGGATATGTGGAAATGGAAGGGGACGCTTCAGAACTTTTAAATGATGAAAGCGTAAAAAGTGCATATCTTGGGGCATAATAATCTGTAGTCTATGAGTTTAGATAAAAGGGGGCTTTTATCTACGATATATTTGATAAACCCTAGCTAAATAAAATTAGCTAGGGTTTATTTTTTATCAATATTATTTAAATATCTTATCTAAAACAGAGGATGGAACAGAAGCTTCTCCTCCTATTGTATACTTCATCTTCATATATTGTCGTATACTTCTCAATTCTAAAAGAATTTCATTTTTGTTTAATAAACTTTTGTCTGCAAGGAGGATAGGGGATTGTACTAATCCTGCTAGCGCAGAGGCTGACAAGGCATCTGCAAAACCCTGTCCTGAAGCTATAAAAGTAGTTCCAAAGTAAAACTTAAATCTGCTTAAAACCTTTAGATTTGTTTCATATCTGTTATTACCATATATTCTTTCAGGATTACGCAAATCAATTAGTAGATTATCATTAATAACTCCAGGTCCACCAATTACATATGTCTTAGATATATCATAATCTGATACGTATTTCTCCAATCCTATTGGGAGACTATCTTTTCCAGTTAGAACAATAGGAATTCCTTGCGCTGCAGCATAAGAAGCTATGGATAGAGCATCAGGGAAATTACTTCCTGCAGTAATAAATATTTCTCCATTTGTGCCTATAAAATTTGCCACAGACAGGGATGTTTGGTATCTATCGTTTCCATGTAATCTTGTAATTTTAATTCCATTTGAAGCTATCTTATCTTCTATTTCTTTTGATACAGAGCCATATCCACCTATGATAAACATTTCGCTAACTCCAAGTCTCTTTATTTCCATTTCTGTCTTGGTAGCTAAAGTTTTAGGATTAGTTAGTAAAATAGGTGCATTATACTTTGCAGCAAGAGGAGAAGCGCTTAAAGCATCTGGGAAGTCTTGCCCTGAAGCAAGTACAGCATATTTAGAACTAGACCATTGCTTTGAAACCTCAATGCTTGTTTCATATCTATTTAGTCCAGATATGCGGTTGTATTCTTCACCTGTATAAAAATTTAGAGTAAATTTGCCGTTAAATTTATCTTCATCTACACTACCTACAGTATCTTCTTCAACTATTAAAGTAATATTTGAATTATAGGGAAGATCTTCATGGGCAATTATAAGCATATTGCCACTTACAGATGCTTTAACTTTATAATAATTTTTGCCATCTGAAATTGATATATTTTTTTCATTAACTAAATTAATTTTATCTTGGTATTGAATTACTATAGGAAAGTCTATAGGGTTATCTTTTTCATTATTTTCAGGCATAGATCTAAGTGCTTCAAATCTACTTACAGATGCAAAGGGATCTATAGAATACATATCCTTTCCAGTAAAAAAGTGCAGTTTGCCATCTTTATCAAAAAATATATTATTACTATAGTTTGGCATATATCTAACAGTTTCCATAGTATCTAAGTTATATATTCTCGATTTTCCCACGGCTATGCTTCTATCTTCATCCACTGCATAAATAGGCTCATTAAAGCTTCTTATTGGCTTAGATAAGTTATTTATATTAAAAACCTTATCCTTACATATAATTAGGCCTTTTTTTTCTAATACCATAATTGGAGTATCTAATGGATCTCTATACATGCTTAATTTTTCATTTGTACTTGTATAACCTATATTGGATTTTTCAATTTCCGTAATTTTATCTCCATCTGTTAAATACTTTGCTATTTCAGATGTTAGTGAACCTGCTGACCAACCATATTGAGTCCATTTATAAATATACTTACCATCAGAACTAAAAGATATATTTCCCACTTCTTCCATTCTAGGAGTATAATTTATTTCATTAAAGGTATTTGAATCAAATACCAATAATTTTGGAGACCATTCTCCATTCACTATATAAAGTCTATTATTTTTTTCATATATATGCCTATGACCAACTAATATACTTGAATTTTTCTCAATTTTACAAGATAGATTTTTAGTATTTGAAAAGTCATTTAAATCATATACACTTACTAAATAATTTTCATCTTCATTTACAATATACAAATTACTAAAGTCTTCTGATATAGCTAAATCTGATGGAGTATATAATAAATTAATAGTTCTTTCTAATTTATTAGTTTTTATATCCATAACTAATAAATTATTTAGAGTTTTATCTAAAGCATATGCTTTATTTCTACTGACATCATATTTTACAGTAGCAAAAATATCTTTATATTTATTATGCAGCTCATCATTATCATCAATAGGCAGCGAAGATTCCAAGAGGATACTTTCAATAAAATATTCGTTATTATTATTTTTTGAAACTGCTATGAGAGTATCATTTTGGGAAAATAAACTATCTACTTTACCTAAGGTAGTATAATATTTTAATATATTAAAGTTGCTATAATCATGTTCGGCAATTTTATTGCCTTCTACAGCAGCATAAAACGTATTTTGCTTAGTATTAAATGCTATATCAAAAAAATTAGCATTTAATGAGGTAACATAAGTCATATCACCATACATACTGTCCGATGTCTTGAATATAGTTCCTGCAGCATTAAATATATACTTTCCATCTGGAGATATTCTAAACTTTGGAAGCATTTCATAATCACCATGATAAGGAGAACCATAAATATTTCTTGTAAAATCTCCACTTTTTGTTCCATATACAGTAAAGTCTCTTGGAGAAACGTCAGTGGTTATAGTATATAATTTATCTTGATTAGGGTTAAACTCAATGTAACTTCGCATATGAACACTAGTTACAGTATCTATTTTTAAATGAGTTTCTCTTGAATAACTTTTGGCCACAGTCCATTGATTTGAACCACCAAAGAGGTATATAAAACCTTCCATATCTACTGCAATATCAAAAGGATCTATGTCTACATCAAATCTGTCCTTAAGCGTAAAGTTATCTGCGTCAATTATACCAACAGCTCCAGCTCCATCTCCAGCTGAAAGATTAGAATAATGATGTCCACTTTTTAAAATAGTTACATAGACTTCGTTATTAGAAAAAGTAAGTCTTTCTATAGGCAGATCAAATTGAATACTTTTAGTTTCACCAGTTTCATAATTGATTGAATAAACTTTTCTAGCGGATCTATCTGTAAAATATAAAATAGGCTTATTTGGGTGAATAATAGAATGAGTAGGGGTAAAGCCTAAAGGTATATTTATTTTTGAATTTGCTGCGTATACCTTATTTAGTGAGCTTCTGCTGCTTAATGGAAAAAAACTAAATAAAGCATTAGAAATTAAAATAGCTGCTATAAAAGTTGTCAAAAAGTTTTTTTGTATTTTACTCATAATATTCGTCCCTTTTATATATTTTTAATGAATTCATTTTTTGTCTTTCATTGATATTATTTAAATAGCTTGTCTATAACATAGGATGGAACGGAGCCTTCTCCTCCTATTGTATACTTCATTTTCATATGTTCTTTTATACTTTTTAATCCCATGAAAGCTTCATTTGTGTATGGTAAGCTTTTGTCTGCAAGTACAATAGGTGACTGTGATAATCCTGCCAGTGCAGAAGCTGATAGGGCATCTGCAAAACCTTGTCCTGAAGCTAAAAAAGTAGTTCCAAAATAAAATTCAAATCTACGTAACACATTAAGGTTTGTTTCATACCTGTTGCTGCCGTATATTCTCTCGGAGCTAGGCATCTTATGAAGTAGATTATCACTAATAACTCCAGACCCACCAATTACATAAGTTTTATTTATATTGTAATCTGATACATAATCATCTAATCCTTCTGGAAGTGTATCTTTTTTTGTAAGTACAATAGGAATTCCTTTTGCAGCAGCATAGGAAGCTATAGATAATGCATCAGGGAAGTTACTTCCTGCAGCAATGAATATTTCTCCATCTGTGCCTATGAAATTTGCTATAGCCATGGATGTTTTATATCTATCTTTTCCCTGTAATCTTGTAATTTTGATTCCTTTTGAAGCTATTTTATCTTCTATTTGCTTTGACACAGAGGCAGATCCACCTATAACAAAAATTTCACTAACTCCAAGTCTCTGTATTTCTGCTTCTGTCTTAGAATCTAATTCCTTAGGATTAGTTAGTAAAATAGGTGCACTATACTTTTTAGCAAGAGGTGAAGCACTTAACGCATCTGCAAAATCCTGTCCTGAAGCAAGTACTGCATATTTAGAGCTAGTCCACTGCTGTGAAACCTTAACGCTTGTCTCATATCTATTTAACCCAGCTATACGAGTATATTCTTTTCCCGTATAAAAGGTTAGAGTAAGTTTGTTATTAAATTTCATTCCCTGAAGATCACTTATAGCATCTTCTCCAACTATTAAACTAATATTTGAACTATAGGGAAGATCTTCATGTGAAATTATAAGCATATTTTGACTTGCAAATGCTTTAACACTATAGTGTTTTTTTCCATCTGAAATTGATATATTATTTTCATTAGCTAAACTTATTTTTTCAGGATACTGAATTACTATAGGAAAGTCTATAGGAGTATCTTTTTCTTTATTTTCAGGCATAGATTTAACTGATTGAATTTTACCTACAGGTGCTAAAGGATCTATAGAATACATGTCTTTTCCATTAAATAGGTGTAGTTTTCCATCCTTATCAAAAAACATACTGTTAGTACTATGACCTGGCATAGATCTAACAACTTCCATAGTATCTAAGTTATATATTTTTGTACTTCCCACTGCTAGGTTTCTTTTTTCATCTACTGCATAAATAGGTTCATCGAAACTTTTTATTGGCTCAGCTAAATAATTTAGAGTAAAAGCCTTATCCTTACATATAAGTAATCCCTTATCCTCTAATATTATAATTGGAGTATCTAGCGGATCTCTGTGGAGAGTTAACTTTTCATCGGTTGGATGACCGCCGGATATTTCAAGCTGAGTTAATTTATTTCCATCTAGTGAATATTTTTTTATCACAGAGCCTAGTACACCTGCGGACCATCCATAATGCTTCCATGTATAAATATATTTACCATCAGAACTAAAAGTAATGTCTCCTACCTCTTCCATTATAGGGCTGTACTTTATTTCGTTGAAGTTATTTGAATCAAATATAAATAGTTTTGGAGACCATTCTCCATCTACTACATAAAGTTTGTTATTTTTCTCATATATGTGCCTATGTGTACCTTCTAATACTGAACTTTTGCTAGTTTTATATGGTAAATCTTTGATATTTGAAAAATTATTTAAATCATAGACACTTACTAAACAATTTTCATCTTCATTTACTATATATAACTTACTAAAGTCTTCTGATACAGCTAAATCTGAAGGTTTATATGATAACTTAATTGTTTTTTCTAATTTATTAGTTTCTGCATCCATAACAAATAAGTTATTTAAAGTTTTGTTTAGTGCATATACCTTATTTCTACTGCTATCATATTTTCCAGTAGTAATGTCATATTTATTTTTATTGAACAAGTTATCTGATTCATCAAGAGGTAATGAATAAGCTAAGGAGATATTTTCAATAAAATACTTATTATTAATATCCTTAGAGACTGCTATAAGAGAGTCATTTTGAAAAAACAAGCTATCAACTTTACCTAGAGTAGAATAATATTTCAGTATGTCAAAGTTTGTATAATCATATTCAGCAATTTTATTGCCCTCTATTGCAGTGTAAATCTTATTTTCCTCGATGTTAAAAGCTGCATCAGAAAAGGTAGCATTTAGTGAACTAACATAATTCATATCATCAGGTTCATTATCTGAAGCTTTAAAAATAGTTCCTGCGGAGTTGAATATGTATTTTCCATCTGGTGATATTCTAAGCTTTGAAGACATTTTATAATTTCCATGGTAAGGAGAGTCATAATCAGCTTCAAATTTTCCATTATTTATTTTATATGCATTAATATCTGTTGGCATATAAATAGGACTTACAGTATATATCTTATTCTTGTTAGGATTAAGCTGAATATAACTTTCTACTTCAACACCGCCTATAGTATCTACTTCTAGCTTAGTTTCCCTAGAATAACTTTTCGCTATTGTGTATGAATTTGATCCACCAAACAGATATATATAACCTTCCATATCTACTGCAATAGCAAAAGGGTCTATGTTCACATCAAATCTATCCTTTAGTGTAAAATTGTTAGCATCAATTATAGCTACAGCACCAGTTCCATAATCTGATGAAGGAAGATATTGCTGATGTCCACTTTTTAAAAGGGTTACATAAACCTCATCATTAGCAAATGTAATTCCTTCTACTGGCAAGTCAAACTGTATACTTTTAGTTTCACCTGTTTCGTAATTGATTGAATGAGCTTTTTTGCCTGATTTATCTGTAAAATATAAAATAGGCTTATTTGGGTGAATAATAGAGTAAGTGGGTGTAAAACTTAAGGGAATATTTACCTTTAAATTTGCTGCTTGTACGTTGTCTGGTAAATTTCCGATATTTAATGCGAAAAATCCAAACAAGTTATTAAAGATTAAAATAAGTGCTACAAAAGTTGTCCAAAAAAATCTTAACTTTTTGTTCATAATACGCCTCCTTTTTTAAATGTTTTTAATTATATTCAATTCAGTATAGCATGGGATTTTACGAAATTTAATTTGTAATTGGAGGGATATGAGGAATATTATACAAGTTAAGAAATAAAGCTTTTGTATCGATAAAAATTATAGTACTATAGTAGAGCAAAAAATATATTTATAAGGCACTAGCTATTTAAGTTTATTTTTACTAAGTTACAAGTCTTTAGTAAATTAATCAGAAGTATAGGTTATAGGAGGATTTTATGAAAAAGGCAAAGAAAATATTGTGTTTGTTAGCAACTGTACTTATTTCAAATGCATTAGTTCCTATACATAGGGTTTCGGCAGAACCAGATGTAACTAGGATTTCCGGGACAAACAGATATGATACGTCATTAAAGATATTAGATAAGGGATGGAGCATTGCAGATAACTTAGTAATTGTAAATGGAGAAAACTTCCCAGATGGATTAAGTGCTGCACCCCTTGCAAAAAAGTTAGATGCTCCAATGATTTTGGTCAATGGAAAACAAGTAAGTACAGAGCTTTTAAATAAAATGAAAAGTTTAAAAGCTAAAAAGGTATACATAATAGGTGGAGAAGGCGCAATTTCTAAAACACTTGAGAACAATTTAAAGAAGTCTTTGGCAGTTGAAGTGGTAAGAATAGCTGGAAAAGACAGATATGAAACTTCCATAAAAATTGCTAATTATATGTATCCAAGCACTAATAGTGAAAAGGAGATAGCAGTTGTGTCCGGTGAGAATTTTCCAGATGCAATTTCTATGGCACCAGTAGCTGCAATAAAAGGAATACCAATAATACTTACACGAAGATATGAAGTTTCCAGCGATATAAAAGGTTTCTTAAGTAAAAATAGTATAACTAAAAGTTATGTTATTGGAGGAACAGGTGCTGTAAGTGACAAAGTTGCAGGTGAATTTCCTAGCTCTGAAAGAATATGGGGAAATAACAGATATGAAACTAATTTAAATATTATGAAGCATTTTATTAGTTTACTTGTTAATGGGGGAGAAATTTTTATTGTATCAGGACAAAACTTCCCAGATGCCCTAGGAGGAGCGGCTTATGTAGCAAAACGATCTGCCCCTATGTTCTTAGTTTCACCACAAGTTAACAAAGCAACAGAAGATTATATATACGGCTTTTATCAGCTTGGTTCACCTATAGGGGATCTTGTGGTACTTGGAGGAACAGCTGTGGTACCTGACTATGTGGCTCAAAGGATAATAACGAAGAAAAGGCCAACAAATAAAAAGGTTACTTTAGGAATGACTGTAGATGAGGTTTTAGAAATTATGGGTGAACCTCTTGATAAAGACGAACCAAGTCGTGATACTTATAGGTATTATTATATCAATGATAACATAAAGGAAATCTACAGGGACAAAACTGTATTAATTGAATTTACTAAAAAAACACAGCCTCATACAGTTATTGGATGGTATCGTAATGGAGATGAAAGAATAAGTATGGGAGAGATAAATCCTAATGCAACACCAATAAGATTAGGCTCAGGTATAAGTGAAATTGTAGCTGCTGCAGGTACTCCTATAAGTATAACAGACAATACAGATCATAGTATTTGGTGGTACTCATATAATTCATCCCTTACATTAGATAAGAATAAGAAGGTTGTTGGATGGAAAAATAATAATAATATGAATATATATATGGGTGAAAGGGATATAAATGCTCCTGGTATAAAAATAGGGTCTACATTTGATGAAGTAATAAAAGCCATGGGCCCCACAACGGAAATTCATCCTAACTTTGTTGACTTTGGTAAAACATTAAAATATAAAGATTCCTATGTAGAAATTGATAAGGATGGAAGAGTTACAGGATGGATAGATAAAGGGAACTTAAAATTAGCACAGGAAGAATTAGAATATTAATTGTCAGGGTAAACGTATATAAAATTTTAGGGCATAGCTCTTTTATTTATATAGTTTAATAAGTATAATTTAAAGTATTATAATTTAGGGGGATAAAATGTATTATTTATTAGTCATTTTGTTATTTTTAAAACCTAGCATTAAAAAAGAAGACTTGCCTGAACAGATAGGAAGGGGAATTATTGGAGGAATAGTTTCATTCTTGGTTTTATATGTGTTTAAGTTTGACCATACTCTTTCATTCCTTTTATCTATGCTTTGGCTGCCAGCAATTGTTCAGCTGATATTTTATGTTATTTCAGGGGAAGTAAATAAGGATAAGAAAAATAAAGAGAATAGAAAATATTCAGTTCCTATTGGGATGTGTTTAATTGTATTTATGATTTTGAGTATTGCATATAATCAGGTTCCCTATATAACAGGTGGGGCAAAGAATCTTGCCCAAATGGTTCCTGTAGAGGAAAGTACAGAAAAAGTTTCTCAAATTAATGCAGAGCATGTTATTGTTATTTCACCAGAAACTGCATATTATGAGATGCAGAAGATGATTGGTACACTTCCTAACCCTAGTGCATATGAAATTGGGGAAATTGGTATTACAATGACAAAGGATGGAGCTCTATATGTAGCGCCAATAGAATTTGATGGCTTTTTTAGAGCTTTTGGGAGTAAAGAGATACCAGGAGTAATATATGTTTCAGCTGAGAAGCAGGCAGAGGCAAAAATTATAAATATGCCAGTAGGTTATGCTAAATCTTTGGTATTTGGAAGAGATCTTGAAAGAGTTTTACGTAAGGCTAAACCTGAAGCAATACTTTTTCAGGCAAATGTTGAGCTTGATGACGCAGGTAATCCATATTATATAGGTAGCTATGGCCATTACAAGTATGGTCGTAGAGGGCCTATAGTTGATGGTATTTTCCTTTTAGACTTTAAAGATGGAAAGATTACGGATTACAGCAAAGACAAAGTGCCTTCATGGGTAGAACAAATATATCCTTCTGATGTTGCTGAAGTCTATAACAGTTATTTTGGTACTCTTGCTAAAGGATTGATAAATAAATTCTTTGCAAAAGAGGGAGTGCATGTTCCGACACAGTGGAGTGGGGATACAAGTGTAGAAGGACTTAAAGTTAATTCTTATGAAGTATCAGGAGTTGTAGATAGTAACGGAAGAATGAAGTGGTTTACTGATCATACTAATACATCAAATAACTCAACTACCATGACAGGATACACGCTTATGGATATGAGGACCGGAAACATGATTTACTACAAGACAGCAGGCTATGTGAACGGAAAGGGCGCTATGAATGCTGTGGACAAGAATCTTGGTGCTAATAAAGCAAATTGGGCTCCTGTACAACCACTATTCTATAATCTATTTGGTTATGAGGCTTGGGTAGTTCCTGTGATAAATAAGACTGATGGAGCACTAGTAAAGGTGGCTATAGTTGCAGCACAAAACAGTTATGTAGTATTAGAGGACAATAAGACTTTAGCCATTGAATCCTTTAAAAATGCTATAGCTTACGGGAAAATAAATGATGCAACTAATAAAAATGCAAACAGCATAAAAGCTGACAAAAAAAATATCATAGGAAAAGTCTCAAGAATTAACGCTATAACTGAAAATGGAAATACTATTTTTTATGTAAAGCTTGCAGAATCAGAGAATATTTATATGGTTAACAAATCTGCTGGAATTGATATTGTATTAACTAAAGAAGAGGATACCGTAGAAATTGAATATCTTGATATTAAAGATAATAATATAGTTTCTACCACAAAGTTTAAAAATAATAGTATTAAAAAATAATTATATGAATTATCTATGAAAATAATTTATATAATTATTTAAATACTTAACATTGTAAAACATAAATAAAAAGTTTAAATATAATTAGTAATGAATAGAATAAAAAAATCCAAACTTGTATTTACAAGTTTGGATTTTTCAGGCTGTTGATAAACATA
>NZ_JMFY01000015.1:0-52207 GCF_000765165.1 Clostridium sp. HMP27 | reverse complement strand
TTTCAATATTGAAAACGCCCTATTTCTACCACTCACCTGCGATATTTGCATCTTTATGATCTAGATCAAATCTTTTGCTATTAAAATAATTTCCACCCTTATAAAATGTAGGGTCCACATTTATCCACTTATCTTCCTCAGCAATATATATCTGATTCCAAGCATGACTTACCCAGCTTACTCCGTTAAATCCTTGTCCTGTAACTAACCTTACTGGTATATCATTTGCTCTAGCCATGGCCACATAAAGACATGCATAATCAAAACATATTCCTTCCCGAGTTTCAAATGTTGGTACTGCACCTGATTCTACTTGAAAATTGTTATTTAAAACCTTATATGCTTTATCATAATCATACTCTACATTTTTGCCAACCCAAGTATATAATGTTTTTGCCTTATCTTTACTTGTTTTGTCTTTAGCTACAAGTTCTTTTGCAAAGTTATCTATTTGCTTATTAGACTTTATTCCTTCATTTAAAGTTACACCGTTATAATATACAACAGTTCTCTTTGCTTGATTTGTTATATTTGTTGAATTACTTGATTCTTTTACAACTATTTTAAATGAATTGTTTATGACTTCTGGAAGCTTCTTTGCAAGGTTTGAATTTGTTACAGGAATTATTGTAGTTTTACATACATAATTATAAACCTTAGAATTTTCCAAATACTTATTAAAAGAATCATTTGTATAAAATATTGATGCTATATTTAATGCTAAAGTAAGAAATAAAATATAGGATATAGCCTTAGGAAACTGAAATACTCCTCCTATTATACTTTTAAAGAAACCATTTTTTTGCCTTAAGTAACTTTCTATTCCATCTAGAAGAGGATAGGATGTTATGCTATTTAATGCATTAAGTATAAATAACGCTATCCTATATATAATCATCATGATTGCAGGTATTATAAATATATATATTATAAAAGGTTTTCCTTCTATATAGTCTAATATATTAGGAGGTATTGATTCATACAGCCTTTTATATACTCCTGTATCATGCTGAATAAAGAGTTTTTTTCCGTAAACTATACCTAGAAGCAGCGATATAATAAAGGATATACTTTTGTTCATTTCTTGTATGTCAAATTTTAAACTTTTAGATGAGAACTTAAATACAAATCCCTTAACTATTGGATATATAAACACCAAAATCAAAGCTAAAGTAATTGGATTTACACTTTTCAACATGCTATCCCTCCCTTGCATAATTTGCAGAAATCTTTGATTGCGTCGCAAATTAGCACATCTCAACTAATTTCAAATGTTTCCTTTAATCTAATTGAGATGCTTCCTTTAAAGTACGATTTAAAAAGGACTTTACATCATCCCAAGGGTACCCCCTTCGCATAAGATAGTCCCCTAATTTTTTATATATTTTACGAGTATCTTCTTCTCTTTTTATAAGCTGCTGGTACTTTAACACACCTATTCTTTCTAGAGAATCTCCTTCTTTTTCCTTATCTATGCTTTGAAGCTTTTCTTTAATTAAAGACTCATCTAATCCCTTTTGCATTAAAGAATATTTTATTTTATTTCTTCCCTGACTTAACAATTTCTCTTTTACATACATATCAGCAAATTTACTATCATCTAAAAAGTTATATTCTCTTAAAAATAAAATTGCCTTTTCTATGGTTGATTTTTCATACCCCTTTGCTAAAAGCTTTTGCACAACTTGTTTTTCTGTCTTATAGGCCCTTTCTATACTATGCAAAGCGTCATTTTTGCACTTTATATAATTATCTTCTTCAATTATGGCTTTTATCTTATCTATATCTATTTTCTCTCCAGATTTAAGTCCATAATTATAAATTATTTCTGCACTACATGCAAATAAAAAATCTTCATTTACATAAACATTAACTCTATTTTTATTTCTCTTTTGTACTTCAATCTTTGTTATAATGTGTTCCAAAACATCCTCCTCGTAGCTACAATCAATACCTAATAATCATTAACTATTATTTACTACTTTTTAAAATATGAATAGTTGGATTTGAAAGTACAGTATGCGCTATTTTATATATATCTTCTTCCTTAATTTCTTCAATCTTTTTCATATCATCTAAAAATGCCTGTATACTTTCTCCGTCAATCATTTGATGTATTACATAATTACTTAAGTCGGTAGGATCTTCTAATGTAAATACGATTCCGGTCTTTAGCACCTTTTTCATAAGATTTATAGTTGCATCATCAAATGATATTCTTGCCTCATTTATATCTTCTAAACACTTATCTATAACTTTAATGCTTTCTTTTATATTTTCTTCTGCAACTGCAGTGTAAATATATAAAGATCTTACATAATCAGTAGTATCAAGATTTGTATACACATCATAAGCAAGTCCTCTGTCTTCTCGCAAATTTCTAAATAGCATAGAATTGCCGCTATCTCCTAATTTATGATTTAATATTTTAAGTGCCATTTCTTCCTCTTTAGTAAGCTTTGGAAAGGTAAATAAATAAATAATCGTACTTTGCTCTATATCCTTTTTATAGGATGTGTGGGTACCAGGGATGTTTGCTTCCACATTAACTTTTTTACTGACACTTTCCTTAGCCTCAACATCTTTAAAATACTTTTCTACTAATTTATATACAAAATCATGATCATAAGGTGACACTATACTTACATACATATCATTAGGTATATAATGACTTTTATAAAAATCCATAAGCTTTTTTCTTGTAAAACTTTTTACATGTTTTTCTGTACCTAAAGTATCATATTTTAAAGGACTATTAACGTATGATAGCTCATTTATTCTTTTAAAACTATAATCTTCTACATCATCTTTGCTTGTCCTTATCTCTGCTAGAACTACTCCTTTTTCCTTTTTTAATTCTTCCTCAGGAAAATTAGAATTTAAGATCATATCACTTACTATCTCTAGTGACTTTTCAAGCTCTTCACTTAAGGCAGTTACACTGCAAACCGTGCACTCGAGATCTGTATATGCATTATACTCTCCACCTAATTCCTCTAACTCCTTATTTATAACTTCATTGCTTCTATTTGTAGTTCCCTTAAAAAGCATATGCTCAATAAGATGGCAAATTCCCTTTTCATCATCTTCTTCATATATAGAACCTATCTTAACTCCTACATGAAGTGAAAATACCTGTGTATCTTTCTTTATAGAAACCAAATTTAAACCATTTGGTAATGTACTTAACTTTGAATCAAACATATTGTTATCTCCCTCTGCTATGCTTAAATTAATAGTTATATAGTTAATAATTAGTGAACACTTTCCTAAGTGCAAATTTTATACTTTGTTAATCAACATTATCTAAAAATATCTCAATTTTATTATAATTTATATACTCTTAAAAGTGAAATGAATATTTTACTACATATTTTTATGTTAATCTTAGTAAAATTACCTTTTATAAAATACTGTGATATAATACAAGTAAATATACCCATATTTTATAAATTTAAGGAGTGGTTTTATGAAAAAATATATCTTAAATTGTATTTTATTTATATCTTGTTTTTTTATATTTATAGGCTGTAGTAGCTCATCCACTAAAGAAACTGATAAATCTCTAGTTATGTCAGCTGCATCAAGTCTTATGGAACCATTAAATGAAATAAAAAATAATTTTGAAAAAGAAAACAATATTAAAATAAATATAAATTATGCTGCTTCAGGCACCCTTAGAAAACAAATAGAAGAAGGTGCGCCTGTAGATATATATTTTTCTGCAGATAAGGATAACTATGATAAACTTTTAAAATCTAATATAATAGATAAAAATTTAGGAGAATACACTATAAAAAATGAAATAGTTCTTATAATAAATAAAAGTTTTAAAAACCATGGAGATATTAAATCTATTGAAGATTTACGTAAAGCAAAGCTAGACAAGTTATCCATAGGAACTCCAGAAACAGTCCCAGCAGGTAAATATGGGCTTGAAACTCTTAATTATTATAACATTTTTGAAAATTTAAAGGGTACTATTGTTTATGGAAGAACTGTAAAAGATGTCCTTAATTACGTACTTACACAAAATGTAGATGGTGGAATAGTATTTAAAACAGATACCTTAGGTAAAGAAGATAAAATAAGTATTATAAACATTCCAACACAAAGTCACAGTGAAATAGTTTATAAATGCGGCATACTTACAAACTCTAAAAGCAAAGAAGATGCTCAGATGTTTCTACATTATTTAAATGAAGAATCTAGTAAAAAGATATTTGAGAGGTACGGATTTAATTATTAATTATTATCATTGTCATATGAAAGCTTCTAATAATTATTATTTATACGAAAGGTTTGAGACTTACTATGGGTAATGCAATAATTTTATCTTTAAAGATTTCCATTATATCTACAACTATAGTTCTTATACTAAGTTTAATTGCTTTAAAACTTCTTTGGAAAAATAATACCTTAATGAGAGATTGTATCGAAACAATATTAAGTCTTCCCTTAGTACTTCCTCCTTCAGTTATAGGATATATATTACTCATAGTTCTTAGTAAAAACAGCGCCTTAGGAAAGTTATTATATGAAAGCCTTAATTTACAAATTATATTTACAACTAGTGCAGGAATTATAGCAGCTATTATAGTATCCTTTCCCCTTATGTATCAAAGTGTAAAATCTTCTCTTATGAGTGTAGACAAGTCTTATTTAGAAGCAGCCCGTACTATGGGAGCCTCAGAACTGCAAATTTTTTTTCACATAATGATTCCCATGTGTTGGTCCGGACTTATTAGTGGAATTATATTAGCCTTTTGCAGATCCCTTGGAGAATTTGGAGCTACACTTATGGTTATGGGAAATATCCCTAATAAAACTCAAACAATTCCCCTAGCTATTTACTTTGCAGTAGAATCAGGTAACACTAATTATGCTAATAGTCTTGTACTTATAGTTATCTTACTAAGCTTTTCGCTTAACCTTATATTAAACTTATATTTAAAGAAAAAACATTCTTAGTATAATTCATATATTAATTTATCATATCATTTCCATAAAAATATTCATCCGTATAATAAAAGGGCTGCCTCAAAATAAAATTTGAGATAGCCCTTCTAATTAATAATTAGATTATTTTCCTATAAACATCTGTGTCCAATAATTATTATAGAAACCTACACCTATTTCAGTAAAGTTACCATTTAATATATTTGCTCTATGTCCTGGTGAATTCATCCATCCTTTTACAACTTCTTCTGGAGTTCTTTGTCCATAGGCAATATTTTCTCCTGCTGTTCTATAAGAAATTCCAAAGGATTTCATCATATCAAATGGTGATCCGTAGGTTGGGGAATTATGATCAAAATATTTCTTATCAACCATATCCTTAGATTTTATTCTAGCAACTTTACTTAATTCAACATTTAATGTTAATGGTTTTAATCCTTGTTTTGATCTTTCAATATTTGTAAGCCTTACTACTTCTTTTTCAAATTGATTTACTTGTGGATCTCCAGCTTGTCCAACATTACTTTCCGGAGTAGTTGGCTTTGGAGCTTCTGGTTGTGCTACTGGTGCAGTAGTTTCTGGCTTGTCCACTGGTTTTGTAACCACTGGTCTTGTTACTACTGGTTTAGTTGTTTGTGGTTTTTTAACTTGAGTTACTACGTTTGTCCAATCATTTGTATCAGTAATGCATTCATCATTATTTTGCACAGCAACTTCTTCTTTATTAGTTTCAGTTACTTCTTTTTGATCTTCATTACTTGTAGACGTTTTATCTTCTGATACGTTGTTGTCATTTCCCTTTGTAGCTTCTACATTATTAGCTTCTTTATTCTCTGTAACTTTTGAAATTTCTTCTTTAATGTCAATTGGGCTTTTAATCCCTTCTCCATTTTCAATTGCTATTGGCGCATTATTAGCACCTGTTAATTTTTCAGCTGATGAACTGCTACATCCGGAAGCTAAGGATGCTATTATCGCAATTGTAGATACTAAAACTGCTACTCTTTTCATAGATAATCCTCCTATATCTCTTTTCTTGGCCATTCACCAGAATCATTATAACATGTTTTTCTATAAATTTTAATAAAATTTAAAAAGTACCAGAAATTACATTTGCAATTGTCTATATATTCTAATTTTAGTTACTGATTTTTCTTTTTCTTTTGTACTAAAAATCCATATTAAAACGTATATTATTTTCCTATAAACATCTGTGTCCAATAATTATTATAGAAACCTACACCTATTTCAGTGAAGTTACCATTTAATATATTTGCTCTATGTCCTGGTGAATTCATCCATCCCTTTACAACTTCTTCTGGAGTTCTTTGTCCATAAGCAATATTTTCTCCTGCTGCTTTATAAGAAATCCCAAAGGATTTCATCATATCAAATGGTGATCCATAGGTTGGTGAATTGTGGTCAAAATATTTCTTATCAACCATATCCTTAGATTTTATTCTAGCAACTTTACTTAATTCAACATTTAATGTTAATGGTTTTAAACCTTCTTTTGATCTTTCAATATTTGTAAGTCTTACTACTTCCTTTTCAAATTCATTTACCTGTGAATCCCCAGCTTGTCCTGCATTATTCTCTGGATTAGTAGGCTTTGGAGCTTCCGGTTTCACTTCTGGTTTTGTAACTGGTGTAGTAACTTCTGGTTTATTTTCAGGTTGTTCTACTGGCGCAGTAACTTCTGGTTTGTCCTCAGGTTGTTCTACTGGCGCAGTAACTTCTGGTTTATTTTCAGGCTGTTCTGTTGGTGCAATAACTTCTGGCTTAATTGGTGAATTACTAATTTGGTCTATTATGTTTGTCCACTGATTTTCATCAGTAATACATTCATCATTATTTCGCACATCAACTTCTTTACCTTCTGTTTCAATTACTTCTTTTTCATCTTCATTATTTGTAGATGCTTTATCTTCAGATACATTAGTATCCTTTTCTTCTTTGGTTTCTGTATTAGTAGTTTCTTTATTATCCACAGCTTTTGAAATTTCTTCTTTAACATCTACTGATTTTTTAGTTCCTTCTCCATTTTCAATAGCTATTGGTTTACCATTAGCCCCCGCTAATTTTTCTACTGATGAATTACTACATCCTGAAGCTAGAGATGCTATTATCGCAATTGTTGATACAAAAATCGCTAATCTTTTCATTGATAATCCCCCTCTATCACTTTTATTGGCATTTCACGAGATTGATTATAACATGATTTTTCGCTAATTTTAACACTATTTGAAAAATACCATCAATTGCATAATTTATTTGCATTAATTCACCAGTAATAAAAGCTAATCATTCTATTCCCTAACCTCTTAATCCCATGAAAATCAAGCTTTATGAAAATAAATATATACAATAAAGGTATATATATAAGTTTAAACTCTCTTGCAGAAAAAATATTGTACTATCATTTCCACATTAAATATTATTAAATTTTCCTAAATATTATTAAATTTACCTAAATAGTGTTTAAACATAATCATGTATAGTAGAATGTAATATATACAAATACTTCAAAAGAATTATCAAAAGGGAGGATGAGAAAATTAAAATGCAAAATTTATTAAATTCACTATTTCATTTGCTGCCAATAATAATTGCTGTAATAGTAGTATTAGCAGTAATATTATGCTTTTGGCGAAGAGTACCTGCTGACAAAGCACTTGTTATTACAGGATTAAAGAAAAGAGTTTTATCAGGAAAAGGGGGTTTTATGATCCCTATATTAGAAACATCTTGTACTATATCACTGGAGAATATCTCCATGACAACAGATGTAAATGAAGCTCCTGCAAGACAAGGTATATTTGTAAATATAGTAGGTACTGCTGTAGTAAAAGTTAAAAATGATACTGA
The DNA here is from genome assembly GCF_000765165.1 of Clostridium sp. HMP27. NCBI lineage: Bacteria > Bacillati > Bacillota > Clostridia > Eubacteriales > Clostridiaceae > Clostridium > Clostridium sp. HMP27. The sequence goes on along the minus strand of NZ_JMFY01000015.1, from coordinate 44,380 downwards.
GAATATATTAAAAGCTGTTGAACAATTTTGCAGTGGTGGAGACAATAATACTGTAAATGTTATAAGAACTATAGTTGAACAGATATTAGAAGGTAAATTAAGAGGTATAATTTCTACCTTAACAGTAGAACAAATAAACGAGGATAGAGCTTCTTTTGAACAAAGAATTGAAGATGATATAAGAAACGAATTAGAATCAATGGGTCTAGTTTTAATATCTTATACAATCCTAAAAATAAGTACTCAGGGTGGTTATCTAGAAAATAGAGCAAAACCTCAAATAGCAGCAGCAAAGTCTGAAGCAGATATAGCTGAAGCAGAAAGAAAAAGAGATACAGAAATTAGAACTGCAAGTGCTACAAGAGAAGGTCAAAAGGCAAAATTAGAAGCTGAAACTGAAATAGCTCAAAGCGAAAGAGATAAAAGAATAAAATTAGAGTCATACAGAGCTGAGCAGGATAAAGCAAAGGCCAATGCTGACGTTGCATATAAGCTGCAAGAGGCTGAAAATAATGCAATACTCGCTGAACAACAAGCAGAGCTTGCTGAAAAAGAAGCACTAGTTGTAGAAAAGAAATTAATAGCAGAAGTAAAAAAACCTGCTGATGCTAAAAGATATGAAATTGAGGTTGCTGCTGAAGCACATAAAATACAAGCAATTAAACAAGCTGAAGCTGAAGCTGAGACAATAAGAGTACGAGCAATAGCTGAGGCAGATGCAAAAAAGATACAAGCTCAAGCAGATGCAGAAGCAATAAGAGCAAAAGGGCTAGCAGAAGCTGAAGCTATCAAGGCAAAAGGTATTGCAGAAGCTGAGGCAAAAGATAGACTTGCAGAAGCAATGGCGAAATACGGTGAAGCTGCAGTAGTTGAAATGATTGTAAATAAATTACCAGATGTGATGAAGGAAGTATCAAAACCATTAGAACAGATAGATAATTTAACAGTAATAGACAATGGAGGTACTCAGGGTGCATCAAAAGTATCCAAAATAGTTACTGATGTAACCGCAAATGGTTTTGAAGTATTAAAGAGCTTAACTGGCGTAGATTTATCAAAGGTGTTAAATAATTTTGTTAATAAAGATATGACTGCTAATTCTAGCGATATTAAGCCAAAGGAGCTTACTGCTGAAATAAAACATATTAAAGATGAAGCAGTATCCGCTAACATGGATTAATAGTCCGTATATATATTTTATTATGAAGGGGATAAATCTTTATTTATCCCCTTTTGATTTTTTCATTCATTATTGGTTAAAATAAATTAACGTAAACTATTGAACTCTGAAGATACCCGTCTTTATCATTTTAAATTTTTTTCATATACCTCCTTCCAAATTAGTAGATTTACAAAATTCTTTATTGACTCTATATTTTTCAAATGATTATAATCAATTATAATATGCTTAAGTTAATAGATTTTTACAAAGGAAGTGAATCCATGTCAAAAATAATTATTATAGAAGATACTGATACCATAAGAGAAGAACTTAAAACTTTTCTAACTAGGTATGGTTATCATGTTACTGCTCCAACAAACTTTGAAAATATTATTGATTATACTCTAAGGGAATCACCGGATTTGATACTCTTAGACATAAATCTGCCCATATTTGATGGATATCACATATGCAGAGAAATAAGAAAGAGTTCTGATGTACCAATAATAGTTGTTACAAGCAGGGATAGTGATATGGATGAACTTATGAGTATGAATTTAGGTGCTGATGACTTTATTACAAAACCATATAATACTCAAATTCTTCTTGCAAGAATTGCATCTATTTTAAGAAGGGCCCGTGGTTCCAACGCTCAAGACATAATTTCTTACAATGACTTAAAGCTTAATTTATCAAATAGCTCTATTACATATAAGGGTAATACCACAGAACTAACAAAAAATGAGCTTAAAATACTTTCATGTTTGATTAAAAACAAAGGAAAAATAGTCTCCAGAGATGATTTAATGGACTATATGTGGAATTCAGAAATTTTTGTGGATGATAATAATTTATCCGTAAATGTTACAAGACTACGAAAAAAGCTTCAAGAAGTTGGGATGAAAGAAAATATAGAAACCAGACGTGGATTAGGGTATATACTGCCATGAATATAAAAGATTATTTAAAAGATAGATTTTTATTTTTACTGATTAATTTTATACTATTTTTTATTATTTGCGGTATTATGGTTCTTATAAATGTCAGTTCAAATGTGATTCTCTTTACCTTTTGCATATGGTTTTTCCCCCTTCTTTCCTTTATAGCAGTAGAATACATTAAGCTAAAAAGCTTTTACACTGAGTTAACAAGTGTAATGGATAGCTTGGATAAAAAATATTTGCTTTCTGAAATGATTAAAAAACCTGAATTCATAGAGGGTAAGTTTGTATATAATCTATTAAAAGAAGCGAATAAGAACATGCATGAGCATGTAAAAATGTATAGAGATATGCAGAGTGAATATAGAGAGTATATAGAAACCTGGGTTCATGAGATAAAGACCCCTATTGCATCTACAAGATTGATTATTGAAAATAATCAAAATGAAATTACAAAAAATATTGATTATGAAATTAAGACAATTGAAGGTTATATTGAACAGGTATTATACTACTCTAGAAGCAATAATGTAAGCAAGGATTATATTATTAAAGAAGTTTCTTTACCTGCCCTTGTAAAATCCGTAATTAAAAGAAATTCTAGAGATTTTATAAACAAAAGAATATCCATCGATATTGGAAGTGTGGAGGGTTCAGTCTACAGTGATGCCAAGTGGCTTGAGTTTATATTAAATCAGATAATAGTAAACTCCATTAAATACTCTAAGGAAAAGCTATCCAAAGTAAAAGTATATTCTATTAGAAATGAAAATAATATAGTACTTAACATTGAGGATAATGGTATCGGCATTGTAAATAAAGATATAAACAGAGTTTTTGAAAAAGGTTTTACTGGAGAAAATGGCAGAAAACTTAGAAAATCTACCGGCATTGGCCTTTATTTGTGCAAGAAGCTTTCTGAGCAGCTTGGATTAGGGCTAACTTTAACTTCGCAAGCTGGGAAGGGTACAAAGGTTAGTATTATCTTTCCCCTAGGAAGAACTAATTTATTGAATTGATATTTATAGGATTCATGGCTATTGCTTATTGCTACTGCTATGAATCCATTATTTTTTTCTTTTAGAAAAGTTGTCTCTATTTTTACATTACAAAAATGTAACTTTAATGAAATATAAACTAATATGTATCCATAAAAAATTCTAGTAAGATAATAACTGTAGACAAAACATTAATTAATACAGGAGGAACTTACTATGAAAAAATTATTGATACCTATAATAGTAACTATTTTAATCATCGTTGGATGCGGCGCTTCTTATAACTACTTTTTTAGGGGTCCTAAAATCACAGAGACCGTACTAACTAAGAGTATAGATGACAATGGAAAACCCACTGCACCTACTACTACATTTACATCAAAGGATACAGTTTATTTTTCTGCAAAAGGTAAAAAGTTCGCTATAAAAAAGGTAACGGTGGTATGGTATAAAGGTGAAATATCAACAAAGAACAGATTTAAAGTAGAGGAAAATATAGAAATAAGTAGCACAGGATATTTTTCTGCTAAACTATCCCTTCCAGAAGGACTTGAACCAGGTCACTACGGTGTCACCACCTATTCTGCAGGTAGCGAGATAATCCAAACCATTAGCGAATTTGATGTGAAAAATTAAAGATTTATAAGATTCTACAAAAATGCCTGCTGGATAAATAAAGTTATGGAGGAAATAATATATGAAAAACATATTAAACGTTGAAAAAATCGAAAAATACTATGGTAACAAAGGTAATATTACTAAGGCTATTGATAATATAAGCTTTAAGGTGGATAAGGGAGAGTTTGTTGGTATAATGGGTCCCTCAGGCAGCGGTAAGACTACCCTCCTAAATTGTATTTCAACTATTGATACTGTTACTACAGGACACATTATTATAAATAATAAGGATATTACAAATCTTAAATCAAAAGCTTTAGAAAAGTTTAGAAGAGATGAATTAGGATTTATCTTTCAAGATTTTAATTTACTGGATACCCTGACCGCCTATGAGAATATAGCCTTGGCTCTAACTATACAAAATAGAAAAGCTTCTAAAATAGATGCAGCCATAAAAGAAGTTTCAGAAAAGCTTGAAATTACTGATGTACTAAACAAATATCCCTTTCAGATGTCAGGAGGGCAAAAGCAAAGGGTGGCTTCTGCCAGAGCCTTGGTCACTAACCCTTCACTAATATTGGCTGATGAGCCTACTGGTGCATTAGACTCGAAATCCTCAAGGCTGCTTCTAGACTCCTTCGAAAAGTTAAACAAAGAATTTCAAGCTACTATACTAATGGTTACTCATGATGCCTTTACAGCAAGCTATGCTCATAGAATTTTATTTATTAAGGATGGTAGAATCTTTAATGAGCTTATACGTGGAAATGATACGAGAAAGGAATTCTTCAATAAGATAATTGAAGTTGTAACTTTACTTGGAGGAGATGCAAGCGATGTTTTCTAAAATAGCAATAAACAATGTAAAAAGAAGCTTTAAGGATTATTCAATATATTTCCTAACCCTAACCTTTGCTGTATGCATATTCTATAGTTTTAATTCTATTGAAGCTCAAACATCTATGCTTGAGATAAGTAAAAGCACTAAAAGTTATATGGTAACCCTAAATAAGCTTATAGCAGGAGCATCAGTATTTGTGTCCTTTATTTTAGGTGGACTTATAATTTATGCTAATAACTTTTTAATAAAAAAACGCAAAAAAGAATTAGGCATATATATGACCTTAGGTATGTCAAAAGGTAAAATTTCTAGGATTTTAATATTGGAGACTTTTTTAATCGGTGTATTATCTCTCATTGTTGGAATTTTACTTGGTATTGTAGTTTCCCAAGGCTTATCCGTTATTACCGCTAAGCTTTTAGTAGTTGATATGAATAAATACAAATTTATTATATCAGTAAACGCAATAATTAAATCTTCCATATACTTTGGAATAATATTTCTTCTAGTGATGATATTTAATCAGATTATTATTTCTAAATATAAGCTTATAGACATGCTAAATGCAGCAAAGAAAAATGAAGACATAAAGCTTAAAAACCCTATTGTTTCAATATTTATATTTTTACTATCTGTAGCAGCACTTATAGCTGCATATACTATGGTATTAAAGGTTGGACTAGCTCCTAATAATATTATTTTTATAGCTTCTATTGCACTAGGAATTATAGGAACTCTATTGTGCTTTTTCAGTCTTTCTAGCTTCTTAATCCATATGGTGCAAAGAAACAAGAAAATATATCTTAAAAACTTAAACATATTTGTGCTTAGGCAAATAAACAACAAGATAACTACTAACTTTTTGTCAATGACTACAATATGCCTTATGCTCTTTTTAACTATCACACTTTTATTTAGCATGTTTGGCTACAAAGGTAACCTTGATTCAATGCTTAAAGGAAATACTTCTTTTGATGCTTCAGCTAAACTAGATCTTGATATAAAAGATCAAAAGATAATGAATATTAAAGAATCTCTTGATAAAGTGAACTTTAAATTTGAGACTTACGAAAAACACACCTTTTTTACTCAATACAAGCTTAAGGTGTCGCTAAACGATTTATTAAGCAAATATTTAAATGAAAAAGAAGCAAAAGAACTTCAATCAGCCTATAGAGATGGTCCTGTAACAAGTGTAAAAATCTCTGAATACAATTCAATAAGACAGCTTCTGGATCAAAAACCCATAGACTTAAAGGATAATGAAATTTTAGTTGTATCCAACTATGAAGATTTTAGTAATGCTTTCTCTGAATTTATGAAAAATGAAAAATCTGTAATTATAGAGGATAAAACTTATAGCATTAAAAATAATGTCCCAATAAAAGAGAATCTAGTTAGCTCTACAGCTAGTTTGGAATTCCTTTATTTCATAATCCCGGACAACTTTCAGGGCGAGTTAAAGTTAGATTCATCCTGCTTTAATGTAATGTTTGAGGGTAATAACTCTGAAAAATCAAAGGAAAAATTCGCTAACTTGTTTGATGAGCTGAAGGAGTACAAATTTCAAGAGGAAGATTTTATGCTTATATATGCAAATACACTAGAACAGTTGTATGGAATAGTATATGGAACATCAGCAATCATTGTATTTTTAGGTATATATTTAGGCATAGTATTTTTGATATCCAGTGCTGCGGTATTAGCATTACAGCAGTTATCAGAAGCAAGCGACAGTCTGAGTAGATATAATTCTCTTAAGAAAATAGGTGCTACTGAAAAAATGATAAACAAAGCAATACTAATACAAAACCTTATATATTTTATGATACCTTTAGCTTTGGCAATCATACACTCAATAGTTGGAATAACCGTGGCTAATGAAATGCTTAGAATGGATAATAAAAGTATCTTCGGAAGTTACTCCCTTATGCTAGCCTTAACACTCACTATGATATATGGTGGATACTTTTATGCAACTTATGTTGGGTTTAAAAGTATAGTTAAAAATAGCGATTAGTATATTAAGTTGTAAAGCAGGGTGAATGGTCACCCTGCTTTTTGTATGTACTATTAATTATGGAATTTAAAATATCTACTTCTTTTTCTTTTTCTTTTGCACTGAAAATCCAAACTTACCTATTGATTTTTCAGGCAATGGATAATATTCTCCATGACAATAACTCATCAAATTTGCCTTCTCATAATGTATCTTTCCCTTTTCATCTATAAGAAAATCTTCTACCTGTACATTGGTAACTTCCCCCAAAAATAGATCATGAGAGCCTAGTTGTATAATATCTTTTAATTTACACTCTAATGCCACAGGACATTCCTTTATAGATGGAACCGATATAGTTTCACTTTCCTCTATATTTAAATTAAAGTGTTTTAGTTTATCTAAATCTCTTCCAGACTTAACTCCACAAAAGTCTACTGCTTTTACCAAACCTTTAGATGGTAGATTAACTACAAATTCTCCTGTTTCTTTTATATATTCATAAGAAAGCCTTTCAGGTCTTATAGCAAGTGATATTATAGGAGGTCTTGTGCAAGCGGTTCCTACCCACCCCGCTGTAAATACATTTACCTTTCCCTCTGAGTTCTTAGAAGTTACTAAAACTACAGGAACAGGATTCAACATAGCGCTGCCCTTAAAATTTGTTCTACTCATAATTTACCTCCAAAACTTTTAAAAAGTTGCCTGCAACTTTTTAAGGTATTGGGAATTAGGTACTTGCTCATAAGAATTGATAAAACTTCACAATGGTGAAATTTTCGCTTTTCGTAGTACCTAGAATCTTTATCCTATATCCTTAAAATTGCATAGCGATTTCTTATAAATTATATACTAAGTAAAGGAGTTTTTAAATATATGTAGAACTTAATAAATACAATTTGTTTTGCATAATTTATAAAAATATGTGATTTCATTACAAATCACTACATCTCAATTCATTGAGATGTTTCATTAATTACAAAGATATGGGGTGAATTACTTAATGAATAGCACAAAATCAAAAATTGTTCTTATGGTACAAAGTGCACGTAGAGTTTATTGCTATTTTTCAGTGTCTCCTTTATTTATAAAGGAATTTAGTGATAAGCACGGGGAGGCACTGTGGAACGGGTCAAAACCTGTTCTTAAGGTTTATGAGTTACATGGGAATGAAGAAAATGAAATTGAAAGCATATTTATAGATACTTTTGCTGATAATTGGTATATAGATTTAAATAAAGATGCTATAGATATTTTAGTAAAACTTAAAAGACTTCTTCCAGATAATACTTATATAGATGTTGCTACTTCTAACAAAGTTACAACTCCACGAATGGTAGAATCTCAAGATACATCAGTTTACTACAAGGATATTAAGGAGTGATTTTTTTGAAAAAAGGATACGTAGCTATGGTGCTTCACAGCCATATGCCATTTATAAGACATCCAGAAATAGATGATGCCCTAGAAGAGAGATGGCTATTTGAAGCTATGAGTGAATGTTACATACCTTTAATTCAAGGTTATGACAAGCTTTTAGATGAAGGTATAAATTTTAACATAACTATGTCCATAACCCCTCCTCTTATGGCAATGCTTCAGGATAACTATTTAAATAAAAAATATGAAGAATATTTGACAAAAAGCATAGAGCTTTCGGAAAAAGAAATCTTAAGAAACAAAGGAAACAAGGAGCTAGAGCACTTAGGATTATTTTATAACCAAAGGTTTAAGGGGCTTTTAAAAACATATAAAGCTTATGATAAAAGACTTATGAATGCTTTCAAAAAATTTGATAAGCTAGGAGTTCTTGAAATAATAACTTGCTCTGCAACTCATGGACTTTTACCCTTACTTTCTATAAATCCTGAGACTATAAAAGCTCAAATTTATACTGGAGTAAAATCTTATACAGATTGTATAGGCCACGAACCTTCTGGAATATGGCTTCCTGAATGTGCTTATAGCTATAATTTAGATGATGTACTTAAAGAAAACGGACTAAAATATTTCTTAGTTGAAAATACAGGTATATTAAATGCTTCACCAAAGCCTTTATATGGAACCTATGCTCCAATTGCAACTCCTAACGGATTATGTGCTTTTGGACGTGATTTAGAATCCTCTCATCAAGTATGGAGCAATTTTATAGGCTATCCTGGTGATCCTGATTATAGAGAATTTTATAAGGATATAGGCTATGAGCTTCCTATGGAATATATCCAACCTTATTTAAATAAAGCCGGCATAAGAGTTGATACAGGGCTAAAATATCACAGAATAACAGGTGCTACAAACAATAAAGAATATTATGTACCAGAAAACGCTTTAGTTAAATCTAAAAGCCATGGTGGCCACTTTGCACACTGCAAACATCACCAAATAGAAAAAGCAAGTTCTGATATGGATATACCTCCTATAATAACTTGTCCCTATGATACTGAATTATTTGGTCACTGGTGGTTTGAAGGCCCTGATTTTATATATGAATTCTTAAAAAGATCTTCAGAAAATTGGACTTCCTATGAACTTACAACTCCTAAAAAATACTTAGAAAAGCATACTAGGGTTCAGTGTTCAAGTCCCTCTCCTTCTAGCTGGGGTGAACATGGAGATTACTCAGTTTGGATTAATAGTTCAAATGATTGGATATACAAGGATTTACACGAAGCTGCAGAGAAGATGATAAGACTTGCAAATAGCTTTAAAAAGCCTACTTCGCTGCAAAAAAGAGCTCTTAACGAAGCTGCTCGTGAACTTGTTTTAGCCGAATCTTCAGATTGGCCATTTATAATAAAAAATAACACTTCAGTACAATATGCAGTAAATAGATTAAATACTCATATAGAAAGATTTAATAAACTTTATGAACAAATAACTAAGAACACAATCGATATAAAGTATTTAGATAAAATAGAATCTATTGATAATATATTCCCTAATATGGACTATTCCATATATAAGAGTTTTTAGTTCATGTTTATTAATCTATGATTTTACAGATATAAAATAAAAAAGCTTTGCATTAAAGAACTATTAATTAAATTCTTTAGTGCAAAGCTTAATTTTTTATCTATCTACTAAATATTGTTTTTAACTGTTGATTTCTTTCTATAAAAAGCGCTAATGGCAAACCAAGACCATAGCATGCTAAAATTTGTCCAAACCCTACTTGAAGCATAGTTATTGCAATCGGCCATTTTAAAGTATAGTTCAAAAGCCAACCTACTATAATTGCATTTACTACTACTGGCGGCAGTGGTGCTAAATACTTTTTAAACTTTAAATTACTCCTGCCAATTAAGTAAGTCATAAAAGCTGCTATGAGCGAAGCCAAAGACCCAAATATTATGTCTAGCGGTCCAACAGGACTTAGTAAATTTGATATTAAGCATCCTACAAAAAGACCTGGTATAGCTGCCGTTGAAAAAAATGGCAGTATTGTAAGAGCTTCTGCAACTCTAAATTGAGATGCTTGATAACTCATAGGGTAAGTTAAGTACATTGTAATAACTGCATATACTGCAGCAATTATAGCACTTAGTGCTAAATTTCGTGTATTTTTTTTCATATTTAATACCTCCATAGTTTTATTTTAAGGCAGGATGGTTACGAACTGCCTGTACATATATGAGTTTAATACTTGATAAGTTTAATGCAAATTGCTCTATAAGTCAATTTAAAAATATATCTTCCAATCAATCCAGCTCCTCAAATTAAGCAAATAAATTATTTTATGATTTATTATATATTTTAAACATTACATTTATCCTATCTTCATAAAATACATTAGGGGGTGGATGTTATGAAAAAATTATCTAATTTTTATAGGCTCCTTTTTACTTTAATATTTATACTGATAATCGAAATTATATTAATTTATATTGGCCATAAAATGGAATCTGAGAAAACTCTTAGAGAATATAAACTTGAAACGTCAATAATTTGTTATGATAAATAACATTTAAATGAATATACATGAATTTAAGGAGATGATACACATGAAAGAAATAATCCCCTACATATTTGCAATACTTATAGGTTTATTTACTACCGCTGAATCTTATATGACTTCAGAACTTGGAGAAATGACTACTCCATCTATATCTACATTTTATAATCTTTTTGTAGGGACAATTATGTTTGCTGTTCCCCTTATTTTAAGTAACAATATAAATAAGTCTATAGAAATCTTAAAAATAAAGCCTCTTTTACTCACAGGAGGAATTTTTGGAGCACTTATAATATATTTTATAGCTAAATCAGTACCTTTACTAGGTTTAACAGTTACTCTTACTTTATCTATAGCTTCTCAAACACTTAGCAGCTTTTATCTTGATACATTTATATACAAACATGCTTCACTGGGAATGTATGAAATAATTGGAGTTATATTTACTTTAGTAGGTGTGTGGTTTATGGTAAAATAGCATATTATATCTTGATATTAAAATTATATTTTGCTATAATTTCAAAATATAAGTCTATTCATTATTAACTAATTAAAACTAGCTATTACTACAATTGCTTATAATACTATGAAAATTTTATATAATTGACAATTAAAAAATTATAGTTGTCTAAGTGCCGAAGGTAAACACTTTGAAAAGCTTCATCAAAGTGTTTTTTTGTTTACTCTGCTTCGTGCATAATTTGTAATCTTTTTTAGTTCTATGTCAAATAACAATGTCCTAATTAAATTAAGTTATTTTATTATATTACACAGGAGGAATGTCAATGAGTTCACAGTCATATAGTTTTTTTATCAGCCTTATTAAGGACAAAAACTTCAAAAATAATTTGTTAAAGCTTGCATTACCTATAACTATTCAAAACTTCCTTACTTCTTCATTAAATATGATTGATACTATTATAATAGGAAGGCTTGGCGAAAAAGAAATTGCAGCAGTAGGTATTGCAAATCAATATTATTTTTTATTTAATCTATTAATTCTTGGGATTGTAGGAGGATGCGGCATATTTATATCTCAATTTTGGGGGAAGAGAGATCTAGATCACATCAAGAAGTTCCTGGGATTAGGATTTTTAGGACTTGCTATATTATCTGCGGTATTTACCTTAGTAGCTTTAATTTTCCCAAAACAAATTGTTCTTATATTCAATAGTGATCCCATGGTCATAGAACATGGAGTTAACTTTTTAAGAATTGTAAGTTTAAGTTATATTTTCACAGCAATAAGCTTTAACTATGCTTGTGCCTCTAGATGTGTGGGTAAAGCAATAGTTCCAATGATAGTTAGCGGCATAGCTGTTTTAATAAATGCTATTCTCGATATTATATTTGTATTTGGATACCTAGGACTTCCTGCTATGGGGGTTAAGGGTGCCGCTCTTGCTACCTTGATTGCAAGAATAGTTGAAGTCACACTAATGATTATATATATATATAGAACTGGTGGTGTACTTGCTGCAAGCCTTAAAGAAATGTTTAACTTTGATTTTAAACTAGTAAAAAACTCTTCGAAAATAATACTTCCAGTTGTATTAAATGAGGCTTGTTGGGCACTAGGTAATATTGCATATGTAGTTGCTTATGGAACGATAGGAACTGAGGCTTTAGCTACAGTCCAAATAACCTCTAATATACAAAACCTATTTATGGTTATAAATCTTGGAGTTGCAAATGCAGCTTCAGTTATGATAGGAAATGCTATTGGCGCCTGTGAGGAAAGTAAAGGCAAGCTTTATGGAAGACGCTTTGCATTTATATCAATAAGCTTAGGAATTATTATGGGGGCAATGCTTGCAATTAGTTCACCTTTTATAATAAACTTCTTCAAGGTTTCCCCTGTAGTTAGGACAAGCGGTATTTATATATTATATATAATTTCAGCTACCATGTTCTTAAAAATGTTTAATACAGTGTTTGCCATTGGAATACTTCAAGGTGGTGGAGATTCTAAATATTCTTTTAAACTCCAAATGGCAACTCTTTGGGTGATAGGAGTTCCATTAGCTTTTATAGGTGCATTATTTTTAAAACTTCCAGTTCATATGGTGGTAGCTCTAGTATGTATTCAAGAAGTAGTAAATATTTCAATAGCTATACCAAGACTTTTATCTAATAAATGGGTCAGAAACGTTACAGAATGTGTTGCATAGAAATACGACGACATTTTAAGATAATGTTGAACCTACCGTATGGGATTTGCATCTAGGAAAGTGTTCATTTCGCTAAGAGCGGCTAATATTTATAAATTAAAACTCCCTAAGCCTCCTAAGCTCCCCGTAGGCTCAGACAGTAGGAGGCTCTTAACGGTATTTTGAATTTATAAATAAAGCCACCCTAAAGCTCATTCAATGCTTTCTACGATGCAAATTCCATACTATATGTTCAACATTAAAAATGTCGTAACTTCCCTTTAGAATTCTTTTAATAACTTTTCCCCAAAGCTCTTTCCAAACTGTACACATTGCTGCAGTTCTTCCTCAGTTGGTGTGTACTTTATACTTAATGGTTCCTCTAGCACCTTTACTTTAGCTTTTTCCAAATGCTCTTTGAGTATCTTAGGAGATTCTCCACTCCAACCATAGCTTCCAAAAGAAGCTCCTACTTTGTTTATGAATTTAAGTCCCATTAACTCATCAATATATTGACTAAGAGTAGTTAATATTCCATTATTTATGGTAGATGAGCCAAGTAATATCCCTCTTGATTTAAAAATCTCCGTAATAACATCATTTTTATCTGCAGTTGCAGAATTATAAATTTTGTAACTTAATCCTGCTTCAGCGATACCACGTCCTATATAATCGGCCATTTTATGAGTTGCTCCATACATCGAATTATATAAAATAACTACACTTTTTTCTGAATTTCCCTTTGCCCATTCACAATACTTTTGGACAATGCCCATAGGATTTTTTCTCCATATAACACCATGAGCTGGAGCTATTATATCAATAGGCAAATTCATTTCCTGTAACTCTTCTATTTTTTTAGTAACAAGTTTACTAAAAGGCGTTAATATATTTGCATAGTATTTTAATGACTCTTGCCAAACCTCATCTTCATCCACCATATCATTGAATATATCTGAAGATGCATAGTGCTGCCCAAAAGCATCATTTGAAAATAATATATCTTTTCCATTTAAATATGTAAACATGCTATCTGGCCAGTGAAGCATACTTGCTTCCACAAAATTAATATCATTTTCGCCTATATTTATCTTATCTCCTGTGCCTACAACTTTAAAATTCCAACTCTCATTTCCATGATAATGCTTTTTAGTAGTTTCTAGGCCCTTCTTTGATACAACTATAGTTGCATTAGGACAATATTTCATAATATGTGGTAATGCTCCTGAATGATCTGGCTCTGCATGATTTACTACAACATAATCAATTGTACTAGGATCAACTACTTCCTTTATATTTTGCAAAAACTCATCTGTCAGTTTCTCTTTAACAGTATCTATAAGTACCGTTTTTTTATCTTTTATAATGTAAGAATTATATGTACTTCCCCTATGTGTTGATAATTCCCCTCCGTGAAAAGCTCTTACTATCCAATCAATTCCTCCAACCCAATAAACATCTTTTTTTAATTCCCTCATGAAAAACCTCCTATATAATAATTATATAATTATTTTTCAAATTCCTTAGCTAAATCAGTTAGATGTTCTCCTGTCAATCTATACACAGTCCATTCATCCATTGCCACTGCATTCATGTGCTTATAAAACTTAATTGATGGTTCATTCCAATCAAGACACCACCATTCAAATCTTCCACATTTTCTTTCAACGGCTAGATTTGCTAAAAAGGAAAGCATAATCTTACCTATCCCTTTTCCCCTCATATGAGGTTTTACATATAAATCTTCTAAATAAAGCCCTGGTCGTCCTAGGAACGTTGAAAAATTATGAAAAAATAATACAAAGCACACAGGCTCACCTTCATATTCTCCAATGACAACTTCAGCAGTTTTGCGCTGAAACAATGATTCTCTTAATACTTCTTCTGTAGCCACTACATCATCTAACATTTTTTCATATTCAGCTAATTCTTTAATAAATTCTAAAATTAATTCAGTATCATTTTTTTCAGCAAATCTCAATTTGAAATTGTCAAGCTCTGTGTCAATATACATATACTATTCCCCTAACTATTATTTATATTTATAATTTTTCTATATTGTAACACTCCATTAATAATTTTCATACCATATTAATGTACTTAATTTCTTAGGAGGAAAGTAAATGTATTTTTACAACTGTCCCTTTTTCCAAAATGAATATAGATTTGCCGTTCAAGAAGAGGATATTATTGGGCAACCAGATATATTTGGTGTGCCAGATGTAATGGGTGAGGAAGAAGGTATACTAGAGCATCAGGGCTTGCCAAGTCAACAACAAGGTATGCAAGGTATGCCTAGCCAACAACAAAGTATGCATGTTCAGCAGGGTATGCCTAGTCAACAACAAGGTATGCAGGGTCAGCAGGGTATGCCCAGCCAACAACAAGGTACGCAGGGTCAGCAAGGAATACCTAGTCAACAACAAGGTACGTCGATGGCTCAACAGGATATTACATCCGCTGAATTAGGTGAGTATACCTATCCAGGTAACCTTAATACAGCAATTGGTCTTATAAGAAATGCAGTATCTGGCGAAAGGGAAGATGAGCTTTTCTATAATTATTTAATAAGCGTTGCCCCTACACAAGAGGCAAGAAATATAATTATAACCATTAGAAATGACGAAAGAAAGCATAATAGAATGTTTAGAAGAATTTATTTCGACTTAACAGGAAGAAGGCTCCCTATTTCAACTGAAAGTCAATTTGAAAAACCTACTTCTTATTGCGATGGAATTAAAAAAGCATTACTTGGAGAGCTTGCTGCTGTTCAAAGATATAGAAGAATTGTATTTGCCCTTCAAAATAGAATTCAGCTAAATATGTTAGGTGAAATCATAACAGATGAGCTCAGACATGCAAGCCTTTACAATTTATTATACTCAGATGGAAGATGCTTTAATTCAGGATCTAGGTTCTAGATTAAAAGTCAACATCAAAATTAAGATATTTTGAGTATATTTTCTTAATATTTATTTAGTCGCTAATCATCAATCACTAGCCACTATAGTAAACTGCTTAATAACATTTAGCGGCTAGTGATTACAGCCTATCGACTTTTTTAATGAATTTAAATTGTCTTAGCATTTGCATCCCCTCTTATTCAATAAATATATTAAAACTTTTTAACTCCTCAATAAATTCATCAAAGCTTAGTACACTGGTATTTCCTAATATAATTTTAGCACCCCGTTGTATTTTCTTATCATCAGTAACTAAAACATATTCCTTATCAATACAAATACATATCAACTCATAATCATTTTTAGAAAGTTTATTCTCATTTATATAATATATATTTTTTTTATAATCATATCTAATATCTGCGTTAGGGATCAATTTCTCTTTTATACTACAGCTACTTGCTTCTATTATGTGATCTAGTAATTTTAGAAACTTATTTGTAAGTACAGGTACTCCATTAAATTCTTTAAACTCCTTAGTAGACAGCTCTCCTGCTATATGCTTAGAAACTTTAAAATCAATGTTTTCTGTATCTTTTATTGCATCTATTACTTGAGGACATTTTTTCCAAAGCTTTATAATTATATTTGCATCTAATAAATATTCTTTATCTTCCATGTCATCATCTCCCTCATTCTATTAATTTCTCCCATATAAATAAAAATATCAAAATATCATAAAATTAAATTAATCCCTAACGATAATTTAGTGATAATCACACTTTTATCTATTAGAGATTAATCAATGATACTTTTATATTTATTATATAGGTCTGAAAAGAAAATTAATATTCTTATATTTCATGGCTAACATTGGTATAAACCTTTCCCATATAGTCTTCTACTATTACTTCTATCTTTTCTCTGCTATGTTCATTAGAATCTGTGTCATACTCAATGTTACCTTCATAATGTATTTCTTCTAGTTTTATTTCTTCTGGCATTCTAATAGGTTTTCTATAAGAGGCATTGTTATTCTTTATGCTTCCATTTTCTAATATTTTATTTTCATTCTTCAATTGATTGTTACTATAAACTTTTACTGTTATATTCTTTATTTTAAGTTTATTCCCATCAATTTCCGAAGTACCTCTCTCAAAGCTTAAATCATATCTATTCGAGATATCTACAACAAATTTCAAATCTACCTGTCCCTTTGAAAATGTCTTCGTATTAGGCATAGCATTTATATTAATTCTTTTATGAAATTTATCCAAAAACGGGATATATTCAAGTTTCTCATTGATTATATTTTTATTATTTTTGGCAACTACTTTAAACTGATAATTGTTTAAATAAGGAATAGTTAATGCACATGCATAATTTAAATTTCCTAAATCCTGAGCCTTAATCTCATTCCACTTAACCACATTTTGAGTCTCTCCTTCCACTGCCCCATAGAAAAGATAAACCGTGTAGTCATTACTAAGCTCGCGTAAACTCCATTTAAAATCAATCTTTACCTCTTTTAGATCCTTACTTAAACTAAGCACATTGTGCTCTGCATTATATATCCACTTTTTTTGTTCATAAAACTCATTAAGCGTTCTTGAAACATTAGAGCTAATATCATTTATTCTATTATCTAAGTGTAATGTGGTATTTCGTATTGAGTTAATTTCATTTTTAATGTAAGATACATCAAAAAATAATTTTACATTTAATATAAAAATTAATATTATAATACCGTAGAATATTCTTTTTTTCATTTATACATCCCCTCTTTAATTTATAAAGACTAATAGTTAATTACAATTTATATATAAACCTCTACAAATTCAATGACTTACACTCCAAAAAATTACATGATTAATAATTTTAAAATTACGCACAATAAATTGCGGTTAGATTTTATAAATTGGAGGTAATTAATATGAGAAAACTTTCTGAAGCAGAAGTATTATCTTTAACATCCTTGCTTAAAATGGAGAAAGATGGTTTAGCAGTTTCAAAAGCTATGCAGGGTTTAATATCCGATAAAGAATTAAAACAACAAGCTGAAGCAGGCATATTAGCAACAGAAGGCAGAATAAAAGGAATTCAACAATTTATCAACGAAAATAATATAATACAGGAGGTACAGTAATATGACTTTATTAAGTAATATAGTTCAAAATACTACAGATATTAATGATGAAGTTATATCTCATGATATGTTAGCTGGCTCAACAGGACTCGCTAATGCATATCTTAATGCAGCTTTAACAAGTGCTACTCCAGAACTTAGAGCAATGTATTCATCATCTTTAAGTGAGGTGATTGCTGGCCACTCTGGAGGCTTAGAACTTGCAATAAATCGTGGTTGGGAAAATCCTTATATTTCTCCTAATCAGCAGCTATCTGATAGTTATAAAAAGTCTCAAGCAATGATTAATCAAAACCAGTAAAAAGCCTTACTGTGTTTTAGGCCAAAGGTGCTAGATACTAGTATAAGATGGAACTTTTCACAGCAAAGTTTCTACATTTTCTAACACATTGTACTTAGCACCTATTGCCTAAAACATGTCTATAATTTTATTTAAACTTACATTTTATTATATAAACATAATCATTTTTTAAAAGTCTTTCAATTGCTTTGTTTTTAATAACTTCATCATCTGCATTAATCTCATCAATAGAAATGCTTGACATACTATTTCCCTCAGTTCCAGCAATAGCTGCTAAAATTATCTCTTTTTCAGTAACTATTTTACTTCTTTGAATACTTGACCAAGTTAGCCCTCGAATAATTTGAGAAAATTTAATATTAGTGCTTCCTTTTCCACCACCTGTGTTAGATGATGTAGAAAATGTCCATTTTTCTTCAGATTTGCTTCCCATAACCTTTTGAGTTGAAAAAATCATTTTAATATTTTCTTCTTTAGTCAATTGAATATCGTTTTTCAATCCAAAAGACTTATTTTTAAAACTCCCCTTTTCATAATAATCCACCCAAAGTTCTAAAGAACCTATCTTTTTATCTTTAATATTAGCGTCAAATATAAAATATTTATCTACATCTAATCCTTGAAGTAATTCTCTTTCTCTATCCGTAAGTTTTGTTTCTACAATCTCTCCACTGCTTTTAACTATATCATTCTTATTTTCTTTACCTGTATCATTACTATTACAGCCTTGAAAATATAAAGTAAACATTAAAATTACTGCTAGACTTAAGGCTTTAACAATTCTTAGATAACCTTTTTCTTTCATTGAATCCCCTACCTTTTATTTTCTCTTCACTCTCCAGTCGCTAAAGATTAGAGCTTAACGACTAGAGATTCTAAATAAAACTATGATATAATTTGCTTAATGGTGCATATTAGTTTCCTAGTATTTAGTACCTTATTCCTATTTCAAGGACGGTGGACTAGCTTATGTGTTATGTTTATATATTAGAATGCTCTGATAAAACTTTATATACTGGTTGGACAAATGATTTAAATAAAAGAATAAAAACTCATTCTAGTGGCAAAGGTGCAAAATATACCCGCTGCAGGCTTCCGATAAAACTTGTATATTTTGAAGAACACGATGATAAAATTTCTGCCCAAAAGAGGGAATATGCCATAAAGCAATTGTCTAGAACTCAAAAATTAAGCTTGATAAATAAATAGAATCTATATTTAATATTTCAACTATCTTATATTAAATCCCTTCAAAACTTCATTATTTTATTTGGATTTTAGCTCTTCATACTTAAAGCATTCCACTATATGATCATTAATTATTCCCATAGCTTGCAAATACGAATATACTATAGTTGGTCCCAAAAATTTAAATCCTCTTTTCTTTAAATCCTTGCTTATTATTTCAGATAATTCATTTTTAGATGGAATATGAGATTCCACCTCCCAAGAATTAACTATAGGTTGATCCCCAACAAAATTCCATATATATTTACTAAAGCTCCCAAACTCATTTTGAACCTCAATAAACTTTTTAGCGTTATTTATAGAAGCTCTAATCTTTTTTTCATTTCTTATTATTCCATCATACTTTAATAACTCTTGGACTTTTTCTTCATCATACCGAGCCACTAAATTAACATTAAAATTATCGTATACCTTTTTATAATTTTCTCTTTTTCTTAAAATTGTAATCCAACTTAGACCTGCTTGAGCAGATTCCAATACTAAAAATTCAAAGTGCTTGTTATCATTGAATTCAGGAACTCCCCATTCTTCATCATGATATTTTATATAAAGCTCATCCTCGCCACACCACAAACATCTCTTTTTCATAATTCTTCACCTCCAATAAATGTTATATTTTTACCTTACTCACAAATTTACCTTGATATTAAATTTAAAATTACATTTTATTATAATAACATCAAATATTGATAACTTATCAATAACTTACAACTAATACTTTGATTAATACTTCCCATACTATATATAAAAGCATAATTAATCAATTATGCTTTCAAATTGATATGTGTTGGCTTATAACAAAATTATAATTTTCTATAGACCATGCATGCTTCTTATAGTAAACGGAGATGTTGTATATGTATATACTTTCAAACTTCATACTTGTACTTGTGTTTTTATCTTTGATACTTGCAGCATTATTAATTACCGTACCTTTAAAAGTTTCATTTGCATTTAGCTCTCAGGAGTGTACAAATTTCAATATAATTACAACATGGTTAAAACCATTATTAAAATTAGTCATAGTTAAAACTGATAAACAAATGTTTTACACACTATATTTACTTAATAAAAAAGTTTTAACTAAAAATCTTACAAATAAAACACTTAATCATGCTAAAGATTATATTGAAAAAATACAACTTACACGTAATTTAAAGCCTCATTCCATTGATATTGAAGCTTCTTATGGCTTTAAGGATCCTTCTATCACTGGAATGGTTTGCGGTGCTATTAATTTAGCATCAACTTATTTTGGTATAAATGTTATATACAATAATCCTGATTTCAATATGAATTACGACTACTTCAATATAACGGGTACAGCTCAAATAAGTGCAATTTCAATAATAACTACGTTTTTTAAATTAAGAAAATTAAATTTAGCAATGCAGCCTTTGAATGCTAATAAATAAAGGGAGGATTTTATTATGAATGATACTACAAACTTTTCACAAAATCTAGGTACATTATTTTCAGACCTTCACAATTTTGTAGATACAGATTCAGTTTTAGGTAAACCACTATCTGTAGGAGATAAAACTTTAGTTCCTGTAATGTCTGTTACACTTGGTTATGGAAATACTGGCATGTCAACAAAAATGCAAGCAGTAAATAGTACTAACGCTTCTAATGGTGTTGGTTTAGGTGCTAGAGTTTCTACAAGCTCAGTTATAGTTATAGATAAGGATAATGTATCAATGCTTCCTGTAAACGAAAAAAGTACTATGGGACAAATGATGGATAAAATTCCTCAGGCACTATCAACTTTAGGCCAGAACATGATGCAACCTGGTATGAATCAAAGTCAGGGCCAAAGTCAATCACAAAGTAGTCAAAATTCTACCCAAAACAAACAACAAAATAGCTCTAGCAGCTCATCAGGAAGTATGTCCTAATAGGTGCTAGGAAGATTTTAAATTAGTGATACCTTGTATAAATATATTTAATGGAAACTTCTCATTGCTGAAGTTTCCATTTTCCTTAGTACTTTACTCCTAATGCCTAACTTACTCCCATTCTTTCCAGACTTCTGGTTCATAGCCTATAGTTGATTGCTTACCATTTCTTACTATTGGTGTTTTATAAAGCTTTGGATTATTTAAAAGTATTTCTTCTTTAACACTATCGTTTCTTATATTTTGAAGATTTGACTTTTCATATTCCTTAGATTCTTTATTTATTAAATTTGAAAGTCCTACTGCTGCTTTAACGCTTTCAAGTTCTCTTTTACTTAATGCTTTTATTGTCAAATCTATAAATTGATAATTAACTTTTCTTTCTTTGAAGTATCTTTCTGCTTTTTTTGTATCAAAACACTTCTTAGTTCCATAAATTTGAATGTTCATTTAGAAATTTCTCCTTTGTACTAGTTTGTAAATAATAACTTTGCTATATATTTAAGTGATAACTTATTTATTATATTTAAAATATGTTTTATTTAATTACATGATATTCATTACTCAATAATACGCTTATTGCATTTTTAATATGGCTTTCCTTAACTAAAATATAATCTGTGTCATAGGTTGAAATAGCAAATATACTTATACCTTCCTTAGCTAGCAAACTGCTGATTTTAGAAAGTATACCTATGAGTGAAAAATCTAACGGCCCCTCGATCTTTAATGCCTTCCATTCTTTTTCACATTTTATATTACTTGGGATACTTTCTTCATTACATACAATAGATAACTCATCTGCCGTTTTAGTTATTGAAAAAAATGTGCCTTTTAATCCCCAACTTGGAATAGCTTCATTAATATCTAATCTACATACCCCAAACTTATCTTTTAATAAGCTAAGTGTTAACTTATTTTCTATCATGATTTTTCAACTCCATTTCTTGTGTATCTATTATCCATATAAATATTATATGAGAACTTTATTATATATTAAAATTATAGGTTATATTTTTATATATTTCCACCAAAAGGATAAACTATAATTATACTTTGTGATAAAATAAAAGGATATTGCCACATTTTTAAGGAGTGAATACTATTGGAAAAGCTTTATTATGAAAATCCATATATGAATGAATTTACTGCTGAGATATTAAATATAGTTGAAAAAGATAATAAATATCATGTTGAATTAGATAAAACCTATTTTTATCCCGGTTCAGAAAATATGCCTTGTGATACAGGAGAAATAACTTCTATCCCTGTAATTTATGTCTATGAGAATGCTGAAAAAGTATATCATGTGCTTGAAACAAAGCCTATAAAAATTCATAAGGTGAAATGTACTATAAATTGGAGTAAAAAATATAATTGTATGCAGCATAATCTTGGAAAGGCTTTACTTTCTCATTACTTTTTAGAACTATTTAATGCAAATACAGTTAAATTTCACTATGAGGATAATTACACTTATATTGATATAGATAAGATTATTACCTTTGATGAAATCAAAAGAGTTGAGGAAATGGCTAATAAAATAGTTTTTAATAACATTAGCATCGAAAGCTTTTATGCAACAAAATCAGAGCTAAAAAAACTATCGGTTAAGAAAGTTTCCCCAAAGGGAAATGAAAAGATTAGAGTAGTTAAAATTGAAGATATTATTATAGCTCCGTATGCCGAACTACTTACAAATTCCACTATAGAGGCTCAAGTAATTAAAATTGTTAAGTGGGAAACCTTGGGAAAGAATACTCGAATAGAATTTTTATGCGGCTCACGGGCAGTTTCTGATTACATTTTAAAACATGAGTACATAAAATCTATGTTTAATTTATTAAAATGTGGTAATGAAAAAGATGCCCTAGCAAAAGTGCAAAATCTTAGAAATGAACTCAATGATGCTCTAAGTGAAAAGGGAGTCTTAAAGGCACAGGTTGCGGAATATGAAGTTAAAGAAATTTTAAATAGCTCTGAAAATATAAACGGAGTTAAGATAATTAAAAATATATTTGACAATGGCGATTTAAAGTACATAAACTTATTAGCTTCTAAATTAGTATTCTATCCTAAGACTATAGTTTTATTTGCAATAAAAACTGAAGATAAAGCTCAATTAATTTTTATGTGTTCAAAGGATTTAAAAGTTATAAGCATGAATTTACTTTTAAAGGATGCAATAACTTTAATTGATGGAAAAGGCGGTGGAAGCGACTTTTCAGCACAAGGTGGAGGAAAAGATAATAATAATTTAACTTCCTGCATTGAGTATGCCTACAAGAAAGTGTGCACCCATCTTCAGGATTAATTTCATCATAGTAAATATCAAAAAATAGCTAATCCCTAGTATCTAATAATGTTTAGACACTAGGGATTTAGTGACTATACTAAATTGCACTGCAATTTATTTTTTCGGTGCTAAAATCATAGTCATATTGTTTCCTTCAAGTTTTGCTGGTTTTTCAATAGTTCCAATTTCTCCTATTAACTCAACAAATGACTCCATAATTTTATACCCTACTTGAGTATTATTATTTTGTCTTCCTTTAAACCTAATGGAAACCTTAACTTTATCTTCATTAGTTAAAAACTTTTTAGCATTATTGGCTTTAATTTGAATGTCACCCACATCAATTGTTGGACTTAATCTTACTTCTTTAAGATTAACAACCTTTTGATTTTTTCTGTTTTCCTTTTCCTTTTTAGATTGCTCATAAAGGAATTTACTGTAGTCCATTATTCTACATACAGGTGGATTGGCATTAGGAGAAATCATAACTAAATCTAGTTCTCTCTCTTCAGCTATCATTAAAGCATCTCTTGTGCTTACAATTTTGCTTTCTTCTCCATCAATTAATCTAATTTCCTTTTCTCTAATCTGCTCGTTTAGCATAACATCCTTACTAATAATACCGCCTCCAAAATTTGATTTTATACAATATCTCTAGTATACCTTATTATTTGTCATATTACAAAGAATATATTCTAAAGGCGAATTTATTTTTAAAATGATGGAATTATTGCCCCTTTATAATTTTCTTCTATAAACTTTTTAATTTCTGGTGTGTTAATAGCCTCAACTAAAGCTTTAATATATTCTTTATCCTTATTATCTTCTTTTACTGCAATAATGTTAGCATATGGTGAATCCTTTGCTTCAATTGCTAAAGCATCTTTAGTTGGATTTAATCCTGCTGGCAGAGCATAGTTTGTATTTATTACTGCTACATCAACATCTTTTAAAGTTCTTGGAAGCTGAGCTGCTTCTAACTCTTCTATTTTTATATTTTTAGGATTTTCAGTAATATCTAATTTAGTGATTAATTCTCCTTCTTTAAACTTAGCAATTCCTTCTTTTTCAAGTAATCTTAAAGCCCTTGATCCATTTGTTGAATCATTTGGTACTGCTATTGTTGCTCCATCTTTTAAATCTTTTAAATTTTTAATTTTATCAGAGTATACTCCCATTGGTTCTAAGTGAACTTTCGCAACAGAAGCTAAATGAGTACCTTTTTCTTTATTAAATTGCTCTAAGTAAGGAATATGTTGAAAGAAGTTTGCATCTAATTCTCCTTGTTCAACTGCTGTATTTGGAATAACATAATCATCAAACACCTTGATTTCTAAAGTATAACCTTTTTTCTCTAGTATAGGTTTTACCTTTTCTAATATTTGTGCATGTGGTTCTGGAGTTGCCCCAACAACTATCTTCTTTTTCTCTGCAGGCTGAGCTGCTTCCTTATTGCCACATCCTGTTAGGCCAATTGCCCCTAAAACTACTGTACTTGCAAGTATTGCTGATAATATTCTCTTTTTCATTATAAAATGCCCCCTATTTATTAAAATATTTTTATTTGTTTACTTTTTTATATATTAAAGTTCCTATGCTTTGAAGCACTTGAACTAAAACTACTAAAACTATTACTGTAGCTATCAAAACATCATTTCTAAACATATGGTATCCATATCTTATTGCCACATATCCAAGCCCACCTGCACCAATAGCTCCTGCCATTGCCGAAAATCCTACTACACTAATTACTGTAAGAGTTATCCCCGATACAATAGAAGGAAGTGCTTCTGGCAGCATTACTTTGAATATAATTTGTGAAATACTGGCCCCAAAGGATTTTGCAGCTTCAACCACTCCTTTATCCACCTCTTTTAAAGCTGCTTCTATAATTCTTGTTACAAAAGGTGCTGAACCTATAGTCAGTGGTACAATTGCAGCAGGGGTTCCAATGGACTTTCCTACTATAAACCTTGTCACTGGTATAAGTATTACCATCAAAACTATAAAAGGAAATGATCTTAAAATGTTTATTATTGTATCTAAAATTTTATAAACTGCTTCATTTGGCTTTAATCCATCTTTAGCTGTTATTATCATTATAATTGCTGGTATAAATCCTATTAATACTGCTAAAGCTGTAGAAATTAAAACCATGATTAAAGTTTCACCTAAAGCTGGAAGTAATATTTGAGTTACCATACTTTATAGCACCTCCCAATGTACATTTTTTTTATCTAGATAAGAAGTAACTTGATTCTTCTTATCTTCTGTAGTATTAATTACAAGGCTTCCAAGTACTATTCCATTAAACTTCTCAAGTTTTCCCCAAACAATGGACACGTCTATGTTAAGTTCTCTAGCCATAGCTGTTATTACAGAACTCTTACTTATCTCCTTTGGGAAGAATAACTTTATATTTATCCCCTCTTCTGGCAATATCTCTTCTTCTCCCAAAAGATTTTCTAAATCTTTACTTGGATTTAGGAATACTTCTTCTACCTTTCCAGATTGAATTAATTTTCCACCTTCCATTAATGCAACTTTTGAGCAAGCTTCTTTTATAACCTCCATTTGATGAGTTACTATTACAATTGTTATGCCTAATTTATTATTTATCTCTCTTAATAATTCTAAAATGGACTTTGTTGTCTTAGGGTCTAATGCTGAAGTAGCTTCATCACATAATAAAACTTCCGGATTAAGAGTTAATGCTCTTGCAATTGCCACCCTTTGCTTCTGTCCTCCACTTAGCTCCTTTGGCATACTTTGAGCCTTATCCTCTAATCCTACAAGAGATAAAAGTTCTCTTACTCTTTTATTTATATCTTCCTTACTATATTTCCAGGTTTCCATAGGAAGAGCTATATTTTGCCACACATTTTTTCTATTTAACAAACTGAAATTTTGAAATATCATACCTATGTTTTTTCTAAACTCTCTAAGTTCTCTTTCTTTAAGCTCTTTTACTTCTTTGTTATTTACTATTACGTTTCCTGAATCATAACCTTCAAGTCCATTTATACATCTTAAAAGTGTTGATTTCCCTGCCCCACTGTGTCCTACAATTCCATATATTTCTCCCTTTTCTATAGTAATACTTACATTTTGCAAAACCTGATCTTCTCCAAAAAACTTATTAACATTATTTATTTCAATCATTGCTGCACCCCCTACTATCTAATAAAAAAATAAAGACCTAAGGATAACCTTAGGTCTGAAAAGATCCCGTCTACCCTCATCTCTCAGCTTACGCTGCAGGATTTAGCACCTTATATATATCACAATAATATATATTGGTTGCCGGGTTTCATCGGGCCAGTCCCTCCACCACTCTTGATAAGTCCTATTCGCTTTTATTGTTTTTTATTATATTACCATAGTCAAAGGTTGTCAATAACTTTTTTTTCTAATGATTCTGTAAAATGTGACATTATCAATTCTCCATCATATATTATAGTACAAGCTTGGGATGTTATCTTAATTTTATATGGAAACATCTCAATGAATTGGGATGTGCTGATTTGCAACGAAATCAAAGATTTCTACAAATCATGTAAATCATGCATAACTCATATAAGGAGTGATGTTTATGAATAGATTTGAAAAAATAACACCTTTTAATGGTTTTTATGAAGACCGTAATTTAGGACATCAGAATAATTATGCCTGGGCTATGGGGGAATTAGGCGATTATATATATGTTGGGGTAGGAAAAAATATAGTTTATACAGTTTTAAGATTCGTCTTTAATCTACCTGAACAATATATACCCGAAGTATTTATCCCAAGGCCTTCCATAAACCCAGGAGCTGAAATTTGGCGCTATAACAAAGATGGATCTGAAAATTGGACACAAGTTTATAAGTCTAATCCTCAAGATGGCATAGGCGATTTTAGATATATGATTAACTTCACTACAGCATCAGGAAAAAAAGTATTATTAGCTGCTGCTAATTCATTCTCGTCTGCAGTCAAAATGTTAATGTCCGAAGATGGTGAAAACTGGGAGGACGTAAGTGATGGTCTTACAGAAGGCGACACAGCAAGAGCCATGGTAGAGCATAACGGAAGAATGTATTTAGGCGTAATGAAAGGACTTGGCGGAAGTTTAGAGACTATTTTATATGAAACAAACGAACCTGAAAATGGGTGGACACGAGTTCAAATAGGAACAGGAGCAAATAATCCTCGTGGAGAAATTGCTTCAATGGAAAGCTTTAATAATCATCTTTATATTGGTACGGCTCCTCCTGGAGGATTTGAAGTTTGGAGAACTAATAGAGTATCCCCTATAGAGGATGATTGGAAACTTGTTGTAGATAAAGGTGCTGGTGAAGCCTTAAATCAATTACCTTTAAGCATGAAAGCTTTCAAAGGAGATTTATACGTTGGAACAGGAATATGGTTTGGAGTTTTCAGTATAGACCCTAGCCAAAGGTTTGTTCCCCCAAAAGGCTTTGATCTTATACGCGTTTCATCTAATGACGCTTGGAAGGTAGTTATAGGAAATGAAGCTATTTCTCCTACAAATCCAACTACTAGAGGAATTAGAAGACCCAATATTCCAGCTGGTCTTTGGGATATTTCTAATGCTTACTGCTGGCAGCTTGATGTTCATAACAATAGGCTGTATTTAGGCACCTGGGATGATTCAATATTATTTGCCACTTTATTGAAAACTTTAATAGCAAGATTTCCTAGCATTATATCAAGATTATCTGCCTCAAATACAGAAAATCAGGCAGCCTTAAATATTGATTCCTTAGACTTCGACTACAATTATGCACCACTAATAGAATCCCTTATACAATCTTTAGCTACTATAAAAGGTACCTTTGGTGGGGACTTATGGGTTTCCAATGATGGCTCTGACTGGAGATATATAAGTTTAAACGGCCTTGGAAATCCTCGTAATTATGGTTTGAGAAATCTACTTCCTTCAAAGAATGGTAAACTCTATATTGGAACTGCTAATCCCTTTGAAGGATGCGAAGTCTGGGTTTCAAGATAGTCAGTATAACTAACAGGATATTGCGACGTTTTTAATGTTAAATCTTCCGTATGGGTTCTGCATTGTTAATGAAACATCTCAGCTTACTGAGATATGCTAATTTATAATAAAATCATAGATTTCTATAAATTATGCAACGCGTTCACTACGCAAATGAGCTCCAATATCTGTCAATTTAAATCTCCTAAACTTTCTAAACTCGCTTACGCTCAAACAGCAGAAAGTTCTTTACGCTGATTTAAGTTGACAGATAAAAGCTTCTAATTGCTTGTTCAATGCTTTCTACAATACAGAATTCATAGTAGAAAGCATTGAATAAGCTCCAGAGTGACTTTATTTATAAATTTAAAATACCGTATAGAGCCTCCTACTGTCTGAGCCACAGCGAGTTTAGGATGCTTAGGCATTTTGAATTTGTAAATATTAGCCACTGTTAGCGAAATGAACGCTTTCCTAGATGCAAATTCTATACGGTAGGTTCAACATTATCTTAAAATATCATACTATTTCTATAATATGATGAACCTTTAGTAACCTATTCAAATATACTAATTATGTAAGTTATAAAATAAAGGAGAAAATCATGCTTTCTAACGAGCAATTTGTAAAAAATTCATTAGAACTAAACTTATTCTTCTTACGAATAATGAAGGAACATCTAATCTTTGTAAGTGCTTTCCTTATGCCTAAAGACGCTTACTTAATGGGTAATATTAATACTTTAAAATCCAATCTTGAAAAGTTGCTTGGACATACAATAATGTTATCAAGAGGAGTTATATCTCCAGCTGTGGACGAAACTGGTGATATAGTTACAAAATATACATTGAAAGCTGAAGACACTACAGAATTTTATACCGGCTTACCAATTGACACAAAATTTACAAAGGCAGAACTTGCACTCCCTAAATTCAATGCTATGGAGACTACTAAAGGACTTACCGAAAAAGTATTTTCATTAAATCAAAAAATCATGGATGTCATGAATACCGTTATTAAAATAAAATCAACGCTAAAAGAAAATGTTTTTAAATGCAAGATGTTTATAGGACTTTACCCTGCACTTACAGAACATGTGCTAGAAGAAGCATTGTTTTATTTTAGTATGCTTACAAAGCTACAAAAAAGAGTTGATATGGACATAAATAAAGAAATCGTTAAACAGGAAAGCTTCTGGAATGAAATTATGGCAGAACACTCAAAATTTATAAGGGGAATGTTAGATCCAACAGAAGAAGTATTAATTGAAATGGCTGATAAGTTTGGCGATGAATTTGATGAGTTAAATAAGAGAGCATTAAAACTTTTTGATGATATGTCAAAAATTAAAGAAGTAACTAGAGATAGCTTAAAAGCTACTACAAAACTTAGAGATTTCAAAATTCAAGGAACAGAAGGCATACTTTCTTGCAAAGTAAAATCTATAATATTGCCCCTACTTTCTGATCACGTTTTAAGAGAAGCAAATCATTACTTAAAGGCACTTAAAAGCTTGGATATAAATAGTAAGACAAAAAAATAAATTTTAGTGAACTTTAAAGGATATTACGACGTTAAATCTTCCGTATGGGTTCTGCATTTAAGAAAGCATTGAATGAGCTTTAGAGCGACTTTATTTATAAATATTAGTCGGTCTTAGCGAAATGAACGCTTTCCTAGATGCAAATTCTATACGGTAGGTTCAACATTATCTTAAAATGTCGTAATATTTTTATATTATCTTCTTGCCTTACCTGTAACATTTTCAATAGATATTTTTATAACTTTTACCCTGTTATTTGCTTCTTTAATATGTTCTATTCCTGGCTCCATATAGTCTTTCGAATACTTGTCCAATATTCCTATAAGTGCATTATATTTTTCCTCACTATACACTTCTTCAGCCTTTCCAAAAACTATTGCGCTCTCATAATTAGTTGTAAATTTTTCAGCTATAGGCTGAGTTTTTCCCACAACACAAAAGGATGTCTTGCTATTATTTTTAATGTTATCAAGTTTATGTCCTGTTACTGCACAATGAAAATAAATTGCATCATTGATATAAACATAGCTAAGGGGTACACCGTAGGCATATCCCTCTTCATTTACTGTCGATAAAATTCCATACTCACCTTTTCTTAATATTTCTATAGCATCTGTTGTATCTATACCTCTGTCTTTTCTTCTGATTTCTCTAAACATTTTTATCCTCCTCTATTTTACTCCTTTTTATCTTCCAAACACTTTTCTGGGTTAAGTCTTATAAATTCCCATTTGCCATCCTTAATTTTTCTATATTGCGCTATTTCCACATCTGTATCGTTGGTTAACTGTATAAATTCAATTAAATAATCATGCCCATCTGTACCTTCAAAATATATCTTTTTTACATATCCATCCTGCTTGGTAGGCTGAAGTTTCTTTACAAGTGAACACCAATTTCCATACCTAATAAGTACGGATGCCTCAGCATTATGCGCCCATCCATGATAAGCTGCACATAAAAAATCTTCTCCATAAAAATCTATATTCTCTATTTTATATCCGTTTCCTTCTTGCGAAAGGTATATATATCCATAATAATAAGAAAAATATGTTCCATCCTTTTCTGATCCTTCTATAGTTTCAATTTCTATAAAATATCTTAAACTTGTAGGATAACTTAAATCAAAGGGCACTCTTTTCAACTTAATCAAGTTTATATGCGCTATATTTTTAAAAGATTTAAGATACTTTTCATAACTTAATTTCCCCTTATAACTTGATGATAAAAATGCATAGGCTGCAGGATATGGATATTTAGCATTGCCTATTGTTCCGCATCCGCCCATTTTATTTTCATCTAAGTTTTCTGATTCTCTTAAAATGCTAAAGTAATTTATTATAGTACCTTCTGGAGTCTTTAAAAGGTATTCAGGAAGTGTATTTTTTGAAGAGTCTTTTTCTGAAAACAAATCAAAGAATTTATAATCAAAATTCTTATCATTTAAAATACTAAGTTTAGATGGACGAAAGTATCTTTCAGTATCTGTCTTTGGATAAGTTATATTATGTTCTTCTTTTTCAACAGGCTGCTTTTGAAATTGTCCACCCATAACCATAATTGCTTTATCTCTAGAACCATAAAAGTTTAAATATAAAAGCCCTCCTAATAAAATTATTAAAAGTGAACTGATTACTGTGAAAATTCTTCCTTTAGCTTTTGTCATATTTCCTCCAATTAAATCAATAAGCTTCTTTTAAAGTATATTGATTTGACTCAGGAAATATTATAACAACTTCGGTTTGTTCAATAATTTGCATAGACTAAAATTACTATAAATGAAATTATGTAACGTCATAAATATAAAAGTATTTATTTAACACCTTTCTTACTATTATGTATATGCATCTTTTAAATGCATAAAATAACCCTATTAAATTAGAAAGGTGAGATTTTTAATGGATATATTAACTGCTATTGAAAAATTGCTTACAGAAGACATATATACAGATGATAGGCTTATTCCTAAGAGTGTAAATAGAGTTGCTTTAAATACAAATATAAAGTCTAATGAAAAAATACTTAATGGAATTTATAAAAATATAGTTTATTATAAAACAAAAGATAGAACTGAAATTTCTAAAAGAATAGATGAACTACAAAGCGAATGGGATACAGAAAGAATTTTAGAAGCCAATGCTGCTGCAGTAATACTTGCAAGCTTAATTTTGGGTAAATTCGTAAATAGAAAATGGCTTATTCTTTCCTGTGGAGTTTCAGCCTTTCTCCTTCAGCATGCTATCCAAGGCTGGTGTCCTCCACTTCCTATAATAAGATCACTAGGCAAAAAAACTCCCTATGAACTTCTAGCTGAAATTACAGCACTTAAAATTCTTAGAGGAGATTTTGACTAGGTGATATTTTAATATTGAACATATAATATGGTATTTGCATTGTAGAAGACATTGAACAAGTATTAAAGATTCTTTGCGTAGTGAACCATCTTCCTAAATGCAAATATCATTCTTAAGATTCAATATCAAAACTGTCCAAATTTCTTTTCATGCTGAAGCAGCCACTCTTTTCTCCAAACCCCTCCTGCATAACCTGTAAGCTTACCATTTGTTCCAACTACCCTGTGGCAAGGTATTATTATTCCTAAAGAATTGTTGTGATTGGCGTTTCCAACGGCCCTAACTGCCTTAGGATTTTCAATAGCTTCCGCAATATATTTATAACTTACTGTGTCTCCAAAAGGTATTCTTGTAAGCTCATTCCAAACCTTTTTTTGAAATTCAGTACCTTGAATTTCTAGTTTTACAGTGAAACTTTTACGCTGTCCTTTAAAGTATTCATCCAGTTCTTTTATACACTGTATTAGTACTTCTGGCTGTCTTTCTGATGTATCCTCTTGTTTTTCAACAAAGTCTACAGATAAAATCCCGTTCTCATTTGATATAACTTCAATTATTCCAATTGGTGAATTATAGTAAGCCTTATATGCATTTTTCAAAGTGTATTCCTCCTTATTTTTTATTCTTAACACTTCCTACCGTAGTTCCTTTAGGCATTTGAAGTATCTTACTTTTAGTTACGCCAATTAATTGGGATGTATATATTCCATAATGTCCTGAAAAAAGATAACTTATTACACATGCCATAAATATGTAAATCATTCCCTGTCCCCCAAATAATTCTAGTCCAAGTACAAAGGATGAAATAGGAGCATTGGTAGCACCACAAAATACCGCAACAAGTCCAAGTCCTGCTAAAAATGAAGGTGATAGATTTATTATGGAAGATATAGCATTGCCAAAGGTTGACCCTATAAAAAACAAAGGGGTAACCTCTCCTCCTTGAAATCCTGCACCTAAAGTTATGGATGTAAAAATAAGCTTCCATAAAAATGCAAGTGGGGATACTACAGTTTCAAAAGAGCTCAGTATCATTGGAGTTCCTAGTCCTAAATAATCACGAGTTCCTACTATATATGTAAGAATTATTACTATAAGTCCACCTGCAAAGCTTTTAACCATTCCGCTTTTAAAGTATTTAGAAAATACTCTCTTTAAACTATGCACCATTTCGCTAAAAGCTATACTTATAATTCCAAATAGTATAGACGCAATAATTACTTTTGCTGTAACAATCAAAGTCATATCTGGTATTCCAGTAAGGGCATAATGACTATGCTTAGCACCTAAATAAGTTGCCACTAAATTTCCTACAAAGCTTGCCGTAAAACAAGGAATTAATGCTTCATAATGCATATGGCCTATTACTACAACCTCCATTCCAAAGATTGTACCAGCAAGCGGCGTTCCAAATACAGAACTAAACCCACTGCTTATTCCACACATTAGAAGAAGCCTTCTGTCAGCTTTATCAACTTTAAATATCTTTCCTATAAATTCAGCTATACTTCCTCCCATTTGAACAGCGGTTCCTTCCCTACCTGCTGAACCACCAAACAAATGAGTTATAATCGTACCTAAAAAAACTAAAGGCGCCATTCTTAAAGGTACTTCTCCGTCTCCCTTATAAATCTGCTCAAGTATTAAATTATTGCCTTGTGAAGACGTTTTTCCAAACCTTATATATATAAAGCTTACTAATGCTCCTCCAATAGGCAGCAGATATAAAAGCCATGGATACTCACCTCTTTTATCTGTGGCAAACTCTAAGCTCCATAGAAATAATACAGACAATGGCCCCACTACAAGCCCTACTACGCTCCCCATAGCTATCCACTTTATGAAATTCAACGTAAGAGCTGCATGCTCTTTCCCTTGTGCCAGGTTTAGAACTTTATTTTTAAACTCATTCAAAACTTTCTTCCTTCCTCCATTGATTGAGATTTCAACATTATCTTAAAATGTCATAATTTTATTATACTATTCTAGTATAAATAACTTAATAAATTATGCAAAGAAATTTTTTTATTAGTGATATTACATATAGGTCAATTAGTATATATAGATAGAGGATAAAATTAAGGGGGAATTTTATGTTTAATAAAGGTGAAGATAGGTTCCAGGTAGTTTACAAACAGGGAAAACTCTCGGGCTATAAGATAATCGTTGATAAGAAAACAGGAGTAAACTATTTGTTTACCTACGATGGATATGCCGGTGGACTTACTGTCCTTTTAGATAGAGAAGGAAACCCTGTAATTTCTCCTGCAGAAAAATAATAAGTATTTCTTCAGTGTTTAAGGAGTGATTTTATGTCTCAAGAAGCTTTAACTAATCAAACTATAGAACAACATTCTATTTTAAAATCAATATTTTTGCACCTATTCCCAGGATTACTTTCACTTACTTTTTACTGCCTTACTGCCCCTATTGCAGTGGCATATGGATTTCCATCTATGTTTGCTTTTATACTTTCTATGATTTGTACAGCCCTTCCCTTTGAACTTGGATACTTACTTTATCAGGGGGAACAGATTAATGGAGAAATGTCCTTAAAAGAATTGTTTGACTTTAAGAGAAAATTATCTTTGGATGAATATCTTTTATTGATACCTGCTCTAGTAATTTGGGGAGCTGTATGTCTTGGTTTTATAGGACTTGTAATAGATCCAATAATTATAAATAAAATTTTTTCTTTTTTACCCGAATGGTTTAATGTAAATGACATTATATACAATGCGCCAAAATACTCTACCACTACTTTAATAGTTACATTTATACTTTGCTTTATTGTGTTAGGAATCATTGCACCCTTGATAGAAGAATTATATTTTAGAGGATACCTGCTTCCTAGAATTTCAGAGTATGAATCTGTTTCACCTATTATAAATGCCATATTATTTTGTATATATCATTTTCATGCTCCATGGCAACTTTTTAGTAATTTACTTTTTTATTGGCCATTTGCACATTTAGTTTGGAAAAGAAATGACTTAAGGCTTTCACTTTATATCCGTGTAATACTTGGGATTGGACTAGCACTTAGCTTAATTCCACTTATTTGGGTGGAATAATAGATTCAAATAATTAGAATAAAAAGAGCCTACTATGATATAGGAGGCTCTTAAAAAATATATAACTTTATGCATATTAGACAATTCTAATATTAGTTTATAACGTCCTATCTAAATTTACCTCCATAATATTATTAACTTCTCTAATACCGGATATATAAATAGTACCGTAGATAAAGTAATAATAAATATTACTGTTATATATACTATTATATTTTGAAGCTTATTATTTGTATATTCCTTCATAATCTCATTATTATTTACTAACAATATCATGAATATAAGAATTACTGGACACAACATACCTGCAATTTGTTGAGTAACGAGCATGATGCCTACAAGAGACAATCTAGGTATTAGTACTAAAGAAGAGCTAAATATAATCATGAACGTAAATATACCGTAAAAAGCCCTTGCTTCTCTAAAAGAATTATCTAATCCGCTTTCAAGTCCAAATGCTTCACAAATAGCATAGGTAGTTGATAATGGAATTACCATTGTAGCTAATACTGAAGCACCAAATAATCCAAGGGCAAAAAGTATTGTAGCATAATTACCCGCAATAGGTTTTAGAGCCATAGCAGCTTGCTCTGCACTATCTATTTTAATACCAGCCTTATATAGAGTTACCGCTGTACAAACAATTATGAAAAATGACACTAAGTCTCCCCAAAGAGCACCTAAATATACGTCTAATTTTTCGTACTTATATTCCTTTATGCTAATGCCCTTATCTGCCACTGAGGATTGAAGGAAGAATTGCATATATGGTGTTATTGTTGTTCCTATCATTCCTATAAATGTTAAAATGTAATCTTTACTAAAATCTATTGTAGGTGTCCCTGTTGCTTTCATAACCTCTCTCCAGTTCGGATGAGCCCTTATACATGTTATAATATAAGTAAAAAATATAAATGTAAATGCTAAAAAAACCTTTTCTGTTTTCTTATAGGAACCTTTTGTTATGAGTAACCATACTAAAACTGCCATAATAGGCACAGTAATGTATTTGCTGATGCCAAATAGCTCTATACTTGCAGCAATTCCAGCAAAATCTCCAACGCATACTCCAAAGTTAGCTATAAATAATACACTCATTGCGAATAATGACCATCGCACACCATAATTTTCTCTTATTAAATCTGATAGTCCCTTTCCCGTAACTACAGCCATTCTAGCGTTCATTTCTTGAATTACAGCTAAGCTAAAGGTTATTAGTAAAAGTCCCCATAGCATTTTATAGCCGTAGGAAGCACCTACAGTTGCATAAGTGGCTATGCCACCTGCATCATTACCAGCATTAACAGTTATAAGTCCTGGTCCTATAATACTTAGTATAAATAAAAGTTTATTCTTTTTCTTCATAAAATTGCCCTCCCTATTTTGTGAGAGAACATTCTTTTACTTCCACTAATGGAGGCAGAACTTCTCTGCACTTATTAATTTTTAATAGTTGTATTCTACTTGTCCATAAATAACTAGGGTCTGTCTCCATTAATTTCACCTCCTGATAAAAAATAAAAAGAGCCTCAAAAAAGGCTCTATAAAACAACAACTAGAAAACTATATCCTTCGTTGAGCTTTAGCACTATACAGCTTTGGAATAGTTCCAGCTACATTAAGTAAAACCTTAATTCGGCAGTACCTGTTGACCCATTGGCATCTTTCGATATTTTTGGGCAGTAGCATATATCTAATATAGGAGCCTCACCTAACAATATACTATTAAGTTAAAAGATTAATTTATACCTTATTTAAAATAATTCTTTTTATAGCACTTGTCAATATTATTTAATCAATATTTCCTACTGTACTTTCTGTAGGATTTATTTTTTGAACTAAAAAACTAACTTCTACACTCTTTATATTATGAGATGATATTCCTTTATGTGCATCATTAAAATGGCTATTAGATACCTTTGCCTCTGTGTTTATGTATATCTTATAATTTTTTTACAAATAGTTATCAATTTATTGATTCTGGTATAATATATAAAAATTTTTATTGAACTACCTTAAATTGTAATTTTTCTAACAATACTTCTACATCTCCCTTAAACGTAAAGCACATCAACTTATCTTCTTTTTCAAAAATAATAAAAAATGACTTAGGTCCTTCTTCTTTGGGAAGTACTATAATTGCTTGGTCTACTATATTATTTATCCATTCATTTTGTAATACTAACGGTGATTCTAAAGAAACTTTAATTGCATATCCTTCTTTTGGTATGGGATTAAGCTTTGCATATATTCCATCTATTCCTTGAAGATAGCTTATTACCAAATTTTCAATTTCACTATTAGAATGAACTGTTTTTATCAGTTGATCTTTTTTTATATCATAAATTTCTATATTGTTATAATCCTTTGCATAAATACTTGCCGGAAATATAAATAAAATAGCTAAAATTGCTATGATTTTTTTAATTACCTTCATCCCAATCACCTCAAGATTAGTGTACCCTAAAATTAATTAAAAAATATTGTTCTCATAGCTTCTAGTAAATTTTTTTAATCAAAGTGCCACCCACATGACAAGTGGCAAGTTGATTAAACTTGCCACTTGTCATGTGGGTGGCACTCTCCTATTTAGCGTACTTAATTCCGCTCCAGTAAATATTATCTGCAACTTCTGCAATTTCTGGTAATTTTACATCTTTAAGAGCCCATTTCTTAAACTCTTCATAACCTGTTCTATCTACGATGTAACCTATATGCTCTTTTCCTTCTGGAGCATCTTTATCTATATATTCATTAATATAATCATAAGTATTTAATATTATTTTTATTATGCTTTCTTCATCTACCCATTTTATAAAATCCTCTGCAAGACGTGGATTTTTCTTTCCTGTTCTACCCATGATAGCAAGCTTGTAATATTTTTCATCACTTCTTGTCCAAGCATTATTTGGGCATTTTACTACGCATTCGCCGCAGCCCAAACACTTTTCGTGATCTCTTTCTACCTTAAAGTTTTCAAGTTTTAAAGCTCCTGTTACTCTCTTTTTGCAATTAGTTACGCAACGACCGCAGGATATACATCTGTGAGCATCATACTGAGGCATTGTCATACCCATTATTCCAAAGTCCTGCATTCTTGCTTTTATACAATCATTCGGACATCCTGTTAATGCAATTTTAACATGATAATCATTTGGGAATATTGCCTTTTCTATTTTTGCTGCAAACTTTGAAGTATCATAATTTGCAAAAGGACATACCTTGTTTCCTACGCAAGCTGATACATTTCTAGTACCTGCAGCTGAATATCCCTTTTCTTTATCATTTTGATTTATCTGAAGTTCATCTATTACAGGTTGAATTAATTTATTTACCTCGTCCATCTTATCAAAATCAATTCCTGGTATTTCAAAACCCTGTCTAATAGTCACATGTACATTTCCATTTCCGTACTTTTCAGCTATTTCATATATTACAGGTAAAACCTTTGAAGGAAGATGTCCCCCTGGTACTCTCACTCTTAAAGCTGTCTTATTTCTTTCTTTAGTTACTCTAAAGGCGTTTTTCTTTAAAGCTTTAGTATTTATATCCATAGTTAATCTCCCTCCTAATCTATAAGCTTTTTACCTTCTGTATAATTAAATACAGGGCCATCTAAACAAATATATGTTTCTCCAATTTTACAATGTCCGCATTTTCCAAGTCCACAGCACATCTTTCTTTCCTGAGAAATCCAGATATTCTTTTCTTCTGTTCCAAGTTTTAAAACCTCTGCCACTGCAAACTTCATCATTACAGGTGGTCCTACAACTATAAACTGAGCATTTTCTTTATCTTTTAAATTTAAAAGTGGTATATATTTTGTAACAAGTCCAACGTTACCTTTATATCCTTCTTCTGCAGAGTCCACAGTAATTGTTACATCTATGTTACTTTTCCATGCTTCTATGTCATCTTTAAATAGCACGCTATCTACATTTTTAAATCCTGCTATTAAGCTAAAGTTTCCACATTCTTCTCTGTTTTTGTGAAAATAATCTATAACTCCCTTAACAGGTGCAAGTGCTGTTCCACCTACAACTATAACTAAATCCTTATTTTTATAGTTTTCTACATCAAATCCATTTCCATAAGGTCCTCTCATAAAGAAGCTTTGGCCTATTTCATACTTGTGTACTTCATCTGTAACTACTCCGACCCTTCTTATAGTTAATTCTACAAAGCCGTCGCCTATTCCACAAACAGATATTGGAGCTTCACCGTACTTTGGAATTGAAACCTCAAAGAACTGACCAGGCTTTACCTTAGCTTCTCCCTTGTACTCCATTCTAAATGTATATTCTATGTCAGTATGTTTCTTTATATCTAATATTTCAGATTTAAAAGGAATGTATGGATTATTCATTAGCCTTTCCTCCTTCTAGAACATCACTTAATTTATTTACGCAATTTGAGAATGATATATATTGTGGGCATGCGTCATCACATCTTCCGCATCCTACACACATATGATACCCAAATCTCTTATTAAAATCATAAACTTTATGAAGAACTTTAAATCTCATTCTTTGTCCCTTATCTTGTCTAAATCCATGTCCACCTGCCATAGTTGTGTAACCATCTACTTGACAAGATGCCCAAACTCTTCTTCTTTCTCCTGCATTTTTATTATCTCTGTAGAATATATCCTGCATTGAGTTACATGTACAAGTTGGGCAAACAAAGTTACACTTTCCACAAGCTATACATCTTGCGTTATATTCATTCCATAACGGTAATTTAGCCACTTCTCCAAGATCTATGTTGTTTTCATCTGGAATGTTTACATCTATATCATTACTTTCTACATAAGCTGGAGTAACATCTAAAGCTTCTGCTTCTACTCCCTCAAAGTATATTGAAAGATTATTATCTTTTACATCGATTTCAATGTACTCTCCTCCATCATTTACTGCCATATCATAATCAGTTGTCTTATTTGTACCCATGGATGTACAGAAGCAATTTTCAAAGGAATTTTCACATCCTATTAAAACAAATTTTACTTTATCTCTTAATGCCTTATAATAAGGATCTTCTGCTCCATTTTTTAAGTAAATTTGATCTACCCTTTTTACACCATGCATATCGCAGCTTCTTAAAAACACTAATATCTTTTTATCATCTATTTTAGGTTCCATCCACTGATCTTCAGTAAAGTAAAATAATGTTTGAGTTGTTGGAAGTATAACTTCCTTATATGAAAAATGTGATTTATCTACTAAATTTATATTTTTTCCATCTTTAACTTCTTCATATCTTATAGAATCTGTATCTGAAAAGTTTCCTTTACCAACTAAGGTTACTGGTGCGTAAACTTTATACTCTTTTGATAAACTTTTGATAATATTGTTAAAATCTTGTCTTCTTATCTTTAATCCCATTATATCCACCTCTTACTTTCTTTGTTTTGCTATATTAAAATAGGTAAGCGCTACAAAAACTATTCCACCTATCATGTTTCCTATTGATACAAATATAAGATTGTGGAAAAGCCCACCTAATGTCACTGCTCCACTGTGTGGAATTAAAAGTCCTATTGAAAGTAATGTCATATTTGCTACTGAGTGCTCAAAACCTGATGTAATGAATGCAAATAGACACCAAAATATCATAATTAATTTTGAAGCTTCTTCTTTCATCTTAAATGAACACCATA
This sequence comes from Clostridium sp. HMP27, assembly GCF_000765165.1. Lineage (NCBI taxonomy): Bacteria > Bacillati > Bacillota > Clostridia > Eubacteriales > Clostridiaceae > Clostridium > Clostridium sp. HMP27. Next base: position 3,304 of record NZ_JMFY01000015.1, on the reverse strand, counting down.
CCGCTAAACATACGAGCAAGTTACAAAGTATTCCCCTATATAATAATTGATCCCAAGGTAAGTTCATTTTTGTTTCGGTAGTTTTTACTATAAAGCTTGCTATTGGTCCTGATGCAAGTCCACTTTTTACATACATAAGTGCTAAAAGTGCTGAACCTATGAAATTTCCAATATATGATACAATCCAAACTTTAAAGGTCTCCCCCCAAGTTGTTTTTTTATCTAAAGAAGATACTGTCATGACCATGTTGTTCCCTGTGAATAATTCTGATCCTGCCATTATTACGAGACTTAATGCAATTCCAAATGAAGCTCCCATTAAAACTTTAGTAGCTGGTGAATTTGCTGCACTAAAAATTCCACCTATTGTAAAGATAAGTATTATACCAATTCCTACATAAATTCCTGCTAATGCTGATGATATTGTATAACCAAAAGGATTGCTTTTTAATAATTTTGCTTTTGCCTCTCCTGCATTTCCAACTTTGTTAATTTCTTCACCAAACATGATAGATCTCCTCTCTAATCAATTTACATATATGATTTTAAATGATAAAAACATAAAAGTATGTGATTTTTATCACATACTTTTATATTTTCTAAATATTTTTTATAATTTTTTGATTATTAAATTTTAAATAAAATGTAACATTTATTATTTGTTTCGTATAAGTTCTTGCAAATTCCTGAGCTGCTGTACTAAAATATTTTTGCGTTCCAAGGCTTAAAATATTTTAGAAATTCAGCTCACTGAATTTCATCCTTCAGCAGTTTTAATGAAGATACATTTATACTTTAAATTTTGCAACCATTCCTTGAAGCTTATTGACACTTTCACTTGTGGTATTTATAAGTTCAAGCACTTCATTTGATTTATCAAAAACTTCAGTAGTACTTTCTGCAATACTTTCAGTACCTTGTGCTGTTTCATTATTTGATGCAGCTACTTCGCCAATGGATTTTGTTACACTTTCCATTGAAACTGTTATCTCATCTAATACTTTACTTAAACCTGAAACAAAGTCCTCCATGTAAGCAGCATTCTTATAATACTGCTCCCCAGTATTTACTAAAGATTCATAATCCTTTATTACATTTTGTTTAATAAAGTCTAAAATCTCACTTGAACTTTCACTTAAATTTCCCACAGAATCCATTACTCGTTTTGTGACTTGTTGAATTTTACTTACAGCATTCTTTGAATCCTCTGAAAGTTTTTTAATTTCATTAGCTACAACTGCAAACCCTCTACCAGCTTCCCCTGCTCTTGCTGCCTCAATAGATGCATTTAGTGCAAGCAGATTAGTTTGTGAAGCTATTTGTAGAATTGCATCGGTAAGTAAACTGATTTCCTCTACTGCCTTTGATTGCTCTATAGCATCAGTTAATTTTTTATTGGCTGCCATACCTATTGTTTGTGCAGTTTGCTGAGCAACTACTGCATTTTGTTTTAACTCTTCTGCATGCTTACTGATTTCCTTTATAACTTCAGTTCCATTTTCAGCTTTAGAAGAAATATCTTCAATAGCCTTTTCAATTTCTATAGCTGATGCATCCATTTCCTCTGTTGAAGCTGCAGATTCTTCCATGCTTGCTGCCATTTCTTCTGTGGTTTTCAGTACATTACCAATTTGCAATGTAAGATCTTGTATATTATTATTTGTTTTATTAACTATATTACCTACCTGAGAAGATTCGCACGTAATTGTAGATATTATATTTCTAAAAGAATCTTGAAGTAAATTTATATTTTGCGCAAGCTCTCCTATCTCATCATTACTTTTAACTTCAATATGTTGAGTTAAGTCTCCTTCGCTATTTGCCATTTCACGAAGTTTGGTTAATACATTAAAAATAGGCTTTACAACTTTCTTAGAAACATATGACCATGCCATAATAAGTATTATTATAGCTATAATAATTGAAACTCCCATTATACCCATTGTTACATATATGTCTCTTTGTATATCTGCAATAACATTTTTTATATTTTCATTAGAGGTATTCTTAAAACTATCTACTTGTTCATTTACCTCCTTTGCCATTTTATCAAATTTAAGCATTGTAGCATTTCCTTTACCAGGACCTCCAGTAATATATGCATTAGCCATAATTTTTCCAGTTTCATAATAAGGCTCAAAGGATTTTTCAATAGACTGTATCTGACCGCTATTTTCAGGATTAATTTTTATAAGTTCCTGTAAATTTTTTTTGGCACCCTTTGCATGCTCTTCTGCATTTTCAAAACCATCATTATACCCTTCTGCTCCTCTTGTTGCACTAATATCTGTAAGCCACTGTTGAACTTGAACAACATTTAACTTTAACTCCTCTGCCTTCGAAAGGGTAGCAAAGTATTTTTCATTCATTTGTTTTACTTCTAATAAATTATTTTGTACAGCCCTAATTTGGGCAATTGTGATACTTGTAAAAAGAATAAACATCATAAAAATTGGAAATATGATTTTTATTTTTATACTTTTCATTTTTTTCATCCCCTTTTAATTGCTAAACACTTGATATAATCCTGCATTTTTTTATTGTAAACTAATTTAGTTACATATGTATCTAATATTTTTTACAATTTTATAAACAATCAAAGTTTTATTTATGCCTGTACTATATTATTCGTAGCAACTAACGATAACTAAACATAACACTCGCTATGTAAGTGGCACTTTTATTGCATAAACTAAGATCTAAGGAATATATTTATATTGGTTAATATTAAAAGGAGTAGTTACAATGACAAACATATTTAAAGTCAATAATAAAAAAAGTATTCTGTTGTTGATTATCGTCATAGTTCTAACAGAAGGAGCTGGAATCTTATCTGGATTTCTAGGAATGTCAAACAGCGAAAATTATGCAAACTTAATAAAGCCAGCATTCTCTCCTCCAGGATGGGTCTTTGCAGTTGTGTGGCCAATACTATATCTACTTATGTCCATTGCTCTTTATAGAATATTATTATTAAAAAAGGAAGGGAAAGATGTTACACGAGCACTTGTATATTATTTCATTCAATTTGGCTTGAATTTACTTTGGACATTCATATTTTTTAGATTTAACCTTTATGGACTTGCTTTCATAGAATTGCTTGTACTTCTTGTGTTTATTCTTTTAACCACCTTTGAGTTTGCAAAACATGATAAGATATCAGCTTATCTTTTAATTCCCTATATACTTTGGGTATCTTTTGCAGGAGTTTTGAATTTTTCTATATGGATGCTTAATGAAATGTGAGAAAAAATCCAGAGCATTTTTTCTAGGTGTTAGGTACAAGGTACTAGGAAATGTAGAA
>NZ_JMFY01000014.1:0-256464 GCF_000765165.1 Clostridium sp. HMP27 | reverse complement strand
AAGAGAAAAAATAGTTACAGATTACAATTTTTTATAATAGGAGGTAAAAATGAAAAAGATAGAAAATATTTTAGGATTTATAGCAATTTTATTAGTATTAATTTTGGGAAAGACACTTTTAAAAACAGATGCACTGTTTTTTAGAATTTTGATTGGGGTAGGACTAGGTTATGCTTTAACAAGAGCGTATACGGGATTTGCAGGTAGCGTTAATCGTGCATATAATACCGGTTCAACGAAACTTATGAGAACCATGATGTTCATGTTCTTCATTACATGTATATTAACTGCTGCTATTTTATTTAATGCAGAATCTAAAGCATATGATCTTTGGATAAATCCTATTAACTTAGGCTTGATTTTAGGTGGGCTGCTATTTGGATTTGGTATGGCATTCTCATCATGCTGTGCTTCTGGAGTGCTTACTGACTTAGTTACAGGTCTGCCAAGGGCATTTTTTACACTAATATTTTTCGGATTAGGAGTATTTGTTGGATTCCCTATACAAAATACTGCATCGTGGGTAAAAAAATCTTGGCTTTCTACACCAACTGGTGAAGAACTAGGTGGTGGAGTTTTTCTGCCAGATTTCTTTAAATGGGATGGTGTAAAAGGATATCTAGGTGCACTTGTATTAGTAGGTATATTTTGTAGCATAGTAATTGCTATTTCTTACTTTTATGAAAGTCATCGTAAAGAGAAAAGTACCTATATTGGTCATCCTATGGAAAAGGTACAGGATATGGATGAGGTTTTTGACAGCAAAAATTTTAGGCTTTTCAGCACTGCAACTTATAATCATATTTTCGTAAAGCCATGGACGTTAAAGCAAGGTGTAATAGTTCTTAGTATGCTATTCACATTGCTAATGGGAGCAACAAAGGCAGGTTGGGGAGCTTCTACCCCTTATGGTATTTGGTTTGGCAAGCTATTAATGGCTTTTGGAGTTTCAGTTGATTCAATTGCATCATTTACTAAAATGGCACCAAAGGCTTTTGTTCAGCCATTCATTGAGCATCCGGTTTCAGTACAAAACTTTGGTATCTTACTTGGAACAGTAATTTATCTTTTAACAGCAGGCAAATTCAAGGAAACATTTATATCAGGAATGTATATAGCCAAAAGAGAAGTGATGTTATTTGCCCTAGGTGGTATAACTATGGGAGTTGGTACTCGTCTAGCTAATGGTTGTAACGTGGGGGCACTATATACACCAATTGCTAACTTCTCGCTATCTGGCTGGATATTTTTAATTTTCATGGTTTTAGGATGTATTGTAGGCAATACGTTTAGTAAGAAGTTATCTAAAGTATAGGATAATAATTTAAAAAACCTCGTGGTGAAATGACTGCGAGGTTTTTTAAAAGAAGAAATTAATCTGTGCAGATATTATACACTTTCATAATTCCTTCACAATCACAATATAAATTTAATAATTTCATATACATATTTAAAAGCAAAAAACAGTTAGTAACGTACTAAAATTACTAACTGTTTCTTAAGTTGTTACATACCTGACATTTTTCTACATTCATCAGCACATGTGCGACATTCTTGTGCACATTTTTGACAATGCTCATCTTTAAACATATCACATTCCTTTGCACATGTATCACAAACTGTAGCACACATTTTGCAATGTTCTTTTGAAAATTGGCCATTCATAGACATAATAGCTGCTGACATTTCACACATCTTTGCACATTCAACTAGAATTTTTACACAATTTTTTCTTGCATTTAAGTCAGGTTCATTAAGACATGCCTCAAAACATTCATAGCATGCCTGAGCACATCTAGTGCATTCATCGATACATTTTTGATAGTTATTTGTAGTCATAGTTACTACTCCCATCTCAAACACTCCTTTTAATTTAATTTTTTAGTACGTAATGTAGCATGTGGAAAAAATCAGTTTTATATTCATGAAATAATAACTCTAGTGCTAACAATATCATTTTCTAATATTATTCTCTATATTGTGGTTCCTCTGATTTTACAAAATCAAGTCTACTTTGAAGTGTCTGTGCTATGTTTTCACTTGTTTGTGCTAGTTGTTTAAAAGTTTGTTTAGATTGTTGATCATTTGTATCCATGGAAAATGTTTTTAATTGAGCAGCTAACCCTTGAGCACTTGCTAAGGCTTGCTCAAGTTTGTTTACAGTTGCCATATTTAATTCCTCCTTTAAATTGTAAAATTTTATATAGTTATTATGTGTACACTATAATAACTTAAGTTACATACATAATATAACTATTTGTTGTCTAAAATATACTTTAGAAACGATATTAACATATAAATACAATCTTGCCAAAAGGAAATAATTTTTCCTTAATGTAATAAATTTCAAGAGGTGATTTTATGAATATATATACTATTTTTTTTGAAGGAGAAAAGTTAAATATACCTGAGCTATTTATCAGAGCATCTATCTTATACTTCATGTTATTTGGTTCAACTAAAGCAATGGGATTTCGTCAACCTGGTATATTAACCCCATATAATTTTTTAATGGCTGCGGGCATTAGTCATATTGCAGCTTCTCGCATGGTTAATCCTAAATCAAGATTAGTAGATGCAATGGTTATAATAGTAATATACACTTTAATTAATTTGTTTATTTCATACTTATATTTTAAAGCTCCATCTGTAGTTTCTCAAAAACCTATTATATTAGTTAAAAATGGTAAAATCCTAAAAAAAAATCTTTCAAAAGCAAAACTAACAATTGATAATTTATTTTCTATACTAAGACAAAAAGATGCACCCAATATTGAAAAAGTAGAGTATTTAATTGCAGAAGCCACAGGGGATTTTAGTACAGCTATAAATAGCAATAGCCTTCCTGTAACTAAGTTAGATATGGCAATAGAACCCAAACAGGATAGTTTGCCCCAAATTCTTATTTATAAAGGAAATGTAGATAAACAAATTCTTAAGATTAATTCATTGAGTTATGATTGGATTAAAACTGAACTTAAATCCAATAATATAGATAGCATAAATCATATTTATTTAGGAATTTTAACTTCCGATAAAAAATTATATGTAAGTTCATAGGAGGACTCTCATGCCTAAGATTTTTGGCGTTATAAAAAATATTTCATTATTTGGATATGTAATAAGAACCTTTTTAGTAGGTATAATAGCTTTTTTGGTAGGAAGATATATGCTAAAAAGAACTATAAATCAGTTAACTGCCTATGACTTTGCAGTGATATGGATATTGGGAGCTCTTACAGTTGCTCCATTGTTAGATGGAGAAGTTTCCTTTACATATATAATTGTTCCATTAGCAACTTTATTTTTTTGGCATTATATGATCACTTTAATATCTCTAAAAAATAGAGCTTTATCTTTATTTTTTAATGGGAAACCTTTAATTTTAATAGATGATGGGAAAATAATAAGAAAAAATTTAAAAAAACATTTTATAAATATTGATTTACTTATGAGTGAATTAAGAGTTAAGAATGTTTTTGACATTTCAGAAGTTAAATATGCAATTTTAGAGCCTAATGGTCATTTTAGTATTATAAAAAAAGAATCTCATAGACCAGTTAATCCAACAGATTTAAAGCTTACTGCTAAACCTGTAGATTTACCTTTAGTTATTATCAATGATGGCAAATTATTTGAAGAAAATTTAACTAACTCAGGGGTAGATAAAGAATGGCTTATGAATAATCTCGCTATGTATAATGTATATGATATAACAAACATCTATCTTGCTACCATAGATAATTCTAAAAAACTATATATCTCTAAAAAAGATTAATAAACATATAATAGTAAAGTTTTGTCACATTGATTTTATATTATGAACTAAAGTCCAGCAAATAACTTGCTGGACTTTTCACAAAGATATTTTTTAGTATTTCTATTGCTTCTTTATAAATACTACGCAAACAACAATATGCTGGATATAATGAGGGGAAATAGCTATGAGGACATGCCTAACGAAGTAGAAAAAGGAAATTATAAAGCTATGGATGGTTTTATGAATACTATAACAGAAGAAGATTTTAAAAAGATGATTGATATAATGAAAAAAGTGGAAATGAAAATATGGCTAATATGATGGAAAGCATAGGAAGAGAAGGAATGATTGAAATGCATAATTCAATGGGGGGAGCAGAAGCTTGTCATGGCTCAAATAAAAATACTAATGAAAGTATTAATAAAAATAGAAGTACGAATAATAATGTAATCCCTAATAGAATGATGAATAGAAGTTTATAATACTTTTAATTCATAAAAATACTACCTTCAGAATTAGGTAGTATTTTTTACTGTTCAATATTTAATATGCTAATCTACTAAATTTCTTATAAAGCAACTTTAAGATTATGATACTTAAAATTATTAGAATTACAACTAATAGTGCAGAGTGAAAGAAAAATTCTTCAGGGAGTATCTTTATGATGGGGTCCAAGTCAGGATCAAATATCCAGTAATCATTTCTAAAAAATATCTTATGAAATATAGTAAAAAAAGCATCAAAATTTATCATAAAAACTGTCAAAAGAACTGCTGGAAGTATTATTAATATGGAAGAGGTTTGTTTTAAAAAATCTAAGTTTTTATGTTTAAGATTAAGTAATAAACCTACACCACTAATAAGTCCAGTTACAGCTAGCAAAACATCAACAGAAGTAAAAATTCTTTTGACATCTTTGAAGTGAATTTGTCCGTATTTTGAATAAGGAATCGATGGCAGTTTAAGGTCTTCTTCTTTTGAGCTTAATAAATAATCAATAACATAATCATAATTTCTTACTATTTCATCTTTACTAAAGTTTGAATGATCTACTATATTTAAGTGTTGAATATCGAAATAGTATAAAGATTTAAACATCAATGTGAATTTTACTGCTGAAGCAATAATAAACAAACTAAATGTTAAAGAAAATAATATTTGAAATAATTTATAGTTTCCTTTTTTTCTTGTTTCAATTTGATGTGTGTAAACTGGTGAATACATTTTATGACCCCCATGTATAAAATTTTCTTATGTACATTTACCATTATAAAAAATGAATATGAAGATAGTGTGAAAAATTGTCATAGTAATTTAAGAGTAAAGTAGATAATAAGTATCGAAATAAAATTTATTTTAAGGAGCTGGTAATTATGCCAGCAACAATGAATATGCCAGCAGTATCACTTATGCCAGGTGGAAACCCTCATCAAACTTGTATAGAGGCATGTATGAAGCGGGCTCAAATATGTCAAGAATGTTTAACTATGTGCCTTCAAGGACCTGATGTAAGTGCTAGAATCAATTGTATTAAAACACTTCAAGATTGTGCTGAAATTTGTTCAACAGCTGCTTGTTACATGGCAAGAGGAAGTATGAATACAAAAGAAATATGTAATGTGTGTTCAACAATATGTGAAAAATGTGCTGCTGAATGTGAAATGTTTAAAGATGAGCATTGCCAGACTTCTGCAGACATTTGCAGACAATGTGACAATGAGTGTAGAAGAATGGTAAACATGTAATAATAGTGAGAATATAAAAAAAGTAAGCCTGACTATTTAATTATCAGGCTTATTTTTTAAGAAGATAAAATATTGGGAAACTCAATAGTAAAAGTAGTTCCTTCATCCAACTTACTTTGAACATATATTTTCCCACCATGAGCTTCAACAAAGGATTTTGTAATTGTAAGTCCTATACCTGAACCTCCTGTATTTTTAGTGCGGGATAAATCACTTCTATAAAACCTCTCAAATATATAAGGCAAGTCTTTTTCAGGAATACCTATACCATTATCAATAACTTTTATGATAATATTTTGTTTTTCTTTCTTTAACGTTACCTCAACTGCTCCATTAGGATTTAAATGATTATAAGCATTTAAAAGAAGGTTATTTACTATTTGCTTAAGCTTATCTTTATCCATAGTTGCTTTTACATCAGGAGATATATTGCAAACTAAATTATAATCTTTTTTTATATATAGAGGCTTAAAAGTATCTAAAATTTTTTCTAATTCATTTGATAAATTAATATTACTCTTATTTAAGTTAAGATCTACCTGCTCAAGTTTAGCTAAATTACGAAGATTATCTACAAGTTTTGTTAATCTTTGAATTTCTTCATAGAAGACTTCAAGCCTTTCAGTAGTAGGTTCCCATATGCCATCAATAAAAGCTTCAACATAGGTTTTTAATGTAGTAAGTGGTGTTCTTAATTCATGAGCCATGTCTGATGTTAATCTTTTTCTGAGCATATCTTGCTTACTTAGCGATTCTGCTAAATAATTTATTGAATTCGAAAGTTCATCCAACTCCTTAGTATTTGTCTTGATGAAAGCTCGAGATTCAAGATTTCCAGCTCGCATCTCATTTGCTGTTTTAGTTATTATAAGCAAAGGTTTAGAAAGCTGCCTAGATATAATTATGCTAATTATAAATCCAAAAATTAGAGCTATAAAAGCAGCAATAATAAAAGAATTATTTAACGTGTTTATAAAAGTAACAGAACCAGAAGATAGATATGAAGTTCCAAAGTAACCAACGGTTATTGTACCGATGTCCTTCTTATTATTAGAAAGCAAGGTGTATTTATTTTCAGTATATTCACCAGTATTCATTCCTGAAAAATTATGCATATTAGAACCCATCATATTTTGCATCATGCTTTTATGATACAAATGAGCACTACCTGAAGAATATACAGTATTGTTAACTGAGTCTTTTATTTCAATATACAATTCCTGCATCTCTGCATATCTTTGTAGTTCTGATTCATTTATATTTGTAAAACTATTTTGCTCATTATATAAGTCCTCAACAATGGTTATTATATTATCTATTTTTACTTTATGTTCATCAACTAAATACTTTTGAAATTCTTTTCCTACTGCATAATTTGATATCAGACTCGTTAAAATAATAGATCCTAGTACTGCTAAAAGAAATCCTAAAGAAAGTTTCTTCATTAAAGAGAGTTTCATCTTTTCACCTCAGTAAAACTCGGGATAAACTTATAGCCCATTCCGTAAATAGTTATTATATATTTTGGCTCTTTAGGATTATCCTCTATCTTATGTCGAATGTTTTTGATATGAGTATCTATTGTTCTATCATATCCTTCATAGTCAATTCCGAAAGCCTTTTCTACTAAGTGTTCTCTTGAGAATACTGTTTCTGGATTTGCAAGTAATACTTTCAATATTTTAAATTCATTTGTTGTTAGACTTATAACATCTCCTTGCTTTTTAATGAACATCTTTTTAATATCAACTTCTAAATCTCCATTATTAAAGTTTAAAATATCAGCAAGAGGGAGTGAATCTTTGTAAGATCTTCTAAGTAAAGCTCTTACCCTCACTACTAACTCACGAGCACTAAAAGGTTTGGTTAAGTAATCATCTGCACCGATAGATATTCCTTCTATTTTTTCATCTTCATCTGCCTTAGCAGTAAGCATTATGATAGGCACAGTAGAAGCAGCTCTTATTTTACTACATACTTCCTCACCAGATAACTTAGGAAGCATTAAATCTAAAACTATAAGATGAATTATCTCCATATTAAATATATTAAGAGCTGCCTCACCGTCTATTGCAGTAACTACCCTAAATCCATCCTTTTCTAGATAAGCTTTAACTACATTCAATATATTTTGTTCATCATCTACAACTAGTATTTTAAATTCATCATTATTCATGTTTATCACCTCTAAAAATTATTAATATAATTTTATTACATTTTATATATCTAAAACACTAGGATGTATAGTTTCCTAGTATTTGATGGTATGACTTTTCTTTTAGTATAGACTTCCACAGCAAATTATATAAATTGATTATGAAGGAATTGTGTAGAAATACAAAAGTAATAATGCTTATGGCTTTTTTCTTCATCTTCATACGGATTACATAAAAAGTTTATATAATTTAGAGCACATAATTATAACAAATAATGGAGGAGGTGAATAACAATATGATTGAAATACTAGTTGCTTCCTTAATAGCAGCTTTTGCGATTTACACAATATATAGTAAGTTTAAAGGTAAAGCTTCAGGTGGCTGCGGCTGTGGTGGCTGTAGTGAATCAAAAGGAAAGATAAAAAAATAATATTGCTTATATATTTCAGCTGGGAGGAAGACGATGAAAAAGAGATTAATATGCTTAATGCTAATGTTTGAAATAGCATTTAATTTACATAAACCAGTTCTTGCAGCACCAACATCTGAACAAATCAATAGACAAAGAAATCAGCTGCAGACGGATAAAAATGAGTTTAAAAAGGCACAAGATAAAAGATTTGAAATAGAGCAAAATATAGAGAACCTAGACAATCAAATTGAAGAAGTAATGGATAAAATGCAAGAAAATAAGAAACAAATGAGTAAAATACAGGAAAATATTAAAGCCACAGAGCAGGAACTGAAAGAAACAGAAGAAGATATAAAAAAGGAAAAAGAATTATTTAATAAAAGAGTAAGAGTAATTTATGTAAAGGGATCAAGCAGCTACTTAGATGTACTACTTGAAGCAAAAGATTTTAGTGATTTTTTCTCAAGAATAGAAACTTTAAAGAGTATTATAAACTTAGATAAAAAAATTACTGAAAATATAAAATTGAAACAGGAACAATTAAATAATAATAAAGAGGAATTAAATAAGCAAAATGATAAGTTAGTATCTCTAAATAGCGATAATAATGAAAAGATGAATAAACTACAAAAGGATAAAAGTAAGCAAAGTAAGTTAATTGAAGAAGCAAAGAAACAAGAGAAATTATATGCTTCTGCAGTGAATGAAACACAAGCAAGGATAAATCAAACATTAATACAAATTGATGCAATGAGAAATTCAACACCAACATATACGGCTTCTAGGGAGGCAGCATCTGTTTCTAAAAAACAAACCGAAACAGTAACAAATTCAACACCAGCATATACAGCTTCTAGAGAAGTTGCATCTGTTTCTGTAAAATCTACTGAAACAGATGCAAATGCACCTTCTAGAGGGAATACATCAGTATCTGGTAATGCAGTAGTAGCCTATGCTTCTAGTTTTTTAGGAACACCTTATTTATGGGGAGGTACAACACCAGCGGGTTTTGATTGTTCTGGATTTACTCAATATGTATACAGGCATTTTGGAATAACAGTTGGAAGAACTACTTATGATCAAATTAAAAATGGTTATGCCGTTTCAAGAAATGAACTTCAGCCTGGAGATTTAGTTTTCTATGGAAAGGGAGGAAGTCCAACTCATATGGGAATATACGTTGGGAATGGTATGTATATTCATGCTCCAAGAACAGGGGATGTAGTTAAAATATCGCCTTATGATAGATCAGATTATATTACTGCAAGAAGGGTTATACAATAAATGATTAAATAAAAAATTTTCACAAAAGAACTAGAGAGTTAAACTCCCTAGTTCTTTTGTGAAAGGATTGTTCTTCTCTTTAAGTATTCTTCTTCACTAATTTCTCCATTAGCAAATTTTTCATTGAGTATTTCCATTGCATTATTAGACTTATTACTATAATTTTTAATAAATTTAGAAACAAGTACTATTATTCCAATGAATACAAGCAATCTTAATCCTATACCTAAAAGCATCCATCCAGGTCCTATAAGGCCTGAGGAGTTAAATCCATATCCTCCAAAACCACCACAAAACATATATAAAGTCCTCCTTTAATATTAATTTTATATGTTAATTATATAAATCAATTATGGTGGAATTGTGAAGAAATATAATATATTAGAATTTATGAAAAAGTGGGTTTCTTCATATGTTCTTTATATAAATAACATAAAATGTAATCATAATATAAATACTTTAAATTATTAAAAGTATATTGGAGGGGTAATTATGAAATGTCATGGAGATAATGGAGGAAATCAAAAACATAGTATGCTAAAGCACGTACTGCACATGATTCTTTGCTGTGGTTTGCCTATAGTTATTATAGGATTACTGCCACTTATAACAAAATTTAGCCCAGGTGCAGCTGGCTTGCTTGCAATAATTGCGCCATTTATATGTCCATTGATGATGGTTGGAATGATGGTAATGATGATGCGTGGTAATAAAAAGGGAAGTTGTTGTGATAATAAAAATACCGAAAATGATAAATTAAATAAATTTATAGAATAAAATAAGAGGGTCTTAGTTGTGAAAAGCTAAGACTCTTTTTATATTTTATATAATAGAGCTGACTTTATACAAATACATGAAGTTAACTATAATGTTACAAATCTAACTTCATATCACCATACTTAATCAATCCTTTTTTACGCATAAACTCTGAAATAAGTAAACATATAATTGCTGGAGCGATTATATGTATTGTAAGTATTAACCATAAAGAGTTTATCCCCATAACTTCTATAGTTGCAAATTGACCAACCAATCCACTGGTTCCCATGCCGGCACCCATTGAATTATTTCTCATTTTAAATATTGAAGAAGCAATAGGTCCAAGTATTGCGCTTGTTAAAGTAGGAGGTATCCAAATAAGAGGATTTTTAATGATGTTTGGAACTTGAAGCATGGATGTGCCAAGGCCTTGAGCAACTAATCCACCCAATTTGTTTTCTCTATAGCTTGAAATGGCAAATCCAATCATTTGAGCACAACAGCCAACTGTAGCTGCACCAGCAGCCAAACCATCAAGTTTTAGAGAAATTGCAAGTGCAGCACTACTAATTGGAAGAGTCAACACCATTCCCATTATTGTAGAAACCAAAATTCCCATTGGAATTGGTTGCAGTTCAGTTGCATAATTAATCATATATCCTAGTGAACTCATTAAAGATGACATAAAAGGACTTATAAAAGTGCTAACAATACCTCCAGTAATAATAGTTATTGCAGGGACTAAGATTATATTTAACTTTGTTTTATCATGAATAAGTTTCCCAAATTCAGCCCCAATAAGTGCTGCCAATAAAGCTCCTACAGGTTCACCTACATTTATAGAATATGTACCTAAGTTTGTTAATTTAAGAGTTTGTGCACCAAGTGCTCCGGTAATAATCGAAGAAAATATAGCCAAAATAGGAGCTTTTACTCCATAAGCTACAGCCGCGCCAATGGCAGGGCCCATCATAAGTTGAGCAACTTTTCCAAATTGGATTAGTAAAGGAAGTCCTAATTTTTCTCCAACTTGTTTAAGTATTAAACCTATAATAAGAGAAGCAAAAAGTCCTTGTCCCATGAAATTAAGAACATTGATTAAATACTCTTGTATTGAAAATTTACTGCTTTTCATAATATACCTCGTTATACAAAAATTAAGGAGTTATAAGTATGTAAAGATAGTATAATAGTCTGTGTAAACTCCTAAGAAATACATTTTATCATATCCCTATTTCAGAGTACACAGACTACTTCTACTTTTTAGATATTATTTTTAGCTTCAAAGCTTCCACAATCAGTATGTTCAACTTTATTAGCTTCACCGTTGTGTTTTGTAACTTTAATTTGATTTAATGCACAATACTGTCCGTCATTGCTATGGAATTTACATTCAGTAACTATACATCCTATACTTTCATTCTTTGGCATAACTATTACCTCCTTTGCTCAATGTTCAATATTATTATTAGAAATTTTGCGAGTTTTATTCAACAAAATGAAAGTTGTTTTAACATACCACTATTTGATTATTTTAGAAAAGTGCATATAAAATAAATACATATAGTTATTTTGCAACAATTAATATAAGCACACAAAGACTTATACAAATCAAGTCTTTGTGTGCTCTGAATTTTGTTAACTTTACTTTATATTGTTTATATAATTTTTCATATCTTCTATAGTCATAGCACCGATATGTTTATCGACTATATTTCCTTCTTTATCAATAAAAAATGATGTGGGAATTGAAACAACTTCATATTGACTTGCAACAATATTACCTGTGTCTAGTAATACTGGAAAGTCATATTTGTTGCTATTAATAAACTTCTGCACAGTATTTCTTTCTTCATCTAAGTTTACAGCTAATATGACTAAATCAGAATTCTTTGTTTCCTGATAAAGCATTTCCATTTCAGGCATTTCAGCCTTGCAAGGAGGACACCAAGTTGCCCAAAAGTTTAAAAACACCTTTTTACCTTTATAATCACTTAATGAAACCTCTTTTCCAGTTAAGTCCTTTAATTTAAAATCCATTGCTTTAGTTTTAGATACTTTCAGAGCAGTTTCATTTTTAAAATTCTCATTTTGTTTTTTATCAGGGAAATTAGATTCAGTATTAATTATATTATTGGGATTACTAACTTGAGATTTATTATAGTTATATACCGTATATACTGAACCACCTATGAGAATTAATAATCCTAATATTATAGCTATTTTTTTCATTGAAATTTCTCCTATCTATTAAAAGTTAATAAAATTCAGGTATTGACTTAATATACCCATTTTATTAGTAAAGATTAAGATTCCCATTAAAATCATAAGTAATCCGCTTATTATAGAAATAAAACTTAAATACTTTCCTAATCTGCTTATTTTTGATGATAAATTTTCAATTGCAAGTGCTGTTAAAATGAATGGAACAGCAAGTCCTAATGAGTAAAAGACTAGCAATATAATACCTCTACTTATAGTTTCCATACTGCTTGCATAAACAAGAATAGAGGATAAAATTGGACCAACACATGGAGTCCATCCTGCAGCAAAGGCCATACCCATTAAAACAGAACCAAAAGCGCCATTTGTATTGTTAAAAGATAAAAATCTTTTTTCTCGATAAAATAATTTGATTTTAAAAATACCTGTAGTGTGCAAACCAAAAATAAATATTAAAATCCCAGATATCTTTCTAAAAATAGACTGATTCTTTATGAAAACTTTTCCAATTGAAGTAATGGAAGCTCCCATTATGATAAATATAATGGAGAAGCCAATAATAAATCCTATAGATTTATAAAGAACGTATATATTAGATTTTTTGCTTTCAGGATCACTAATACTTGTACCCGTTATATAACTTATATAAGCGGGGACAAGGGGGAGAACACATGGCGAAAGAAATGATAATAACCCTGCAGAGAAAGCTAGTATCAGCGAAACGTTGTTCAAATCATCACCTTCTTTCATTTGAAGTTTAAAAGCCTAAAGCTTAATATCAATTATATATAAAACATGTTAAGAATATGTTAAAGTGCGTGTATTATCTTTGGGTATAAGAAAATAAAATTCTGTTCCAGATTTATGAGAGCTAGTGACACCATATTCAAACCCATGCATTTTTAATATTTCTTTACAAATTGCAAGACCTAATCCCATACCACCACTTTGAGAATTTTTATAATATTTATCCCAAATGTCTGTTAAAAGATGACTTTCTATACCTAAACCGTAATCTTTTACTGATAGCTTTATATAATCATTTAATTCAGAGGTGAAGATTTCAATTTTACTATATTCATCACTAAATTTAACCGCATTATCAATAAAATTATATAAAACTCTTTGAAGATATTTTTTATCTGCCCATACTTCTAAAGGTTCAGTAGAGCTAGTAATAGTTATATTCTTTTCAGCGGTTATTGGTTTAAAGTAGTTCACACATTCTTGAGCAAAATCAGGTAAATTAATAAATTGTTTATTAAGAGAGTATGCTCCATCTTGAAGCTTAGAAAGCTGAAGCAAATCCATAACTAAAGTGTTTAGCCTATCTACTTCATTTATTATTTCTTTTGAATATCTTTCTAAATTTTCTTCATCTACCAATCCATCACTAATAGCCTCACTGTAGCTTCTAATTACACTCAAAGGTGTCTTGAAGTCATGGGATACATTAGCTACAAAATCCCTTTGCAGTTGATATTTCTTTTTTAAGTCAATAGCCATTTGATTTAGGCTTATAGATAAAGTTTGAATTTCGTCATTAGTTTCAACACTACAGTCTACATCAAAATTGCCATTAGATATTGAAGAAGCAACCTTTTCCAACTTTAATATAGGTTTTGTAAATTTTTTGCCTATATAGGATATTAGAGGTATAGATAGCAGCACTGAAAAAATAAATATAAAAAATAAAACAATATAAACTATATTTAAATAATCCGAGGAATACTTATTATTTTGAAAAACTATGATATCCCCTATATCAGTTTGCAGTTTATAATATAGAAATTCAGCATTCATAGCATTTTTAAATATTCCTTTTGTTTTAAAGTTGTTATCGCTTGCAGAGCGTAAAAATGGCATCATACCCATTTTACCTTGAGTCAAAGGGACTATATTATTATCTTGAATAAGTATTGCAGTAATACTTGAACTATCTATTTCTTCATTGCTTTTTAAGGAGGTATATATATCTTTAGCTGAAGCCTGCAAACTATCATATTGCTGTTTAAGGTAAAACTTGGATAAAAAGATACTGCTTATTATAAGGCATATTGCAATGACTAAAGCAATTATAGATAAAAAGTATTTTATAAGTTTACGTGTTATTTTATCCATAGCTATCCTCCTGACACCACTAACTTATATCCAACACCCCATACTGTTACAAGGTGATCTTCGCAAAATTTTAGTTATTCTCTAAGTTTTTTAATATGAGTATCAATTGTACGTGAGTCACCTATAAAATCATATCCCCATACCGAACTTAATAATTGCTCTCTACTAAACACCTGACCTATATTTTTGCTTAAAAATAACAAAAGATCAAATTCCTTAGGGGTTAGATTTACTTGTTGATCATCTTGCAATACTTCATGGTTTTCTTCTAATATTGTTAAATTATCAAATTTTAAAGATTTATTTTTAGTTATCTTACTGTTAATTCTAAGTTTCACACGAAGAACTAATTCTCTCATACTAATAGGTTTAACCATATAGTCGTCGGCACCTAGCTCCAGCCCAAAGATCCTGTCATCTTCTTCACCCCTTGCTGTTGTTAGTATAACAGGAGTGTTGCCTAATGATTTAGTTTTTCTAAGTAAAGCCCAGCCGTCTTTACCAGGAAGCATAATATCGAGGATTATTAGATCAAAGTTATGAGTATTAATTAGATCTTCTGCTGATTTTCCATCTGAAGTACAGGTTACATCATAATGTTCTTTTTTTAAATATAGAGCCATTACTTCAGAAAGTTTAGTTTCATCTTCCACTATAAGTATTTTATTTGTCATTTTTCCCTCCTATAGTTTTTTTGCTTCACTTAATTTAATCATCTTATAATAATTATAATTATAATTTATATATTTGGCTAATCATTGTAGCAAATGTGATAGATTTGTGAAATTTAATTATAAAACTTTTGCAATCTTATCACATTTACAACACTATTTGAACAAAAAGATTCGTTATTATAAAGCTATACCACAGAGATGGTAACTAAAATTAAAATTGGAGGAATAGAAGATGAAAAAAAGAAATGTTATAGCTGCTTTAGTACTTACCATGTCTATAGGAGTGGGAGCAACAGCATATGCTGCTTCAAATGATACTACAGTTACACCAGGGCAAGGATTAGGTCTTGGAAGAATAACTTCTATGAGAGGATATGATTATATGTCTAATATCCTTAAAAACAAGTTAGGCTTAACAGATACTGATATAACAAATGCAAGAGAATCAGGAAAAACACTTTATGATTTAGCAGCTGAAAAAGGAATGACTCAAGATGAGTTAAAGAGTTCATTGCTTGAAGAAAGAACTAAATCAATAGATGATGCTGTTAAGAAAGGAACAATTACAAAAGAAGAAGGGGAAACATTAAAATCAAAGTTAAATACAAACATACAAAACTGTACTGGAAATTTTGGTGAAAGACAAGGAGTAGGCCAGGGCAAAGGAAGAGGTCAAGGCCGTGGAATGATGGGAAACGGACAGGGTAGGGGCTGCATAACAGTACCTAGTAATGAAGTTGTTAAATAACATTTAAAAATAGGATGGCTAAAATTTAGCTATCCTATTTTTTATGGAAAATATTCAAAGAAAGAGTCACAATTAATTCAAATTTATATATCATCATATTGCGATATAGGCATGTATCTTGTTCATATTATAACATAAAAAATAAATATATACTTGACAGATTAGTAAAAAGCTATATAATATTTCTTAGATACCCCATGGGGGTATAAAAATATTGGAGGGATGGAAATGAAAAATTTATTTGAACTATGGAAAAAATATTCATATATAATGTTACTTGCATTTATTATTGTAAGTCTATTTGATTTCAGAATAGGTATGGCAGCTATTATTTGCATGATTGCGCCTATTATCGTTTCAGTTTTTAGAGGAAGGTTTTGGTGTGGGAATTTATGCCCTAGAGGAAATTTCTATGACAATGTTATCTCAAAGTTCAGCAAGAAAAAGGCGGTTCCGAAATTATTAAAGTCAGTTTATTTTAGGGTATTTGTAGTTATATTTATGTTTACTATGTTTGGTTTAGGTATTCAAAAGAATTGGGGGAACCCAGCTGGAATTGGTATGGTATTTTATAGAATTATAGTAATTACTACCTTGATTGGAATAGTGTTATCATTTTTCTATAGTCATAGAACTTGGTGCCATTTTTGCCCTATGGGAAGCATAGCAGCATTAATATCTTACGTAAGAAAAGATAAAAAAAAGGTGCTAGAAGTATCTAACACTTGCGTAAACTGTAAGATATGTGAAAGAAAGTGTCCTATGGGAATATCTCCTTATGGTTATAAAGGTGATGTCTTAGCTCATCCAGATTGTATTCAATGTGCAAATTGTGTAATAGCTTGTCCGAAAAATTCTATTGGATATGATACAATAAAATAATAAAAAATGCCTAATGGAGTTTATTTGCCCTTAGGCATTTTTTTATTTTACTAAATATAATTATTTCAAACTTTAATGTAATGCATTAGTTTTTTATTATTAATTCAATATTTTTTATGGTTATAGAATATGCATCGTATTCTATTAATCCATCACGTCTCATTTTATTTAATTCTCTTAAAAGTGAAGGACGTTGTACACCAATTCGTTCAGCTAGTTCTTTCTTTGATATTGGTAAAATGATTTTTGACGTCTTTTGAATATAATATTCATAGGTTAAAAAGTCTAATATACTCTGTCTTATAGTCTTCATACTTATAGACTTAATTTTGTTTGTTAATATTATAGTTTTATCAGAAATGGATTTAATAAATTCAATTAAAAAATTCTTATTTTGTTGGCAAAGTTCAAGTATCAAGTTTTTATTAATATGAAGAATTATACAAGAAGATCTTGATGCTACTGTCATAGGATAAATATCAGCATTTGCAAAGAGTAAGTTTCCTCCTATTATATCTCCAGTTATGAATGTAGATATAGTAAGCACATTCCCGTTATTATCAATTTTTTGAACAATAATACTTCCTTTTAAAATAATATCTAAAGTAGTGCACTTTTCATTTTGCAAGTAAATAACTTTGTTTTTGTTATATTCTTTAATTTCATAATTTTGGATATTGAATAATTGAACTAATTCTTCAGAAGAGATGGTATTAAATAAACCTATATGCTTAATTATATGAATAAAGTCTTTAATATTCATGAATATTCCCCTGCAATTAGTAACCATGGTTACTTTTTTTATATTTATAAAAATTATAATATAAACACATGAACTATGAAAGGGGAATTTTTATGTTAGAAAAGATTTATGAATTTAAAAGATTAAATGAAAAGGTAGTTGAAAAACTTATTGATGATGAAAATTTAGCGCTAAACCATATGGTTTTTACTAAAGGAACAGGTCTACCAGAACATTACTCAAACTCTAATGTGTATATGGTAGTAATAAGAGGTAATTTAACATTAAAGCTTGGTGAACAGGAACCTCACAAATACAGTGAAGGACAAATTGTAAATATACCTTATAATATAAAGATGAATGTAAATAATTTTGATGATGACATTCTTGAGATATTTGTAATTAAATCTCCTAATCCAAGATATTATGAAGAAAAATAAAAGAGGAAATTTTCCAACATATATCAATATGTTGGAAATAATACAGGTTAATGTTATAATATACATATAAATATATACTGAAGATAAATATTGAAATTATTTGCGATAGGTGGTTATTTGTATGGATTGGCGATTTATTTTATCCCTTATATTTGCGCTTATAGTGGCAATTTTTGCTCTGCAAAATGCAGAAACTGTAAACATAAACTTTTTATTGATGGACTTATCTATGTCACAGGCACTTGTTATATTTATATCAGCAATTTTTGGTGCAGCTACTGTAATGATGCTTAGTATTGTTAGGTGGATTAAACTTAAATCTAAAATCAAAAGTTCATTAAAAACAATAACAGTGCTGGAAGAGGAAAATAATCAGT
Source organism: Clostridium sp. HMP27 (assembly GCF_000765165.1). Lineage (NCBI taxonomy): Bacteria > Bacillati > Bacillota > Clostridia > Eubacteriales > Clostridiaceae > Clostridium > Clostridium sp. HMP27. Next base: position 238,141 of record NZ_JMFY01000014.1, on the reverse strand, counting down.
TAAAGCTAAAACTTGAAGAAACGACGACTGAAGAACTTGAAAATAACAATAAATAAGATTTATGATAAGCAAACTTATCATATGAAATGCTTACAAAGTGACTATCTCAAAATTTATTTTGAGATAGTCACTTTTTTATATATTATTTATAAAATTTGAAAATTCACTATTAATTTTACTAAATATATTGACAGAAAGTTTAAGGGATGTTATTATCTTAATAATTTAATTAGATAAAGCGGTGAAGTGATAAATCGATAAAGTAAAGAAGGTGTAAATTTGACTAATTGGAAAAGATATATACCAGAAGGCACAAAGGATTTATTGTTTGAGGAATGTAGTAAAAAAATTAATACAATTAATATGCTGAGAAGCCTATATTTAAGAAGTGGTTTTGAAGAGGTATCCACACCTACATTGGAGTTTTATGATGTGTTTCATTTAGACAACCTGTCTATAGAACAGGAGAAGATGTATAAGTTATTCGATAATACTGGCAGGATATTGGTTTTGAGGCCTGATATGACGACTCCCATAGCTAGGATTGCTGCTACAAAGCTTAAGGAAGCCCCTCATCCAGTAAGAATATGTTATAGTGGCAACATATTTATGATGAATGAATCCTGGGGAGGGAAATTTAGTGAAATAACTCAATCTGGTATTGAGATACTAGGAAGTGACAGTTTAAAAGCAGACTCAGAAGTTATTATAACTGCTATTACAGCACTACTTTCCATTGGGATTAAGGATTTTGAAATAGAGTTGGGACAAGCTGAGTTTTTTAAATCTTTAGTTGAAGACGTAATTTTTGAAGAAGAGGAAATGGAGAGACTTAGAAAACTAGTAGAAAATAAAAATTTTGCTAGATTAAGAGAATTTGTGGAAGAAAATGAAGATAAGCTAGGGAAGAATGCTGAGGCTCTAAAAAATCTACCTGAACTTTTCGGAGGTATTGAAGTGATTGAGAGAGCTAAAAATCTTACAGATAATAAACAAGCTCTTCTTGCTATTGAGAATATTGCTAAGATATATGAAAAGTTAGATGTAATTGGCCTTAGTAAATTTGTATCCATAGACTTGGGCATGGTACAGCATATCAATTACTATACGGGAATGACTTTTAGGGCTTATAGCAGAAAAGTAGGTACTGATATTTTAAGTGGAGGAAGATATGATAATTTAATATCTGAATTTGGTCAGAATATTCCTGCCACTGGATTTGGAATAAATATTGATAGTATTATGTGTGCACTGCAGGATGATAGTATATGTAATGAATTTTTCGATAAATATCTAATTTCATATGATGAAAAATATATAAATGTAGCCTATAACTTAGCTAACAAACTTAGAGATTGTGGCTATTACGCTGAGATAAGCTTAATTAAAGAAAAAGAAAATATTATAAATTATTGTAAGAATAAGAAAATAAGTATGCTTGTCTCTATTAATTGTGAAGATGAGCTTGAAATTATAAATATAAAGGATAAAATTTGCAGTAATATAAGTGTCTTAGAGTTATTTAAAGCTTTGGGGGAATAAAATGAAGAGTTTAAGAATTGCACTTACTAAAGGTAGACTAGAAAATTATGCAGTTACAATGTTTGAAAACATTGGAATTGATTGTACAGAATTAAAGGATAAAGGAAGAAAATTAATTTTTAAGGATAAAGAAAACAACATAGAGTTTGTTTTAGTAAAATCAACTGATGTTCTCACCTATGTTGAGCATGGAGCTGCAGATATAGGTATAGTAGGAAAAGACACACTTTTAGAACAGGGGAAAACCTTCTATGAGGTTGTGGACTTAAAGGTTGGAAAATGCAGCTTTAGTGTGGCAGCATTACCTGAGTATAAAAACTATGAAAGTTTTAATCGCAAGAAGATTGCTACTAAGTACCCTAATGTTTCAGGAAACTATTTTAGAAATAAGGGTGAAGACGTAGAAATAATCAAAATAGATGGTTCGGTAGAGTTAGCTCCTATACTAGGGCTTTCAGATGCCATAGTGGACATTGTAGAGACAGGAGAAACTCTTAGGCAAAATGGACTTATTATAATAGAAAAAATATGTGATATAAGTGCCAGAATGATAGTAAATCGAGCAAGTATGAAGATATATAAAGATCAGATAGGAAAACTTATTGAAAAAGTTCAAAACTATGTAGATGAAAATCTATAACTTAATAAAGAAAAGAGGAGGGTTATTTTGATAAGTATTATATATGGAAATAGCGAAGAAGGAAAAAGTTACTTAGATTCCCTTAAGGAAAGGGCAGAAGAGGTACAAGGAGATGTTATAAATAAAGTTGAGGATATTTTAAGAGATATAAGAAACAACGGAGATGATGCTTTAATTCAGTACACAAATAAATTTGATAGCAATAGTGTTAATTTGAATAATTTTATTGTTTCTAAGGATGAAATTGAGGAAGCATATGAAAAGGTAGATTCAGACTTCCTCTCTGCAATACAAAAGGCAAAAGAAAATATTGAAGAGTTTCATGAGAGACAAAAAAGAAACTCCTGGATGATGACAAAGGATAAGGGGGTTATATTAGGACAAACTATTAGGGCATTAGAAAATGTAGGGATATATGTACCAGGAGGTACTGCAGCATATCCATCCTCAGTTATTATGAATGCAGTACCAGCAAAGGTTGCAGGGGTGAAGAATATAACAATGGTTACTCCACCGCTAAAGGATGGAAGCATAAACCCTAATATTTTAGTTGCTGCAGATATTGCAGGAGTAGATAAAATAATTAAGGCAGGAGGAGCTCAGGCAGTTGGAGCACTTGCTTTTGGTACAGAAAGTATTGAAAAAGTAGATAAAATAGTAGGACCAGGAAATATATATGTTGCAATGGCAAAACGAAGTGTATATGGATTTGTTGACATTGATATGATTGCTGGTCCTAGTGAAATACTTATAATTGCAGATGCAAATGCTAATCCTAAGTTTTTAGCAGCAGATTTAATGTCCCAAGCAGAACATGATGTATTAGCATCTTCAATTTTAATCACTACCTCATTTGAATTAGCAGAAAAGGTAAAGCTTGAACTAGAAAGACAAGTTGAGACTCTAGATAGAAAAGAAATAATAAAAGAATCTCTTAAAAACTATGGGGCCATTATCGTTGTAAGCACTTTAGAAGAAACTATAGAAATGGCTAATGAGATAGCTCCTGAACACCTTGAGATAGTAATTGATAAACCTTTTGACATATTAGGTGAAATAAAGAATGCAGGTTCTATTTTTATAGGTGAATATTCTCCAGAACCCCTAGGAGATTATATGGCAGGACCAAATCATGTACTGCCAACTAGCGGTACTGCAAGGTTTTTTTCACCACTTTCAGTAGACGACTTTATTAAAAAGTCTAGCTATATTTACTACACTAGTCCTGCATTAAAGGATTTAAAAACTGATATCATAAAAATTGCAGAAACTGAAGGATTAACAGCTCACGCTAATTCTATTAAAGTGAGGTTTGAGAAATGATAAATAAATTATTCAGGGAGGATTTAAAAAGCTTTAAGCCCTATGAAGTTGATAAGAACAACTATAACATAAGAATGGATGCTAATGAGAGTTTTTTGAATTTTTCAGAGGAATTAAAAGAAGAGCTTATAAATTCAATAGGGAACATATTTTTCAATAGATATCCTGACTCAGATTCAACAGAAATTTGCAAGCTTTATGCAGACTATGCTGGAGTTAATTTTGAAAATGTTATGGCAGGCAATGGCTCAGATGAGCTTATACAAATTATAGTAAATGCCATCATAAAAGCTGGAGATAAAGTAATGATGTTAACCCCAGATTTTTCAGTGTACAACATATACACAAAGCTTGTAGGCGGAATACCTGTGGAGTTTCAGCTTAATGATAGCTTTGGATTAGATGTGGAAGCATTAATAGCAAAAGCTAATCTTGAAGAGGTAAAGCTTATTTTTATATCTAATCCTAATAATCCAACAGGTGGAATTATTCCTAAGGAGCAGTTGACTAGAATAATCACAGAAACCAAGTCTATTGTTGTTATTGATGAAGCCTATTATGAATTTTATGGAGAAACCCTAGTAGATAAAATAAATATCCATGAAAACTTAGTAATACTTAGGACTTGTTCTAAAGCAATAGGATTAGCAGCACTTAGATTAGGATTTCTCATCACCAATGATCTACTAATGACTGAATTTAAAAAGGTAAAACTAACTTATAACGTTAATACAGTTACTCAATCTATAGCTGCAGTGGTGCTAAAAAGACCCGAGCTTATTAAGAAAAATATAGAATTTATACTAAAGGAAAGAGAATATCTGCTTAGTGAGCTGAAAAAAATAAAAGGGATAACTATATATCCAACAAAAGCTAATTATGTGCTAATTGAAAGTAACTTTAAAGATGAATTAAGAAAAAAGACACTAAAATGTGGCATAAGTGTAAGGAACTTTAGCAGCCCTAGGCTTAAAAATTGTTTGAGGATTACTGTAGGAAACAGAGAAGAAAATAAAGCATTTATTGATTCCATAAGTAGATAACGTAAGTTTATAGAATGAAGGTGATAATATGAATAGATTATCCGAAATTAAAAGAAAAACTGGTGAAACGGATATAGAGTTAGGTATCAATTTAGATGGAGAGGGAACTTTTAAAGGAACTACAGGTATAGGGTTTTTAGACCATATGCTTACACTTTTTTCAAAGCATGGTTTAATAGACTTAGAAATAAAAGCAGATGGAGACTTGGTGGTAGATAGTCACCATACTGTAGAGGATATAGCTATAGTACTTGGAAGTGCTTTAAAGGAAGCTCTAAAAGATAAAGCAGGGATTAAGAGGTATGGTACTAGTTTTGTACCTATGGATGAAGCCTTAGCTACAATATCTTTAGATATTAGCGGAAGACCATTCTTAGTATTTGATGCTAAGTTTACTGTAGATAAACTAGGAAACTTTGATACAGAAATGGTAGAAGAATTCTTTAGAGCTTTTGCTTTTAACGGAGGTATAACTCTGCATGCTAGAGTATTATATGGAAAAAACAATCATCATATGATAGAAGCTTTATTTAAAGCATTAGGAAGAGCTCTAGGGGAAGCAATGGCTATAGACCAAAGGATAAAAGGTGTTATGTCTACAAAAGGAGTTTTATAATTTTAATGTTAAATTAGATATAAAAATTTATTTATTATTAACTTTTTAGAAAATGGAGGATATATTTTGATAGCTATAGTTGATTACGGCATGGGAAATCTAAAAAGTGTACAAAAGGCATTAACTTTTTTAAATATAGATTCTTTTATATCCAGCAAAAAAGATGAAATATCAAGAAGTAAAGGCATTATAATACCAGGTGTTGGTGCTTTCCCTGATGCAATGGAGAATATAAAAAAAGATGGCTTAGACTTATTAATAAAAGAAGAGGCTAAAAAAGGAAAACCCATCCTCGGGATATGTTTAGGAATGCAGCTTTTATTTGAAGAAGGTAAAGAAATCTCTAATTCTAAAGGATTTGGGTTTTTAAAAGGAAAAGTAGTAGAAATCCAGGGAGATGTAAAAGTTCCTCATATGGGGTGGAATAATTTAAAATTTCAAAAGGATAGCATACTTCTTAGGGGAGTTAAAGAGGGGAGTTTTGCATACTTTGTGCACTCTTACTATGCTAAGTTAGGTGAAGAAGGCATACTAAATGCCTGTACTGAGTATGGAGTAAGTATTCCTGCAATAGTGAGCAAAGATAATATTTTTGGCATTCAGTTTCATCCTGAAAAGAGCGGGGAGGCCGGAATGAAAATACTTAAAAACTTCGGGGAGTTGATAATATGATGATATTTCCAGCTATGGATTTAAGAAATGGTAATTGCGTAAGGCTATATCAGGGAGAGTTTTCAACCTCTCAGGTTGTAGGAGAAAATCCAATTGATATAGCCCTACAGTTTAAAAAACAGGGTGCAGAATATATACATATAGTAGATTTAGATGGAGCCTTAAAGGGAGAGCTGGCTAATTTAGATGTAATTAAAGGTGTTATTAAAGAAACTGGGCTTCCAATACAGTTTGGTGGAGGAATAAGAAATATTAATACTATAGAAAAGCTTATAGAAGAGGGCGTAACCAGAGTTATTTTAGGAACAGCTGCTTTAAATAATCCTCCTATGGTAAAGGAAGCTGTAAGAAACTTCGGTAAAAAAATAGCTGTAGGTATAGATGCAAGAGATGGATATGTAGCTATAGAAGGATGGATAAAGGTAAGTAAAGTTCAATATATTGACTTTGCAAAAACCATGGAGGATATAGGAGTAAAAACAATAATTTTTACAGATATAAGCAGGGATGGAACACTTACAGGGCCTAACCTTGAGGCTACGGGTATGCTAAATGATCAGGTTTCCTGCGATATTATAGCATCAGGTGGAATGAAAGGTATAGAAGATATTAAAAAACTAACAGCTATGAATATGTATGGAGCAATTATAGGGAAAGCACTGTACAGTAAAAGTATAAATCTTAAGGAAGCTATAGACTTGGGAAGGAGGGTATAACTTGCTCACTAAAAGAATAATACCTTGCCTAGATGTGAATATGGGCAGAGTAGTAAAGGGAATAAATTTCGTTAATTTAAAGGACGTTGGGGATCCTGTAGAAATAGCAGAGTTTTACAACAAAGAAGGTGCGGATGAAATTGTTTTTCTTGATATAAGTGCTACTCATGAAGGAAGAAAGACCATGATTGATGTGGTAGAACGAGCAGCTGAAAAAGTTTTTATACCTCTAACTGTTGGCGGAGGTATAAAAACCGTTGATGATTTTAAGGATATACTTAGGGCAGGTGCAGATAAAATATCTGTAAATTCCGCTGCTATTAGAAATCCTAATATAGTAACAGAGGCAGCGAGAAAATTTGGAAGTCAATGTGTTGTGGTAGCTATAGATGGAAAGAAAAGAGAAGACAGCACTGGATGGAATGTATATATAAATGGCGGCAGAATAGATACTGCCCTGGATGCAGTAGAGTGGGCCAAAAGAGTAGAAAAGCTTGGTGCAGGTGAAATACTTCTAACCAGTATGGATGCAGATGGTACAAAAAACGGATATGATATAGAATTTACTAGGGCAATTGTTGACAGTGTTAATATTCCCGTAATTGCTTCAGGTGGATGCGGTAAACTTGAACATTTTTCAGAAATTTTTAAAGAAAGCAAAGCGGATGCTGCCCTTGCTGCATCATTATTTCATTATAGAGAACTTACCATAGGTCAAGTTAAGGATTACCTTGCTAAAGAAGGTCTGGAGGTTAGAACTAATGAATAATATAGAAAAAATTAAGTTTGAACAGGGACTAATTCCAGCTATAATACAAGATTACAATAATGGCGAGGTTCTCATGTTAGCATATATGAATAGAGAATCCTTTGAAAAAACATTAGAAACAAGTAAAACTTGGTTCTGGAGTAGATCGAGGAAAAAGTTATGGAATAAAGGTGAAACTTCAGGTCACTTTCAATATGTGAAAAATATTAGCTATGATTGTGATGGTGACACTTTGCTTATTAAAGTAGAGCAGATAGGTCCTGCTTGTCATACAGGAAGTAGAAGCTGCTTTTATAGAGAAATTGATATAAAGGGGGTTAATCATGAATAAAGAAAATGTCATAAAAGAATTATATAAAGTAATAGAGAGTAGAAAAGAAAATTCTATAGAAAATTCATATACCAGCTACCTTTTTGAAAAAGGATTAGATAAAGTACTTAAAAAGGTTGGAGAAGAATGCTCTGAGGTAATAATAGGAAGTAAAAACAACAATAAAAATGAAATGATAAATGAGATATCTGATTTAGTATATCATTTGCTTGTGCTAATGGCCATACAGGGTGTAAAGGTAGAGGATGTTGAAGAAGAGCTTATAAAGAGAACAGAAAAAATAGGTAATAAAAAACCTGAAAGAAGTGGTGAAAATACTTAAACAAGCATAAGTGTTTTCAGGAGGAGCTACTATGAACTATTCAAATTATCACACACACTGTTTTTTTTGCGATGGGAAGGGTGGGCCAGAAGATTATATAAAGAGGGCTATTAGTCTAAATTTTCATTCCCTAGGTTTTTCTAGCCATGCTCCTGTTCATGTACCGAGTTCATGGACTATGAAAGAAGAAAATCTAAATAATTATGTTGAAACAATAAAAAGACTCAAAGAAAGATATAAAAATCAGATTCAAATTTATTGTGGATTAGAAATAGATTACTTTCCAGGTGTTTCGGGACCAGATTCTGAAAAATTTAAGGGATTAGAGCTTGATTATACTATAGGCTCTATACACTTTATGAAAAATAAAGATACAGGCGAATATTTAACTGTAGATGGTGACGAAGAGGAATATACAAGAATTATTGAAGTGTTTTTTAAAGGAGATGTACAGGCTTTTGTTGCTGAATATTATGGCCTTATTCGGGGAATGTTATCTATACACAACCCGCATATAGTTGGACACTTAGATTTAATTAGAAAAAATAATAAGAATGAAAGATATTTTAATGAAACTGAAGATTGGTATAAGGAAGAAGTTATTAAAACCTTAAGAGCTATAAAAAACTCTGGAGCTATCTTAGAAGTAAATACTGGAGCTATATCAAGGGGATATTTGACTACTCCATACCCAAGTCCTTGGATACTTGAAGAATGTTATGAATTAGACATACCAATAACCCTTAACTCTGATGGGCATTCACCGGAAAATCTTGATGCATTCTTTGATGAATCATTGAATATGCTTAGATATGCTGGCTATAGACAGATTTATTTTATGAACAATAAAAGGTGGATAACAAGAAGTATTTAATTGTAAAAGGTAAATCAAATATAGAACATTAAGTTGCATATCAATATGATATGCAACTTAATACCACAGAAGCGGATAAACACCGCTCTTTTTTGTCTTATGAATATCAGTATTGCGTAAAATGAAAAAATATAGTATATTATCAGTATACCCCTATGGGGTAAATGATGATTTGTATAAAATAGTTAGCTTATTATTAATTTAATCAAATAAAGGAGAATTATTAATGACTAAAAGTTTTAAGTCCGTAAATGTCGTCTGTTTAATATCTGTCATTCTTTTAATGGGATTATTTTCAGGATGCAGCAGTAAGAACGCTAAAATTAACAAAGAAGGCTCAACCTCCTCAGAAAAAACTAGCTTTAATAATATAACTCCAGAAGAAGCCAATAAGAGGCTGGGTAGTGAAAAGGGGATTATACTTTTAGATGTAAGGACAAAAGAAGAATATGATACTGGACATATAAAAGGCTCTATGCTTATTCCTGTAGATAATTTGAACGCGGAGGCAGATAATAAGCTTAAAGATAAGAACTCACCCATATTTGTATATTGCAGAAGTGGAAATAGAAGTGTTACTGCTGCTAAAATATTGACCAATCTAGGATATACTAATGTATATAATTTGGGGGGAATAAATAACTGGCCATATGAAGTTGTAAAATAACAACAACTAGAGGCTAGAAAATGGGGCAGGAAACATTAATGTGTAATACTAACTATAATTTAATAAATATCTTAAAGAAATAATTTTAAAATAGATCATAAAAGGAGGTAAAATAAAATGATAAAAGTAACTGAAATGGCAGCAGAAAAAATTAAACAAAATATTTCAAAACAGAAAAATCCTGAAAAAGTTATGCTTAGAATTTCATTTGGAGGATATGGCTGAGGAGGCCCAAGGCTTCAATTAACTCTGGATGAGTTAAAGAATCAAGATGATGTTGTTATAGAATCACAGGGAATTACAGTTATATATAATTCTGATATAGAAGAATATGTACAAGACTCTATTGTTGATTATTCAAAAAACTGGTTCCAACGTGGCTTAGTTATTAGAGGAGCTAAAACTTCCACTTGCTAGTACTTACTACAGCAGAGAATAGAACTATTAGGGTAAGGGGATATTTACCTAAAATACATTTCTATTAAAAACAAAAGAGGCTGTCCCGCAATGCACATAATATGTATTGCGGGACAGCCTCTTTTTTTCTATTGTGCGAGTATCTTTCTCAAAACATCTTTTCCGTGTATGATATCAAGCAGTTCATCTTCTGTTCTTATTACATCCGTCCTTGTTTTGAAGTACTTATTTGCTTTTTTTGCAAGCTCCTTAGAATCTCCGTCAATGGAGGAGATAAAATCCATTACGCTTTTACCTTCATACACTGTATAAAGGTATGGAGCTACGATGTATTTTAAATCATAGAGCATGGAGTCTTCTATCCAGTAGTCTATATGAGGGAGGTCAATCTTTTTCTCCATAAGCTTTGTGTAAAATATCAAACCATCTTCTGTAGATTCCCAGAAGTCCACATACACATAGTCAAATTGATTCAGGAATTCTTCGTTATAAAAATCGAAGGCGTCTCCGTGAATGATTTTAAGTTTCTTATCAGTTTTAAACTGAGGTCTGATGTGCTTTTCAAACAAATCGATGACGTCCTTGTTGAATTCAACTATCGTTACACTTTCCACATCATCTTTCAGCAGCCAAAGATAAGGTAGAACTCCAATTCCTAGTCCCATAGTCATACATTTCCCATGGCCTTTTTCAATTCCATCTCTCATACTTTCTATTTCGCTAATGGCTGGGGACATCCACACTTTGCTGCTACCCTCTTTTAATACTGGCAAGTCAATGTCTGTTTCAAAGTAACCTATGGGATGATAGTGAAACAAGTATTTCCCCAAGGGCTGATGAAAGTTCATATTCATTAAAGTTCTTTTCTTGATGTTGGCTTTCTCATACCTTACGGTTTCGGAACACACGTTGTCAAGTTTGATATCCCTATAATACTGATTCTCGATTAGGATTCTCGAGTCGTATTTCAAACCATCATGAGGAACGTTATATTTTTTCAGTATTTCTATCAGCTTTTTTTCCATTTTTGGAGTAAGAACTCTCTCTGTATAATCTAGAATATTGGTGATGTAGTCATTCACATCTACCATGGATAGTATGAGATTCTTCATTGCTATATCCAGTTCTGTATTTCTTTCAAATCTAATCATTTATTACCTCGAATCTATGCAAATTATAATTATATTTTTTTTGATAATATCATATTTTCCACATCTTTTACAAGTATGAAATTTATAAGGAACTATTAACCCTCCTTTAAAACCCAAAATGCATCATTACAAAAAAATATAAAAAATAAACTAAAAATAATATAACTTAGAAAAATCATAGGTGTTGAAAAAAATTTGCAGATGAGAAATAAGTAAATGCTACGAAATATTTCCTGGAAAATATATACATAGGAAAAGGCGAAGATAGGTCAATATGTTTAGGAATGAACAAAAATATATCATATGTTAAAAGTTTTGCTTACATCAACCCATTTTTATGTGTTAAAATACAAAAAGTACTCTTGCTGCTTTAGCTTTATTAGAGAGTGTTAAGGAATATGTCGACACATAGATTGCTAGATTTGAGTAAATTTCCAGATTGCAGTGGGTTAATCAGCGGTTATCCAACCTTGACAGCTCAACACAAAAACATATCGCCGAAAAATATTATGGAGGTTCCATGCCGTGGAACGGAAAAATGTCTCTTCGTTCATATAGCGGATATAAGAGGTTAAAATCTTCCAAATATAAAATAAAAATTAACATATAACAAAAGGTTGCATTAAATTAATTTGAAGGAATACATGTAAACGTTTACTTAAGGTGATTATTGATTTGCATCTGAAATTACTTAAAAGGGGTAGAAATATAAAAGATTATTTTGAATAGTCCGGAGGCTATTATAAAACAGTTGTAAATAATTAATACCCTATATAAAATCTGAATAAATTTAGAGGAGGTAAATTATGAACGTAGTAAACGAGAAAGGGGAACACATAATCTTTGGAACGGGAGTTATTACAGAAGTAAAGGACAATAGGATATATGTGAAGTTTCAGGATGAGATTGGAATAAAAGTATTTTTATATCCAGAAGTATTTGAAAGAATAATGAAAGTGTTTAATCCAGCAGTTCACGAAGAAGTTTTAGAAGAACTAAATAGAAAAAAAGAGCAGATAGCAATTGAGCGAATAGAAAAGCAACGTGAAGCCGCTGAATTAGAAGAGAGAAAGGCAGAATTACAACTTGTAAAGAAAAAATCATCGTCAAAATCAACAAAAAAGAAATGATTTAAAAGGTATTTAAATCATCTCAGTAATGAAGTCATATTCGATAAAGTAATGTCATTATAATAAAAATTTACAATTTTGAGCAAAGGAGCATATAAATTAAAAGGAAATCGCAGGGAGATTGCTAACATAGCCAATACTTTGATGAGAAAAAAGAATGAAACTAAAAAATACAGAAGAAAATTTCAAGAAAGAGATGACAAGCTTTTAACCTTTATTCAAAATATATTGTTTGAAGAGTTAGCATTAGATACTACTTCTGAAGTAATATATAAAAAGATCACTAAGTTTATAATTGAAAATGAATATTAAATATTTATTAAGCAAGGCGTGGTTGTGATTGACAAAAGCTTTGCAAAGGGGATGGTGTTAATAAATGAATATAAACAATGATAAAATAACAGCAATAGAAACTGTTATGAAGCAGATAGAAAAACAATTCGGAAAAGGTTCTGTTATGAAACTTGGTGAAAGTACAGCAATGGATATAGAAGTTATATCAACAGGATGCCTGGAACTAGACATAGCGCTTGGGTCTGGTGGAGTTCCTAGAGGAAGAATAGTAGAAATATATGGGCCTGAATCTTCAGGTAAGACAACTGTTTCGTTACATATAGTTGCAGAAGCGCAAAAAAAAGGCGGCGCAGCAGCTTTTGTTGATGCAGAACATGCTCTTGACCCATCTTATGCAAAGAGATTGGGAGTTAATGTTGAAGACTTGATAGTTAGTCAACCAGATACTGGAGAACAAGCGCTGGAAATAGTAGAAGCACTTGTAAGGTCAAATGCCATAGATGTAATTGTTGTTGATTCTGTAGCAGCACTTGTTCCAAAAGCTGAAATAGAAGGGGAAATGGGTGACTCGCATATTGGATTACAAGCAAGACTGATGTCTCAGGCATTAAGGAAGCTTACTGCAGCAATCAACAAATCTAAATGCACCGTAATATTCATAAATCAATTAAGAGAAAAAATAGGTATTATGTTTGGTAATCCTGAAACTACAACAGGTGGTCGTGCACTTAAGTTTTATTCATCAGTACGATTAGATATAAGAAAAATTGATACTATAAAAACAGGTGAAGATGTTCTTGGAAGTAGAACTAGGGTAAAAGTAACAAAAAATAAAATTGCTCCTCCATTCAAACGAGCTGAATTTGACATAATGTACAATGAGGGTATTTCGAAAAAAGGTAATTTGATAGATATAGCAGTTAATGAAGAATTAGTTCAAAAAAGCGGAGCATGGTTTTCATATAAAGATATAAGACTGGGTCAGGGAAGAGAAAATTCCAAGTTATATTTGAAAGAAAATCCTGACTTAGCTCTTGAAATAGAAAATCTGATCAGAGAAAAACATAATCTTCCGTTAACGGAGATGGTTATAAAGGAAGAGCTAGCGAAAAATGAAGAATAATTCATCAGTGTAATGATGAATTAAGGAGTGAAATTGCTCCAATAAATAAAGAAAAAGAATTTGCTATATCATGGTTTGAAACTCAAATTAAAGGCTTAAGTAATTTATAAGATTAATAAGACCGCATGGTTAGCATTACGGTCTTACTATATAATTGTAATGTATGATGAAATCATACATTTTTTTTACGGCAGGGGACATACATTCTGTGTTTAGTGCAGATATACCAATAACCCTGCTAGCATCAGGTTTGATAGGATAGGTGTCTACAGGATATGAAATATCTTGCATGATCAATTTAGGTAATAAGCAAATTCCAAATCCATGACTTACCAAAGCTACGGTTGATAAATCATCTACAACATGATAAGCGGATTTTATTTTTAAATTATGAGCGGCGAAGTAGTTCTGAATGTCAGCATCACAGGTTATATGCTGAATTACAAAGGATTCATCCTTTATTTCATCTAAGGTAATGTAATCTGGTTGAGAAACTGAATAACCTTTTGGAACAATGCAAACAAGTTGATCATTATATAGAGGATAAATTGGAAGTTTTCCTGCACTTGAAACAGACAAAAAACCAAGATCAACTACTCCTGATTTAATCCATTCGATGATATCAACATAGGTGCCTTGAAAGATTTCTATAGAAATACCTGGGTATATAGCATTAAAATCACGAGTTAATGCTGGAATCCAGTTGGTGCAAACACTATTGAAGCAGCCAATCCTCACTGTACCTTTTTCTAACCCATTGATTTCTAAAATAGCTTGTTTTAAAGATTCATCGCTATTTACAACATTTCGAAAAGCAGGTAGTAGATTTTCTCCATAAGAGGTTAGAGTAACGCCATTTTTGCTTCTAATGAATAGGGAGAATCCTAATTCTTGTTCTAACTTAGAAACTGCATGGCTGACTGCAGATGGTGTCATGTGCAGAAGTTCCGATGCCTTTTGAAAACTTTTTTGTTCATAAACAGTTATGATAATTTTATACGAAGCAAGTTGCATATATTTTCTCCTTTAGTTGAATAAAATTCATTTATAACATGAAAAAAATGAATTTTACTAATGTATATAAGTATATTATAATAAGTGAAATGAATCAAGGCATTATCAAAATGTGGAAACAGAAACATTGTAGTGAAAAGATTGGCGAAAACTTTCACAATATTAGAACGTTAGAGGAGGGCTATAATGAAAGAAAAACTAAGTTTTCAGCAAAATTTGTTGATAGGCTCATTGCTATTTGGATTATTTTTTGGTGCAGGCAATTTAATTTTTCCAGTTCAAATGGGACAAGAAGCAGGAAATCATGCTTTTACAGCCACTATTGGATTTTTAATTACAGGAGTAGGGCTGCCTATGGTTGGGATTGTTGCATCAGCCATTTCAAAAAGTGAAAGTTTATTTGATATGGCTAAACCCATTAGTTCACGTTATGCAAGCATATTTACTTGTTTGTTATATTTAACAATTGGTCCGCTATTTGCAATTCCGCGTACGGCGACAGTTGCATTTGAGGTAGGAATTCATCCTTTTATTTCTGATGAATATTTGAAGTTAGGATTAATTATTTTCTCATTTATATTTTTTGCCATTACCATTTATTTTTCACTGCGACCAGGGCAAATCTTGGATTGGGTAGGTAAATATCTTACACCTATTTTTTTGGCACTTTTATCAATTTTATTAATTGCAACATTTATAAATCCAATGGGACAAGTAAGTACATATGCTGCTCTCGGGAATTATGCTGATAAGCCTTTGTTTACTGGTTTATTGGACGGGTATAATACTATGGATGCCTTAGCTTCTGTAGCTTTTGCAATCATTATTATTTCGAATATACAAAAGTTAGGTGTTAAAAATTCTAATTCAATTGCTATTGAAACATGTAAATCAGGTTTAGTTAGTGTTCTTGGTATGACTGTTATTTATGCTTCATTATCGTATATGGGAGCTACAAGCTTGGGCAGTGTGAATCGTGCTGATAATGGAGGCACCATTTTATTCATGGTAAGTAATCATTATTTTGGTTTCATTGGTACGCTATTGTTAGCAGCTATTGTAGGAATTGCATGTATAAAAACAGCGATTGGTTTAATAACTTCCTGTTCTGAAATGTTCAGTGAAATGTTTCCAAAATCAGTTTCTTATAAAAATTATGCTATTTTATTTACAGCTTTTTCTTTCGTTATTGCTAACTTTGGATTAAGTAATATCATTCAGCTATCTGTACCAGTACTTATGTTTCTTTATCCATTAACAATTACGTTAATCTTATTGTCTTTATTAACTCCAGTTATTAATAAACAAAGTGATGTTTATAAATGGACAACTGGTTTAACAATTATGGCAGCATTTTTTGATTTATTCAAATCATTACCACAGTCCCTACAAGAAAATACTGTAGTTTCACAGATTGTTAATTTTGCGCATTTATATTTACCAGGATTTGATTATGGATTTGGATGGATAGTACCAGCATTTTGTGGCTTCTTCATCGGATTAATCATTTGGATTACACGCATGAAAAATGTTGTGAATTCAAATGGTGTTTTGGATAATAAGAGATGCAAGTAGTAGATATACTTTATAAATTAAAAGGCAAGAGATTTTAATAATACATAATTAAAATAGATTAGCACTTATGGGTAATTTCACCTTTTATAGAACACATCAATGGATTGATTTTAGACTTAGAAGGTAGAAATGATATTTGCAAAATCTATATTTATATGAAACATATTTCTTAATTATAAATAGAAAAATTAATATACATAATAAATATTATGTATATTAATTTTAATTGTAAACCATAACCCATACAACTATTAAATAATAGTACAGATACTTTATCTCATAAAAAATAACAATATAAAAAAATTAGGTGTATAACTTTAGTTATTATTACTAATGATTTAAATATATATTAATACTTTAAACCACAGGCAATAATAACGTTATAGAAGATAGAAAGGAAAATTTTTATGTCAGAGATATTAGATAAAGTTAAATCGATTGAAGAATATATCATTAATTTTAGAAGAGATTTACATGAAAATCCTGAACTTAGTAATCAGGAATTTAAAACTCAAGAAAAAATTATGAAAGAATTAGATAAACTTGGAATGCCATATAAGAAAATAGGAAACACTTCGTTAATAGCTATATTAAATGGTAGAAAAAGTGGAAAAACTATAGCTTTAAGGGGAGATATAGATGCACTTCCAGTAAAAGAAGAAACAGATGTTGAATTTAAATCTAAAACTCATGGGCTAATGCATGCTTGTGGTCATGATGCTCACGCTGCTATGCTTCTTGGTGCTGCAAAAATCTTATCTGAAATGAAAGATGAAATAGAAGGCGAGATTAGATTCTTCTTTCAAGAAGGTGAAGAGACATTCTCCGGTGCAAAAAAAATAATAGAAGCAGGAGGAATGGATGGAGTTAATGCTTGTTTTGGTATGCATGGGATGCCAGAGCTAGATACAGGACATGTAAATATTGAATCAGGTTATAGAATGGCAGGTTGTGATACGATTTATGTTAAGTTTGAAGGAGTATCAGGTCATGGTTCAGTCCCACATCTTGCAAAGGATACAATTCATCCTGCCTGTATTTTTGTTACAGACCTTCAAGGAATAGTTGCTAAAAATATTAATGCTCAAGATCCAATAGTTCTTTCAGTAGGAAAGTTCATTGGAGGTACAAAAGCAAACATAGTTTCAAAATATACAGAAATTGATATTTCTATGAGATACTTTAGCCTAAAGGTCAGAGAGACAGTCCATGAAGCGATTAAAAGACATGCGAAAGCTATAGCAGATTCTTATGAACTTAAGGTTGATATTAGAATAGAAGAAAGTGCCCCAAGTCTTTATAATGATGAAGAGTTAGTAGCACTAGCAGATAAGTCTGCGATAAAAGTCTTTGGAGAAGGTAAAAATAAAACTTTACCTAGATATATGGGATCAGAGGATATGCCTTATTATTTCCAACATGCTAAGGGTGTATATGCATTTCTTGGATATAGAAATGAGGAAAAAGAAGCTATATATTTCCCACACCATGAGAGATTCAAAATTGATGAAGACTATATGAAATATGGCACAGCACTTCATATACAATTTGCTCTTGATTTCTTAAATAAATAGAGTATAAATCTTAAAAACTCGATGAATCTAGTGTTAATTTCATATAATGCCAGTCTTGTATTCACCAGGCATCTATGTTGAGTTATAGGATCCAACCACCTAACCAGTGAGATTACTATTAAATTAATTATAGTAATCTTTTTTATTTAGGGAATAATACTTAAGAGTGCAATATGAAAGATGGTGGTGTTATGCCTAATAATAAAACAGCTAATAGATTAATCAATGAAAAATCTCCTTATTTATTACAACATGCGCATAATCCAGTGGATTGGTATCCTTGGGGAAATGAAGCTTTTGAAAAAGCCTTAAAAGAAGATAAACCTATATTTTTAAGTATAGGCTATAGTACATGTCATTGGTGCCATGTTAGATTCGTGAACTCGTCCAAATGTATTAAAATATAATCTTTAGTCAACTCCCCAAGAATAATACATATAATTTTACACCTCAAGTCCCTATAGAAAATTTATATCTATAACAATATGGTTATCATTTCTCTCCCAAACAATATGCGATATTATGGATTTATACCAATCATTAATTTCCTCAGCAGAAAGACCTTCTTTTGCTATATTTTTCTTGAATTTTTCAATAAGGTTAAGTCTTTCCTGATTGGTTACATTTTTAGAGTTATCTAGCTTTATTTTTAGAAGATTTAACCTTCTTTCCGCTTCATCTATAAGAGTTTTTAATTTCATCTTTCTCTCTTTAGCTTCTAATAATGTATAGTAATCATCTTCTACAAGCTCATCTATTTTACATATCTTTCTTTCTAGATTCTGTAAATCGTCTAAAGTCATATTCATATCTTGTAGAATCTTTTCATCCTCGCTGTTTTTGCCGAATAAAGATTGCTTTAATTCTTGTTCATATAGAAATAATTGATTCATAATTTCTGTATGTATAATATCTGTTCCAGAACCCCTATTGCCACACTTATTGCCAGCTTCATCTATATACCAGCAAGGCTTAATGTATTCAGCGCCGGTCTTATCTGATCTGTATCCAACAACCATGGTATGTCCACATTTTGCGCATTTTATCAACCCAGATAACGGATAAGTTCTGCTACCTTTACGTTTTGGTGTCTTTGTTGTTCTATCAAAGAACATAAGAATCTTATTATGCTCATCTTGTGTCTTAATAGCTTCATGACAATTGTCAACTACTATCCATTCATCCTTTGAGAACTTTATGACACCCTTACTATCTTTGCTTCTTTTGACTTTATGACCATCGCCACAAGTTTTATTTGAGATTATTTTTCCTAAGTGGGTTTCATCAATCAATATCCTATGAATAGTATGTCCATGCCATATTCCACCTCTTGGAGATAATATTCCTCTCTTATTTAACTCCCATGCTATCTGGCTAGGAGGGGCACAATCTATAGTTATCTTATCTATCATATAACGATATACATTGTATTTATCCTTGTTAACAACAAGACCCTTTTCATTGTAATGCATTTTACCATTATTTTCGTCGAACCATTGCTGATACACATATGGGAACGGTGGAGTACCATTAGTCCAGTCACCTCTCCTTGATCCTTGCTTCTTTCCTCTTCTAAGTCTTTTCTTTATTTGTTTGTACTCAACTCTTGCCATAAGTCCTTCAAAGTCGGAGTACATATCATCACTGTCATCATTTAAATCATATATCTTATTAGGAGTCACGATAAGTGTATTTGAACGTCTTAGAGTATTCTTGATTCTTGCTTGCTCCTCTCCATCACCTCTGCTCAGCCTATCCATATCCATTACAACTACTGCGTCATAAAGTTCATTCCCTACGTCAGTTAGTAGTTCTATCATTTTGGGTCTTAAATCAATACTGTCCGAAGTACCTATTTCTGAGTATTCAGTATACCTCCATCTCTTTATCTTACAAAGTTCTTCTAGCATCATTCTATGCTTTGCTAAATCTCCTTCCTCTCCTCTAGATTTTCTGAGGTAGATAGCAACATCTTTTATATTACTTTTATTTTGTACATAATTACATACCGTAATTGATTCCATAGAGTATTACAACCTCTCGTATTAAATTTAAGTACGGGAATTCATTCCTCAATATTTCATGTAGTGTTTTTTATTAAATTGTGACATTTATTTATTGTTTAATATAAGTTAGTGTTATATGATAGGCATATAATAGTCATAAATAATCTCATGTCGCCCTATGTCGCCCTAAATAGATTATACTTAATTTCAATAGGAATATCAATTGTGAGGTAATATATATGTCATATAATTATTTATTTTCAAAGTTAATAAAGTGTTACTGTGGTAGTAATTACAGAGGTAAAATGGAGAGAAAAGTTCCAGCCTATGTTTGCTCAAATTATAGCAATTATGGTAAATGTACAAGAAGAAAGGTTAAAGAGGATATGCTTCTATATTATGTTGAAAAATTTTGTAGAGAACACAGCTTGGCTTTTGAAAAGAACATTTATTTTTTTCAGGAAATTATAGATATTATAATAATTGATGAGGAAGGTGTTACAACTATTAAATATAAAAATGGAGAAGAACAGAAAATTAGATAATCTAGAGTTTTAATGTCAGTTATACAGCTGATCATTTTCCTATTATTTTATATATTTACATTAATTAGTACCATATTGTTATGTTCAATTCTTTTACCTTAAAGCTGACTTTCTAGAATGATTTGAAGTCTAATGTAGTTTCAATGCTTTAACGTTTAGAAATTTAAAAGTAGTGATAACACTGATAGCCGTTTTCCTTTTTTAATCTTTAATATATTGATACATATAAAAATAACACTTTTAATATAGATATATGTCTGTATTGAAGGTGTTTTTTCTATCTTATTGGCAGATGTTATAAAGGAATTAAAGTTTTGTATGTAGGCTAAGAAATTCAGTGAGCGTACAACTAAGGAAGCGGTTAATAAAATATAGAGAAGGATTATTATTTATATATCTATGAGGTTAAAAAATTTATAGTCCAAAATATAGTGAGGGTAATTAAAAGCAGATGGGTATACCTCAATCTGCAACTAAATGACATCGAAAAACACGGAGAATTACAGGGCTGTATTTTCTATTGGGTCAATTGAACCACTGCAAATAAGTCGACTATAGGTACATTAAACGCTGTACCATTCTTCAGTGGTGACTGTGCAGGGCGAGAACAGACGTAAAAGGTTCGGAGGTTACTTGGCGATCAGTCATCGGGTAGGCACTAATAAGCCTGTATAGGCACTTGTAGGACAAGTATTACACGTTAAGGTTAGTGTTGCATTAACAGTAAATAAGAATGGTATTGATGGGGCATAGTGAGGCTTTAAACCAACTATGTAATTAAGAGTTTATCTACTTATGTAGTATTAAAGACTAGTACCTATTTATAAGTCTTTTTTATTGTATCAGGTAGATAAATTATTTCTAAAACAAAAGCAGACATTACCCAACTATATAAGACTAAAACCTAAAGTTAAGCTAATTATAAATAAGAATTTAAGAATATTATGGTGGAATGTAGCGGATCCCGATGGTTATAAATCGAATCGAGTTTAATCTTTTATATGAGATTCTAAGTGAAATAGTATTTCAATATGCAAAGGTCCAAGATTTTTGTCGAAATATACTTGTTACGGACCGTAAGTTATGTTAAAATGGTCCTAAAATACACGTACAATTCGAAAAATACGGACCATGTGGAAAGGATATAACTAAAAATGGAAAAAACAAGTTTTGTAAGTAAATGTTTAAAAATGCCTCATTCTCAAGCAGTTGGATACTATAATGTAGATGGAGAAAAAATATATTGTGCACTTGCGCAACATAATGAACGTTATTTTGATATAGATCAGAAAGACATAGTTGAAGATAATTATAACAAGCTGACCTTAGATAAGTTTGTAGAGCTTCCGAGAGCAGTTGTAAATGAATCAGAGTTTATAATTGGAGATTCGGTTTTAGTATGCAGTGTTTTAAATGATGGAAGAAGAGTTGTAAAAGATAAAAGCCTTTTTGGAGCTTTAGCACGTATAAGAAAAGGTGAGGTTAGAATAGATGGATTCCCACCAATAATAGGTTCTAAAACACTTGCAAACCTTTTTAATGAACTGTATCCAGAAAACATTCACGTTATTACACCATTTGATGTTGCACAATTTAATGGGAAAACAGGTAAGTGGTACGACGCAAATGCAATTCCTGTTATATGTGATTTGTATATGGCAGCTGAAGAAAAAGGCTATATAACTCCACAACAGGATCATGTGCTTAAACAAGCTAAAATTCTCTTGCGGTCTCTAGCAAAAGTAGGTATAACAGCTCTTATAGATGAAGCTACAAATTACCAGGATATAAGAGGGAAAGATGAGTTGCAACTACTACTTGCCAAATTTATTTCCGAAGAACTTCGCCCATATTCAAAGGAATTTCATAAAGAATATTTCGAGAACTTATTTAGAATTTATGGATTACCTTATGATCCTACTTCACAGAAAAGACCACGTTTTTTCGCTTTGTTTAATATAAAATACGTATATGAAATGCTTCCACCGAAAGTATGGTCAAGGCTTGATGAAATAAACCCAACCGTATGGAATGAAGAAAGACAGCGTGCAGATAGAAAACATCACATACATAGAAATCTTACAGATGAAGGTTTAAGATATCTCAGGGAGCATTTACAGCAACTTATTCCTGTTATGAAACTTTCAAGCAATAAAGAGGATTTTGTTGAAAAGTTCAATTTGGTCTTTTCTGATAAATTAAGATCACTAGAAGAAATGAAAAAAGAAGGAAAGCGAATAGAAGAAGGTATTAATCAAATGACTATATTTAACAATAATTAACATCAAAGTAATTTAAATATATTTTACAAATAAAATAAGTACAGTAAAAAGTTAATTTAGTTTGCTTTTACAGAAAGTATTTAGAAATAATTTCAAAGGAAGGTGTAATTGTCTTCCTTTGATTTTTACTTATTAATTAAACTGTTCTGAAGATATAGTGTTTTCATACCTTTTAACCAAATTATAAAATGTATTCTTTTTTAGGCTTAAATCTGCCATAGCTTCTACTGCTGTAATATTTCCAGCTTTCCATTGTGTGTAGACCTTTTCAAACTCTTTGGGATATTCTGCTTTTGGTCTACCAATACCTTTACCATTATTTCTTAGTTTTAGAGCTGCAATTCCTTCTGCTTGTCTTTGCCTGATTTTTAAACGTTCTTTTTCTGCCATATATGATAATAACTCAAAGACAATGTTGCTTATTAAGTTCTTCTCAAGGTCTGATTTATTTGCTGTATTTAATATAGGGGTGTCAATTACGATAACGTTTATTCCTGATTTAATCATATCCTGCCATTCTTCTTTTATATGCTCCATGTTTCTTCCTAATCTATCTAGTTCTTTGATTATAAGAGTATCCCCCTGTCTTAAATTAAGCTTTAATGCTTGATACTGAGGTCTATTAAAGTTTTTGCCACTTGCCTTATCTATGTAAATATCTCTGTCATTAATTTCAATATTATTTGATAGACAATAATCACTAATTGCCTGAGATTGCCTATCAGTATTTTGCTCCTTAGTGCTGACTCTTATGTAAGCAAATATTTTAGTATTCAAGTTATCCGCCCCTTAATTACTTTATAGCAATATTATATATTTATGGTTTGTAAAGGTCAATAGTATTTTACAAACGTTTATTAAGTGTTTATTATATATTTTCAAACGCTAAGTAATAGTGTTTTTATATATCTTTAAAGGTACACCTTTATAAACTATAGCACTAAGTTCAGTATATATTACGATACGTAATTGGTAATATACATTTTCAGTTAACTATTTAAAAGAAACCCCAGCAACGGAGGATCCACCCTCTTACTATCTTAAACTTAGCTATTTAAAATATATATCATAAAAAATAACTTTCAATGAGATTGACGTACGTATTACACGTGTTGTATAATATATAAGTATTAACATTACGATATTAGGAGGAAAAAAGTATGTATGAAAGTAATTATATTTTTCCAGCAATAATTGAGTACTTAGGAGAGAAGGACTATAATGTTTCTTTCGTTGACTTAAATATAATGACATATGGGCAGTCATTAGCAGAAGCTTTTGATATGGCAGAGGACGCTTTGAAGCTAGAGATTTTTGATTTGTATTCAGATAAGTTAGAGATTCCAAAAGCAACAGATGTGAAGGATATTACAGTAAAAGAAGGTCAAACATTAATACTTGTTAAGGTTAAACTGATGGATATACTAAAAGAATATGATAACAAAGCAGTGAAGAAAACTTTAACTATACCATCGTGGCTTGATAAACTAGGTGATGAGCATAAGGTTAATTATTCTCAAATATTACAAGAAGCTTTAAAAGAAAAATTTAAAGTAAATTAAGGGGACTGAAAAGTTCTCTTATTTTTTTTATCTTTTTTTAATTTTATATGTCACAAGTCTTGGGGTACTCCTACATGACTACTGAGCAACAATTTAAATTTTAGGAGGAGTTACTAATGAAAAATACATTTGATACTATTGAGAACATGGAGTTAAGAGAAGAATTAATAATGAATATAGAGGTGCTTGATAAGGTTAAAGACTTATTATTACTACCTAATACTGAACTGATGACAACTAAGATGGTGGCTGATTACTATGAAGTAGATAAAGACGCTATTACTAAAGTTATTATAAGACATGAAGAAGAATTACTTTCAGATGGAGCAGTAAAAATAAAGGGTAAACAGTTCTATGAACAGTACGGACAAGATGTCCCTTCTGTAAAAATCATTCAAACAGGAATAATGATAGATGGTTTTGATAAAATAACTTTCAGAGGTCAGTGGTTTTTTCCAAAGAGAGCAGTACTAAGAATAGGAATGCTACTTAGAGATTCTGAAGTACCCAAAGAAGTAAGAACTCAATTATTAAATATTGTAGAAAAAGTTGATGATAAAGTTAAGGTAGCAGATATAGATGAGGAAACAGATTTAATGCTTGCAATAATAAAGGCACAGACTGACGAGGATAGACTATTCGCAGTATCAAGATTAGATGGTTTCCGTAAAAGACACATCCAGCAGTTAGAAGAAACTATAGCTAAGAAGGAAGATGAGATACAGGCTCTTGTAGGTGAAAGGGTAGAATTAAATAACTCAGATAAATTTAAAAAGTAGCATCGATCAAAACATGTCATTTTATTATTTTGAAGTTTACCATAGATTGAATGATAAGTTAAACATTAATCTTTGGACTAGAAGAGGAAAGGATACTAGTAGTAAAAAGAAATCTCTACTTGCATATATCAAAGATGAAGAATGGGCAGACGTTATCGGAGCTGCAGTAGCAGTTGCAAATTATTACGGTGTAGATATTACGCACATCATAAATGAATAATCAGTAAGACAGGGAGGAATTAATTTTCTCTCTTTTTTTATACCATAAATAGAAATCACACTTACATAACATATGAAGTAAAATAAACTGTTACAGAGATTAAATAAAGAAAAAGTTATTGCTTTTAAAAAACTAAGAATTAACATAAATGAACATATTTCATATTCATAGGCAGTATCATGCAAGTATAAAGAGATACTACTGTGAAGACTGTTTTACCTTTATCTCTTCGCTACGCTACGAGTAGTCCTGTCACTAACGTTCCAGCCCTACTATAAAAAACTAATATAATCCTTATAGCGATAGTTCCATATCAATAATTTTATGACATAGAGCGATAGCGAAATGTTTAAAATTTTGATGTGCTATCTTATACTTATTCTGTTTATATACATATCTACTTCTCTTTAAGGGACAATCTCTGAAACCCAGATATATAGCCATTCCTCATATATTTTGGAACTTTTTATCCTGCAAAGGTGTCAAAGCTAATTTTAAATTATGAAGTTTTGGATGTTCTGCAATATTGTAATTGATATACTGTCACAATTTAAACTATTCCCCTACATGAATAATGAAGTAAAATTCGCAGTATAAAGTGGGAGGTAATAATCGTGAGAAGAAAAATTATTACTGTTATTGATAGTTTAATGGGAACAGGAAAGACAAGTTATGCAATTCAGATGATGAAAGAAGCGCCAGAGATTGAGAAATTTATCTTTATTACTCCATTCTTAGCAGAAGTGGATAGGATAAGGGAAGAATTACCTAATAGACACTTTAAAACTCCTTCTGTTAAAAATAAAAAAGGTAGTAAATTGGAAGGACTAAAACAATTGCTGACTAATGGAGATAACATTGTAAGCACACATGCATTATTTAAAAGATGTGATGACGAAGTAAGAAATTTATTGAAATCTAATGGATATATTTTAATACTAGATGAATGTATGGATGTAGTAGAACAGTTTGATATAGTAGAAGAAGATATTCAGATTCTATTTAAAAGTCAAACTATTTTAGAAGATAACAAAAGGTGGATTAGATGGGTGGGTACCAACAAAGAATATACAGGAGCTTTCAAAGACTTAATGGAAAGTTGTTTCAATAATAATATTTACCACTATGGGGAGCGACTTTATCTATGGACATTCCCAGTAGATATATTTGATAGTTTTAACAAAGTTTACATATTAACTTATATGTTTGATGGGCAGTTACAAAAATATTACTTTGATATCTTCAATATAAAATATGAATATAAATCTGTAATAAAAGTGGAAGATAAATATAAACTTACAGAATATAAAAAAGTTTTGGATATGAAGGCTATTGAAAACCTACTCAACATCTATGAGGGAAAATTAAATGAAATAGGCAATGCTGAATACACCTTCTCGGCAAATAATTTGAAAAATTTAAAGAAGAAACCAGCATTAATAAAGTTGTTAAAAAATAATATATCAAATTATTTTAAACATATAACAAATAGCAAATCAAGCGAAATAATGTGGACAACCTTTAAGGATATGAAAAGTTTACTAAAGGGCAAAGGATATACAAAAGGTTTTGTACCTTGTAATTCAAGAGCAACAAACGAATTTAAGGATAGAACTACAATGGCATATATTGCGAATAGGTTTACTAATCCTTGCGTAAAACAATTCTTTAAAGCTAATGGTGTTGAAATAAATGAAGACGCTATAGCCTTATCTGAATTAGTACAGTGGATTTTTAGAAGTGCTATTAGAGAAGGAAAAGAAGTCAATCTTTATATTCCAAGTAGGAGAATGAGAACATTGCTACAAAATTGGTTAAAAGGTGTATCAATTTAATATTATACTAGGTGTTTGAATTGTATTATTTAGGGCAGAAGAAAGACCAACTTAATGAAACATTTATTTTTAATATATTATAATTAAAACTATTGGTATACTAGTAAGCACAAGTATTCTGACATTTCCGAATTCCAAATAATTCAAGTAGTGTTGCATAGTTATAACTAATAGGTAACTGCTGAAATTTAATTATTAATTGTAAAATTTAAGAGGCTCGCAATGTCACAACAAAGATCTACTTCCTACATGAATCAATGAAGGGAGTTGGTTTAGTTGAACAATGTAAATGCTTATGAAAAAATAGAAATAGTGAAAGAACAGATGATAAATAGACAGATGTTTAAAATAATCGTAAGAACAAATAGACCGTCACCAGAAGCTATAAAAAGATGTGCTGAAATAATGTTGAAATTAAATCAACAAGTAGACGAAAGAGCAAAAGATTAATCCCGTTTTTATCGAGATAACACTTAAAACTATATCAATTAGTTGAGAACTACCTCTATGATTTATGCGGTTCTTTTAATGCCTGTTGGTTTACCTGACATAGATTGCTTTATATTGGTAACTTTAAGAAGTATAATATAATTGCTACCAAATTTATAGATAAGCTTTATATTAAAGTTCTATATATACTGTAGAAAGGGTGACTATAAATGAATGAGAAACAAAATGAAATTAATAATATTAAAGATTATAAATTTAGTATAAATAATGCCAAAAGTTTTGAAGATGCGATGAGGATTTATGGACTTATGAAAGAACAATGTATAAATCCCGATATTGGTGTTATAAATAGCATTCTAAGCAAGATAAAAACTATTGATGAAGCTAGAGTAATTTTAGAAGAGGCTATTAATGAAAAGGTAGATTTAAAAAGACTTAAATATAATAATTTTTTTAGAAATAATCCTTTTGAAACCGAAACATTGCTATCAGAACTAGGAACGAACAATGAAAGCTATTCTATCTACAGAAAGTTACGAAACAATACACGTAATTTAAGTAGCGAAGATAAAGTAATTAAAAAATATATAGAGATTTTAAAACAAGAAGCTGATATAAAAAATAGCGCTAAACTCTTAAAATTTATTATGGAATCCCAATTAGAGCCTAATGAAAATCTTATATATTATATTCTTAACAAAGCCACAAATTTTGAAAAATTGTTATTTATATTGAATGAGCTTATAAAAAGCCAAATAAATATTTCTCAAAATATATATTATCAAATAAGAGATACAATAAGGGATGAAGAACAATTAGAGAAATTAGTTGAATTCCAAAATAAATATAGTAAAGAAGAACATTTAATGGTATTGGGAAACTTCTCAAATATATATAAAAAATCTAACCTGCTTGATATAAGAAATAGAGAAGAAATTCAAACTAATGTTAAAGATTCGTCTGAAGAAGCACAGTTAAAGGCTGTAAGAGAGAATGAAGAGGCTATTAAATATATTAAAGAACCATCAATAAATGTCCAATTAGAATCAGTTAAACACAACCTGATATCAATCAAATATATAGATAACCCTTTTCCAGAAGTAGAACAAGAGGTTAGAAATCAACTAATGAATGTTAATCCTTATTTATCAGTTCAGGAACAATTAGAACTAATAAGGAATAATAGTATTCTTATAAAGTATATTACAAAACCAAGTGAAGCAATTAGTTTGGAAGCTGTAAGACAAAATGGATTATTAATAAAATATGTTGATACACCTTCATTGGACGTTCAATTAGAGGCTGTAAGACACAATAGCGAAGCAATTCAGTTTATAGATAATCCTGATATTGATGTACAAATTGAAGCAGTTAGATTAGATGGATGTGCTATTAGATTTATAAACAACCCGTCTTTGATAACACAACTAGAAGCTGTAATGGTAGATGGTTATGCAATAAAATATATAGAAAATCCTTATAATAGAGTTCAAATAGAAGTAGCTAAACAAGGATCTGATGTATTTCAATTGATAAAGAAACCTTCAGTTGATGCCCAAAAGGAATTTATAAAATACCACCCAGAGGAAATATTATCAGTAAATAATTTGAGTCAGGAGGTAATAAATTACTATCATAATACTAATATAAAAAATGCTGTACAAACAGATGTAACTTCATTTGATGAAAAAAATAATTCTAATCAATTTATTAAAAATGCAATATTAACTGATAAATTTGATATAACAAATCAAAACACAAACATAAATTCACATGAGTCTAAAAAAAATTATAACATTGAAATGCTACACGAGGAATTAAAAAGCAGATATGTTAACTTATTTAATAATGAAGAAAAACTAGATTGCCAATTTACAATAATAAATAATGTAGAGCCGCTAAATGAGCATATTAAATTTTTAAGTAATAAAATTGACATCCAAAATTTATATGTGGCATCAGGTTTTGTCTATAAAAGTGGTCTTAAACTAATTGAATCAGTTATAAACAATGTAAAAAAAATAAATGGAAAAATAAGGTTAATAGTTGGAAGTCTGCAAAACTATAATGAAATATGCAAAAGCAATGATAATAGAGTAGCTGGAATGAATAAGGAGACAGCTATTTATATTAACGATTTATTAAGAAAAAATTCTATAGTAATTAGGACGTTTGAAAGACAATTTTATCATGGAAAATATTACTTCTTAGAAGGATATACGAAAAGTTGTGTTATAATTGGATCATCAAATTTGAGTATATCTGGATTAGTGAATAATAGAGAATTGAATATGCTATATGTAATTGATAATAATTCAAAAACATATAACTTTTTTAAGAAGTGGTTTAATAAATTTTGGGATGAATGTATAGAAATAAACGAATTAACTGTAGATATATTCAATGATATCAATACAAATTATGATACCAATTTTGATGATGAATGTATTAAAAAATTACAAAATCAAGATGTTAAAGAATACATTAATGAACTTACAGATGAAGAAATTAAAATGAGATTAAATCTATGGATGAATAAAGAACCTGACAATATTTATACGGATCTAAACATAGATAGCTTAAAAGATTATGTACTAATTGAATATAAGAAATATAATTTAATTGTTCTTGAATCATTTAAAGCAGGAAATAGCTATTACTATTTTAAAAATAA
This sequence comes from Clostridium sp. HMP27, assembly GCF_000765165.1. NCBI lineage: Bacteria > Bacillati > Bacillota > Clostridia > Eubacteriales > Clostridiaceae > Clostridium > Clostridium sp. HMP27. Next base: position 207,995 of record NZ_JMFY01000014.1, on the reverse strand, counting down.
AACAATAGAAACGCTATTAGACACAATAAGATATATGTCTAAAAGTGAGATTTTTAATTTAGCTAATATGTCAAAACGAGGATACCATACTCATAACTCTAATAAGCTTGAAGTTAATATTAATAGTTTATTTGTTAAAAAACATAAAAATACATGAAAATTATATTATTATCTGGCAAAGCTATAAATAAAGAAAAATAATAAAATAAACTCTATTAAGCATAGATAAATTAGACAAGTTTCAAAACTTATTAAACAAAAATTAGGTTACATGAAATAAAATAGTATTATTTTAGTTATTATAAAAGGCTTTTATGAAGTATGTAAACAAAGATGATTTAGTAAATATAATGTGAAGCGTATTATAATATAAATTTTACATTAATAGTATAAAGGTATAAAAGTATATGCTGAAACTATATCAAGAATTGTGCACGAGGTAGAAGCAAGAGACGAGTAGAAGTTTATTTAAGCATGGTAGAATGATTATAGGATAGATAGCATACTAGACTATCTACCTTATATTTTATTTTAAATAGTTGCTATCTAGATACTTTTAGCATTTCCCTTTGACTGTATTCTTTCATATGCTGATTCTATAGACTGTATTGTAAATAATGGATTATGGCCATTATTAATTAAATCTTTATTCTTATTTACCATATCACATATTGTGACAGAGGAATCATCCCAAATGCTTTTTAACAAAGGTGAATATCCGTATAATGCATGTGGTGCAACTGTATATAGCCGTTCAAGTATTAAATCCAAATCTTTCTTTAAATGATTGGCTGTATATATGGTTGTTTTATCCTTTAAGTGAAGAGAAATATAAAAGTTATCATACTCTCTTCCTTTAAATATGTGGAAAGGGTCTCCATAGACGTCCGTATGCTCATTACTAGTGTATACCCATACTATTTCTTCAGTTGATATTACATGAAACCCATTAAGTCCATTAAGAAAAATCCAGTTAGGAGTAATTTTAACTTTTTTTCCATTGTATAAGACTGAATACAGTAATTCATAGTTTATATTTCCGATTAGTGTAAATGGTTTTCCTGTCTTTTCTAAACGCTTAAATGCTGGATGCGTTTTATAAAAAAAAGTTCTTGTGATAAGTAAACAAAAGAGGTAAATTGGATAGAGAAACACAAAACCAATCAATGCAATAGGAGATGGATATCCTTCAATAGCAATAAATAATGGTATTGAAAATAATATAGAATAAGTAATAAACTTAATGAACAGAAAAAAATTATCCTTATATACAGCTTTAATAAAAAAATTAATCATAACAATGCTCCTTAAAAAATATTTCTTACTACATCAGATAAATTTATCTTTCTTGATATTATCCAGTCAAATTTCCATTTTGCAGTGTTCCCAATATACCTTCCTTTATTTTCCTTAACTGTGACTTCCGTAGAATATAGATTTTTTTCAGAGAGGTTTAATTGAGTAACGTCCTTACTTGTATTATTAGTACCTACATCTGGTATTTTATCAAGTTCTTCAGCTTTTACATTAAAGTTAAGTTTATCAGTTGGATTAACCAATACTTGTACAGATTCGTCCTGTTTCACTTTAATGCCATTAATATCTGCCTCGAATTTCCAATCATCTCCTACACTATCATTCTCTATTAAAGATATATTATCTAGTCTGACTGTAAATAATATTTGCTTATCCTTTGGTAAGTTATTTATAGCTTGTTTCTTCCCATGTAAGTATAAAACTATTAATACTACAATACATATAGATGTAATAATAAACATTTTCTTATATTTCTTAGTGAACTTTATTCTTAACCCCTCCTAGTAGTGTTTTTTCATAAATACGAGATAAATACATTTCAGTATATTAATATTATACTATATTTCCAATAAAGTTACAGTTGAGGATTTATTAAGATATATTGTCATTTTTATAATTAAAATGTTTATAAAAGGAATTTTACGATTAATTTAGAATAATATTATACATTACTAAATATTGGGAGGGATATAATTGAAATTTAAAAAAGCTATATTAACTTTACTAATAATCTGGTTTTCAGTTAGTTTAATAGGCTGTAGTAATAGAAATGCAACAAATAATAGTTATAAGGAAGAGACTAGTGAACAAGAGAAATTTAATGAAAAAGTTAAAAATAGTGTTACAGCAATAGCTAAATCAGAAGGAGCTATTGACGTTGAAATGTTTGAAGAAATGTCTAAGAACAATAAACTTTATTCGTTTGAATTTCAAGACTTAATTGATAATAGCAAAAATAAAACAATAGTGCTATTTTCAACGCTAAAGGATATTGAAAAAATTAACAATGGCTATTATGCTCATTTTACATATTTTGTGGATAACACAACAATACTTTTTAGATTAAAATGTAATAAAGAGCAGCTAGATAAGTTTGTAGAAGATAAAAAAAAATATAAATCTAAGGATGAATTTGGTTATATATATCCCTTAGATTATATAATTGTTGGAAAAATAAACAGAAGTTTTAAAACAAAATTAAATTTAACTTCGTATGTAACTGAAAATGATCCAGAGTTTCCAATATCTGATGTGTTTGTTGATTTTGACAATGTGCTAATAATGGAGGGAGAATTAGCAAAAGCTATTTATCATGAAAGTAAAAAGTAATATAAAATACTAATAAAGTAATAGAAAATATTAAAAGAGAAGAGATATACTGTATAAACACATATATCTCTTCCTCTTTTTTATTTTTTAGGGACTTAAAGCAGTTACCTTGGTTAATACTATAAATATTAAATATTAAATTATAGAGGAGGTGTTGCTATGAACAATTCAACAAAAATACCTAATAGATTAATAAATGAGAAATCGCCATACTTACTTCAACACGCATATAATCCTGTTGACTGGTACGCATGGAGTGAAGAAGCATTTATGAAGGCAGAATCCGAAGATAAACCTGTCTTTTTATCTATTGGGTATAGCTGAGTGGTTCACTAAAAACACTTGTCATTGGTGTCATGTAATGGAGAGAGAAAGTTTTGAAGATAAGGACGTAGCAGAACTTTTAAATTATAACTTTATATCTATTAAGGTAGATAGGGAAGAAAGACCGGATATAGATAGTATATATATGAGCTTTTGCCAAGCATATACCGGAAGAGGCGGATGGCCGATGACCATAATAATGACTCCTGATAAAAAGCCATTTTTTGCAGGGACTTATTTTCCTAAGCAAGGGAGAGGAAATATGCCAGGGATTTTAGAAGTTTTGAGTTCTGTTATATCCACATGGCAGGCAGAAAGAGAAAATATATCTTCTATGACAGAAAGGTTGGAACGAGATGTAAAAAAATATATATTATCTCATGAAAGTGGGACTATAAATTCTCATATAGCAGAAAAAACCTTTTTAAAATTTAAGATGAGATATCAAGAGGAGTATGGAGGATTTGGAAGTGAGCCTAAGTTTCCAACACCTCACAATTTACTATTTTTATTAAGATATTACTATACTACTAAAAAGAAAGAAGCCCTTGAAATGGTGGAGCATACATTAGTATCTATGTATAAGGGTGGAATTTTTGATCACATTGGTTTCGGCTTCTCAAGATATTCTACAGATAAGTATTGGTTAGTTCCTCATTTTGAAAAGATGTTATATGACAATGCAATGTTATCTTATGTGTATGTAGAAACTTATAGAGTTACAAGAAATAAATTATATAAAGAAGTAGCAGATAAGATATATACATATATTTTGAGGGATATGACAGACAGTTTAGGAGGATTTTATTCTGCAGAAGATGCAGATTCTGAAGGTGTAGAGGGTAAATTTTATGTTTGGTCTCCTGAAGAAATAATAAGTTTACTTGGTAAGGAGGCAGGAGAAAAATTTTGTGCATTATTTGATGTTACATCAAAGGGAAATTTTGAAGGAAAAAATATATTAAATTTGATATCTAAGAATTTAGAAGATATAGATTATGAAATAGAAAAAAGTAGAGAAATATTATTTGAAGAAAGAGAAAAAAGAATACACCCTTATAAAGATGATAAGATATTAACTTCCTGGAATGGTCTTATGATAGCATCTTTAGCCTATGCCGGTAGAATATTTGAAAATAATGATTATATAGATGCTGCTAAAAAATGTGCTAAATTTATAAAAAATAATTTAACAAATAAAAATGGAAGACTTCTTGGAAGATTCAGAGAAGGTGAAGCAGCAAATTTAGGTCTTTTAGATGATTATGCTTATTATGTTTGGGGGCTTATTGAATTATACGAGAGTACCTTCCAAGCAGAATACTTAAAAGAAGCTGTAAAATTAAATAAGGATATGATGAGCCTATTTTTAGATAAAGAGCATGGAGGATTTTATTTATATGGAGAAGATGCGGAAGAACTTATATTAAGGCCTAAGGAAATATATGATGGCGCACTACCTTCTGGAAACTCTATAGCTATATTTAATATGGCTAAGATTGCAAACATCTTAGAAGATTATGATATGTCAGAAGATACAAGAAGACAATTTAGTACCTTTGGAGAAACAATAAATAAAAATTCTTCTTTTTATAGTCATCTTGTAGACGCATGGCAATATGTAAGTAACTCCTATAAAAATTTAATCCTGGTTGGTAAAAAGGATGATATTTTGATGTTACAAATGTTAAAGGAAATAAACAGTATATATCTTCCTTATACTCAAGTAGTTGTTAAAGACGAAGAATATAGCATAGAAGATATCATTCCATCCTTAAAAGATAAAAAAGCATTAAACAACAATGTTACAGCTTATATATGCGAAAATTATACTTGCAAAGAACCTGTAATAGATTTACAATCTTTTAAAAAGAATATTGAATAAATTTTACCAGATAAAATAAAGGAGTGAAGTGGTATGAAGGAGATTATTTTTGCAGGAGGATGTTTTTGGGGCATAGAAGCATATATGTCTAAACACAATGGAGTTATAGAAACTAGAGTTGGATATGCAAATGGTATGAAACCGGATCCATGCTATGAAGATGTATGTACAGGAGCTACAGGTCATGCAGAGGCTTGCTACATTAAATATGATGAAAACAAAATAACTCTTGAAGAATTATTAAATAAATTTTGGAACATAATAGATCCTACTATATTAGATAGACAAGGAAATGATATTGGCAATCAATATAGAACAGGTATATATTATACAGATCCTAAAGATTTAGAACTAATAACAAAAACAAAGAACGAGCAGCAAGAAAAATATGATGAGCCAATAATAACAGAAATAGAACCACTCAAAGTTTTTCATGATGCAGAAGAATATCATCAAAAGTATTTAGAAAAAAATCCAAATGGATACTGTCATATACCATTGGATAAAATGAAATAGTTTTTATTAAAATATAAATTATCCCAAATTAATAGGCAATATAAAATCATTTCCCATATTATATATAAGAAACAAATATGGGAGATGATTTTTATGCATTATAAAGACTTGATAGTTGGGAAAGACACTCTGGTAAAAACAGCTAGAGGCAAAGTTGTTAAATATGTAAATTTTGATAATGCTGCTACAACACCAGCTTTTATTAAAGTTGCTAATGATATAAATAAGTTTTTACCTTACTATTCGTCTGTGCACAGGGGAATGGGAATAAAGTCACAGCTAACAACAAAAGCTTATGAAAGAGGAAGAGAACTGGTAGGGGAATTTTTAAATTTCAATTTAAGTGAATATGATGTCATATTTGTAAAAAATACTACAGAGGCTATAAATAAACTATCAAATATGCTGTTGCAAAAGTATAGTGATAAAATAGTACTTTCTACATTTATGGAGCATCATTCCAACGACCTTCCTTGGAGAAAATTTAAAATAGACTATATAAGAGTTGATAGTAAAGGAATGTTAATACTTGAAGACTTAGAAAAAAAACTTAAAGATTATAATGGAAAAGTAGGTATAGTTGCTGTTACAGGAGCTTCTAATGTAACTGGATACAAAAACCCTGCACACAAAATAGCAAAACTTGTTCATAGCTATGGAGCAAAGTTACTTGTAGATGGAGCACAGCTTATACCACACTGTCCTTTTGATATTAATGGAATAGCCAAAGATGAGTATATAGATTTTGCAGCTTTTTCAGCACACAAAATGTATGCTCCATTTGGTACAGGTGTGCTTATAGTTAGAAAGGATGAATTAAAAGATATTGAACCGGATTACAAGGGAGGGGGAACTGTGGACATGGTTACCCATGACTTTGTAAAATGGAGTGATACTCCAGAAAAGGATGAAGCAGGAAGCCCTAATGTTTTAGGAGTAGTTGCATTATCTTCCTCCATAGAAATGCTTAGAGCTCTTGGAATGAAAAATATAGAAAACTATGAAAAAAATCTTCAAATGTATATTTGTAAAAAAATATCAAAGATCCCTGGTATCCAAATATACTCTGAGTATTGTTCTAATTCTGTATCAATAATTACTTTTAATGTAGAAGGAATGTATCATGAAACTGTATCAAAGGCTTTGTCTTATGAATATGGGATAGGTGTTAGAAGCGGATGTTTTTGTGCTCATCCTTATATACAAGAACTTTTGAAAGTACCAAAAGAAGAGGTTATGGAGAATATAAACAATAAATTTTGGAGAAAGCCGGGAATGATAAGAGTAAGTTTTGCACTTTATAATACCTTTGATGAAATTGATTATTTTATATATGCCCTCGAAAATATATTAAAAAGAAAAGAATATTTTATAAATAAATATGATTAAATTAAAAAAGTGTTGCTTAGATAAAGTAACACTTTTTTAATTTGATGACTTTAATGAATATTTTAATTTTTCTATATATTCAGAAGGAATTTTTGTAAAATTATAGAATAAGTAATTATAATATAGATTTGCAAAAGAAGGGGAGATATACTATGAATTATAATTACCAGCAGGATAAGAGTAATCTTTTGTATGCCTTTGATAAGAGATTGATATTAAGTGAAATGTCCAAAAAATTACTAAGTGATTTACTGCTGGTTCGAAGAATTTTGCTTTTATCCATTAACAAAAGAAGTTACGATATATATAGAAAAAATCAAGATCAGTTAATTATGATACTAGCTCTATTAAGTATTAAAGATGAAGAATTAAATATAGAAAACTTTAATATAGAAGTTACAACAAGAATGAGCATAATAAAAAAATATTTTAACGTGAATAATCCAAATATATCCAAAAACACTGTATATTTTAAACCTAATTTTAAAAAAATAGAGATGTTAATAAAAAATTTTAATTATTAAAAAAATAGAAACAAATACGTATTGTATTAACAAACTGTGAATTATCTGTAAAAGGAATAACTTGCAGTTTTTATTATTTACACAATATTAACAAAAAGATAACAAGTAAGGCTAAAATTTATGAAACTTAAATGGATAATCAGTAATTACCAGTGTATTCATTATATTTTGTAAATTTAAAAAGTTGAATAAATATTAAAAAATATAGACGGATATACTGAAAATTTGATAAGATATAATAAATGGAGGAAATAATACTAGAAAGGAGGAAGTTGCAATGAAATATGGATTGCTTGTTATTTATGTGGTATTTTGGCTAATTTTGGCCGAAAACTTAAACATAGATAGGATTGCAATAGGGACCTTAATATGCATAGGTGTGTTTATATTTAACAAAGATTTATTAGGTAAATATAATATTCATAAAAAAAGTAAGAACTTATTAATATCAAATATAAAATATGCAGTTTTATATATTTTGATTTTAATTAAAGAAATATTCAAATCTAATTTTCATGTAGCAAAAATAGTCTTAAGTCCTAAGTTAAATATTTCACCAACTATAGTTACTATCACTACTAATCTCAAAAGTGATTTTGATAAAACAATTCTTGCAAATTCCATAACACTCACTCCTGGAACATTAACACTGGACATGACTGAAGAAAAGTTAATTATACATTGTCTCGAAGAAAATTCTATAAAGGATCTGCAAAATTCTATTTTTGAAAACATTCTTTTAAAGAAAGAGGAATTAAATAATGGCTAAAATTTTAACTTTTTCAATTTTGTTTTTATCTATAACCATTATGGGATGTATGTATAGAGCAATTAAGGGACCGAGTGCTGCAGATAGACTTGTGGCCATCAATGTAATTAGCACTAAAACTATAGTACTTATACTTATGATATCCTTTATACTTAAAGAAACTTATTTTATAGATGTAGCTTTAGTATACGCATTGATAAGCTTTGTTGCTTCCGTAGTCATAGCAAATTACATTGAAAAGTCAGGAGGGAAATAATATGTTAAGCGTCTTAATAGGAAGCGTGTTTGTATTTGGCGGATTATTTTTCTTTTTAGTTGGGACTGTAGGTATTTTAAGATTCCCAGATGTTTTGACAAGGGTACATAGTGCAGCTAAATGTGATACTTTAGGGGCGCTACTTTGCTTAATAGGACTAATAATTTTTAATGGATTTAATATACTATCATTAAAACTATTATTAGTGCTCATATTTATATGGATAACAAATCCAACAGCTACTCATTTAATAGGTAAGGCTGAGTATTTTAAAAACAAATTATACAATAAACAGGATGGAGGATTAAAATGAAGATATTTAGCATAATAATGCTTATATTTTTAATATTTTCCGCTATATCTGTATCTGCTATGAAAAGTCTGCTTGGAGCAATTATAGTTTTTACAGTTTATAGTTTGATTATGGCTATATTATGGCAACAGTTAAACGCTCCAGATGTAGCCATTACAGAAGCAGCAGTAGGAGCTGGTATTACAACTGTATTATTCATATTGACTTTAAAAAGAATAAGAGGGACAAAGAAATGAAAAAACTATTAGCAGTTTTGATTACTTTGGGTTTAACAATAATATTATTAACAGGTGTAAAGGATTTACCACAGTTTGGAATTGAAGATACTCCTATGAACAATAATGTGTCAAAGTATTATATAGAAAATGCTACGAAGGAAACAGGTGCTACTAATATAATTACAGGAATCATATTAGATTACAGAGCATTTGATACTTTTGTAGAAGCAAGTGTACTATTTACGTCTGCAATAACAGTAATAATAGTACTTAAAAACGAAAAAGCTAAGCAGTAATTTGAAGGGATAGATAAATATGAAGGATAAAATATTAGAAGAAATTGTCGGAATACTCACACCTTTCATTCAGATTTTTGGAATTTATGTTATTTTTCATGGACATTTAAGTCCAGGTGGAGGTTTTTCTGGGGGAACCATAATTGGTGTTAGTTTTATTCTTTACAGAATGGTATATGGAAAAGAATTTGCACAAAATAAACTAAGGTTTTCTTCATTACTTTATTTTGTAACTATTGGAATATTCATATATGGAGCTATGAAAGGGTACAGCTTCATATCAGGGGGCAGTCATCTTAATTTGCCTGGACCACCACTAGGAAATCCAGGAGATATAATAAGTGGAGGTTTTTTGCTACCGCTTAATATAATAGTTGGAACTGTAGTAGCAATAACTATGTATTTTTTCTATAGCTTATTTGAAGAAGGTGAAATCTAAAATGGAGAGGCTTTTAACTAATTATTATGAAACAGCATCTGTTATATTATTTGGAATAGGTTTTGCAACGCTTTTACTGCACAATAACCTAATAAAAAAAATAATAGGATTAAATATAATGGATACATCAATATTTTTATTTTTTATAGCTAAAGGTTATATAGAAGGAAAGGAAGCTCCTATATTAGTTAATGGGTTTAAAGGAGTCGATGGGTATGTCAATCCTATCCCTACGTCACTTATGCTTACTGGTATAGTTGTGGCAGTGAGTACTACGGCGTTTGCACTAGCGCTTACTATAAAAATGTACGAAAAGTATGGAACTATAGAATTAAATGAGATATTGGAAAAGGGGGCTGAATAGTTTTGCCGATAATTCAAAGTTTTCCCTTGATGGGTATTTTAATCCTATTCTTGGTATCATTTACCATGCCACTTATTAAAAAAAATAATATAATTAAATTCTTAAGCATTATTTCTTTTATAACCTGTCTAGTGTTATTTGGTATTTCATTAATATACACTATAGATAACGGAAGTTATTTTTATAGAATAGGACATTTTGATGCACCTTTTGGTATTGAGTTTAGGGTAGGAATTATAGAATGTATTATATCAGTGTTATTTGCATTTGTAGCACTGATGGTTACTTGGTATTCTTGTTACAGTATAGAACATGATATAGATGAAAACAAGGTTTCTATGTATTATCTTTTAGTAAATATTCTTGTAGCATCTCTTTTAGGTATTGTTTTTTCTAATGATATGTTTAATGTATATGTATTTATAGAAATAGGAAACCTAGCTTCTTGTGGGATAGTAATAGTTAAAGATAAAAAAGAAAATATAAAAGCAGGAATCAAATATATTATTATGAGTTGTCTTGGTTCAGGACTAGTACTTATGGGAATTGCATACCTGTATTCGATGACTGGACAACTTAATATGACATATATGCATGAAAGTTTAGTAAACAGTTATGCTAATTACCCCCAAGCAATTCTTATAACACTAGGATTATTTACTATAGGACTAGGAGTTAAGAGCGCTATGTTTCCTCTTCATACATGGCTTCCAGATGCACATTCCAATGCACCAACATCTTCAAGTGCACTATTATCTTCACTTGTACTAAAAGCTTATGTAATATTTTTACTTAAAGTGCTTTATAGAGTAATGGGTAAAGATATAATATCGAACTTTTCTATACTTAATATAATATTAGTTCTTGGATGCTTAGGCATGATAATGGGATCTGTATTGGCAATATTTCAAAAGAATTTAAAAAGAGTTATTGCTTATTCAAGCGTAGCTCAAATGGGTTATATATTTTTTTCCATAGGTTTAGGTACGGAACTAGGAGTTATAATGAGTATATTTCATATTATAGGTCATGCTGTGACAAAATCTGCATTATTTTTGTGTGCAGGAGCAATTATAGAAAAGTCAGGGCAAAAAGAGTTACCTAATCTTAAGGGCATAGGAAAAGAAATGCCATATACATTAGGATTATTTTTTATAGCATCTTTATCAATGCTTGGAATACCTTTGCTTCCGGGATTTGTAAGCAAGTGGTATTTAGCACTTGGCAGTATAGAAGTGGATAAACTAATACTTATAGGTGTAATACTAATAAGTAGTCTTTTGAATGCTATATACTACTTGCCAATAGCAATAAATGGATTTTTTGGTGAAGAAAATTTAAATGGCAAGATATACAGAAGTAAAGATAAGTCTATAAAAGAATTAATACCAATTATAATACTTGTTATAGCCATGTTATATGTTGGAATAGCTTCTGAAGAAATAATCAATTTGATAAGGACAGGATTAGTATAGGAGGAAATGGCTTTGAACAATATAATTATTTTACTTCCAATCATTTTCCCCTTTTTAGCTGCTATTGTAGTAGCCACATTTGGGCTTAGTGAAAAGAGAAGAAATATATTTGCAGGCTCTGTTGTATTAATAAATTTAATCTTTGTAATATATATAGCTAAAAAATTAGGAGAAGTTAGTCTGCATATTTTGAAAATAAATGAATTCTTAGATATATATTTTAAGATTGATAAGCTAAGTATGTTTTTTTCATTGTTAGTATCAGTATTATGGATGTTTACAACTGTATATGCTATGGAGTATATGAAGCGTGAGGGAAAAGAAAAACGGTTCTTTTCATATTTCATTGCTACGCTAGGAATAACACTAGGGATAGCCTTTGCAGGCAACTTAATTACATTATATTTCTTTTATGAATTTTTGACACTAGCTACCTTTCCTTTAGTAATACATTCTGGAACTAAGGGGGCATTAGAAAGCGGTAAAAAATATTTGATATATTCTTTTGGTGGAGCAACTTTAGCACTACTTGGAATGATTATTTTATTTAGTTTTACAAATAGCCTTGAATTTATTCCAGGTGGGATTATAGAAAAAAATATACTAATAAATAAAAATTACTATTTTATAAGCTATTTGGTTATGTTTATGGGTTTCGGAGTAAAGGCTGCGCTAGTACCATTTCACTCCTGGCTCCCTAAGGCTATGGTAGCTCCAACTCCTGTAAGTTCACTACTTCATGCAGTGGCAGTAGTTAAATCTGGAGTATTTGCATTAACTAGAATCACTTATTATGTATTTGGCTCAGATGTTGTAAGAGCTACAGGAGCTAATAGATACTTAATTGTATTTGTAATAATTTCAATACTTATGGGATCCTTTCTTGCATTGCATCAAGAAAATCTTAAGAAGAGATTGGCCTATTCCACAATAAGTCAGTTAGGATATATTTTACTGGGAATACTTCTTTTGAATAGAAACTCTTTTATAGGAGCAATGCTGCATTTATTAAATCACGCAGTAATAAAAATAACTTTATTCTTTTGTGTAGGAGCAATAATGTATACCACAGGTAAAACAGAAATAGGTCAAATAAAGGGAATAGGAAAAGCGATGCCATTAACTATGTGGTGTTTTACAATATCATCCATTTCACTTATAGGGATTCCTCCAACTAATGGATTTGTAAGCAAGTGGTATTTAGCTCTAGGAGGACTTTCGGAAGGTAGGGCAGCTTTTCCTGTAATACTTTTATTAAGTGCACTACTTACGGCAATGTATCTTATACCCGTTGTAACTGTTGCTTTTTTTAAAAAAGAGGAAAGTGTAGTTACAGTAAAAAAAGAGGCTCCTTTAAAGATGTTGATTCCAATAATGGTTATAACTATAATTACAACGTTTTTAGGGCTTTTTCCTAATCCAGTAATAGACTTCTTGACAAGTATGGCTCTTGAAGTTACAAATTAAATTTAAGTGAGGTGAATTATTTGAATCCAAGAATAGTACTGCTTTATATAATACTTATACCATTTATAGGGTCGTTTATTGGATTCATTATTGGTAGAAAAGAAGAAAAGTGGAGAGATGTATTTAACATTGTAATGACCGGTTTCAACTTTTTACTAATAACTTCTCTATATAAAAATGTTATGAATGGAAAAATAGAAATTTTTATACCTAATATAATGGGTACAGGGCTGCAATTTAAGTTAGATATGTTTAGGTATATATTTGTATGGTTAACTGCTTTAATTTGGTTTTTAGTAACTATATATTCTACACAATATCTTATAAGTTATAAGAATAGAAATCGATATTATTTATTTTTTATGCTTACTTACTGGAGTACCCTTGGGATATTTATATCACAAAACTTTCTAAATTTATTTACTTTCTTTGAAATAATGTCGTTAACATCTTATCCATTAATTATTCATGATGAAGATAAGTATTCTCATGAAGCAGGAGAAACATATATAATAATGGCAGTAACAGGTGGACTTGTTCTTTTAATGGGATTATTTTTGCTTTACAATTACACTCAAACTTTAGATATATACGAGCTCAGATATTTATTAAAAGATATGGGAAATATAAAATATGTTATTACTGGGCTGATAATATTTGGATTTGGTATAAAAGCAGGGATGATGCCTTTACACATATGGCTTCCTAAAGCCCATCCAGCTGCTCCAGCTCCAGCTAGTGCTATATTATCTGGGGTATTACTTAAAACAGGAATATTTGGTATTTTAATTACTGCAGAGATAATAGTTCCTGGAGACATATATGTATCATTAGTATTACTTGTTTTGGGGTTTTTAACAATGTTTATAGGTGGATTTTTAGCAATGTTCCAGAGGAATATAAAGAGGATACTTGCCTATAGTAGCATGAGCCAAATGGGATATATTATAGTTGGTATAGCACTTGTAGGAATGTTACAGGAGCACAAAGGGCTGGCGCTATATGCAACACTTTATCATATTATAAATCATATGATATTCAAGGTATTACTATTTATGGGCGCAGGTATAATATATATGGCATTACATGAATTAAGCATAAATGGCATAGGTGGATTTGGGCGTAATAAAAAGATTTTAAAAATAGCATTCCTTATTGGACTTTGCGGAATAATAGGTATGCCAGGCTTTAATGGATTTATTAGTAAGAATATGCTTCATCATGCCTTAGCAGAAGCAGTTCATTTGTACGGAGGATTTTGGCTACATTTTGGAGAAGTAATATTTACAATAAGTAGTGCGTTTACCACAGCATATCTTTTAAAGTTATTCATAGCAGTATTTATTGAAAAGAGTAATCAAGAAATAGATAATGTAAAAATGAAGATAACCGGGAGAGCTTTGGCACCTATGGCAATGTTAGCACTTATGACGGTTTTTATAGGAATTTATCCCCAATTTGTAATGAAAGTACTTGATAAAGCTGTAGAAACCTTTAATATTTATCATAAAATAGATGTTCATTTTTATACTGTTGAAAATATAAAATCCTCTTTTATTTCAATAGGGCTAGGAGTTCTAATATACGTATTTTTTATAAGAAAGGTACTAAAAAAGGGAAACGGAGAAAACTGGTGGTACGAAAATACAGTTCTCAATTGGTTTAGTTTAGAAAAAAATGTATATATACCAGTATTCAAAGTATTATTCAAGGTAAGTTCTTTTGTTCTAAAGCTATGCGATGAAGGATTATTAAAATTTATTGAATTTATAAGGAATATATTGCGTAGCTTAGGAAAAATGCCATTGGAATATAATGTAAATCCCTCGGAAATGTTTATAGAGAAAATAAATCCTATGAATTATATAAATAAATCGAAAGTTACTACTACTACAAATTTAAATAAAGAAATGGGTAAGGCTGGCTATAAAATGAATAGTATAACCTATTCTATATATATTTTTGGTGTAGTTCTTCTCATATGTTTAATAATACTTATATATTAGTAAATAAGCCCTTAATGAATGAGTTCATTAAGGGCTTATTACTTATTCTTAGTAAGTAATAATTATTATTTATTTAAATTATAAAATATGATATTATATTAAAAGAATATAGACAAGTTAGATGATGGATGGTAAGGAGTAATATATGAATATAGAAGAAAATTTAAATATTATACAAAAAGACCCATATTTTATAAAAAATATAGATAATCCCACAGACGAAATGTGCTTATGTGCTGTAAGAAATGCATGGAATGCAGTAAAATTTATAAAAAATCCTTCAATGGAGGTTATGGAAGAAGCAGTGAAGAATAGGGGATGGGCATTACAGTTTATAAAACTACCTCCTTATGAAATTCAAAAATTAGCAATACAGCGAGATGCAGATTCTATAAGATATCTAAGGGAACCATCTCTAGAACTACAACTTATGGCAGTGCAGAGAGATTGGAGTGTATTAAAATATATTGAAAATCCATTTTTAGAGGTTGAAAAAGTAGCAATAAATAAAAATGAAGAAGCAATGAGATACATTACTAACTTAAATGAGGAAAAGCTAAGAGTATTTGTAGTGGAAAATATAAAAATAGTTAAGTATATAGATGAATATAATAAAAAGCAGTTATTAGATACTATACAGTTTAAACTCGGAGAAGAGAATGTAGATAATAAGTATGTAATAGACTTTATAGAATGTGAAGCATTGAAGTTTAATAGAGTAAAATTTATTCATAAGCATGGAAGCAAGAAAGCTAAGCAAATATTAGTAGATTATAAACTTGGAACATAAGGAGAGATAAAAATGAATTTTAATGATGCACTTTTAACAGTAAAACTTACATTAGAAAGCGGTGCAGTACCACTTTTAATAGGAGAGAGCGGTATAGGAAAGACTTCACTGATAAAAAAATTAGGTACTCATGAAAATTATTATGTAGTAAATATAGATGCTAATCTTTTAAAAGAAGGAGAAATAGGGGGTCTTCCTACAGTAGAAGATTATATAATAAGTAAAGATGGTAATACAATTAAAAGCAAGAGAACAATATATGCCATACATATAAAGCTTTTGCAAGTTGAGGAATATTTGAGAGAAAATAATAATGGAAAGGTATTATTATTTATAGATGAATTAAACAGATGTGAACATACAGTCCAACAAGAGCTTATGAACTTAATATTAAACAGAGAAATAAATGGGTACATGTTACCTAAAAATGTATATGTTATTGCTGCTATGAATCCTTCTAATAAGTACAATAAGTATCATCAAAGCGAATACCAAGTAGTAGATATGGATCCGGCGCAGGAGAATAGATTTGTTTGGATTGATATTGATTCAGATACAAAATCTTGGATTACATGGGCCATGAGCGAAGAAGGAAATATACATGCAGATATTATTGAATTTATTGGAACCTTTCCAGATTATCTTCATACACCGTATATAGAGGAAAGTATTAAAGCAACGCCACGAAGTTGGGAAAGGGTTTCGAAAGCCTATGGAGTTTATTTAAGTAATAAAAATAAATACCCTAGTAAAATTTTTTATAATCTTGTAAAAGGAAATGTAGGGGGAAGCATAGCACAGGACTTTTTAAATTTTTTAGAAGAAAATAAAAATCCAATTATTAAACCTAAGGATATATTTGAAAAGGGATATTTGAGTGATGAATTATACCTAAAGGTAAAGACCGAAAGTCATTCAAGACTTTATATTGCAGCTAAAAATGCTCTCTTATATTTAAAGCACTCAGAACATGGAGAAAATGAAATAAACTTATTTTCTGAGTTTATCCAGATGTATCCTAAGGATTTAAAAGTAGGTATAATGCAAGAGATTAAATTTAATTATAGTGAGTCTTTATACAAGGAATTTTTAGATAATGATATATTTATTGAAGGGTACTTTAGTCTATATGAAGATTTGGATGATTAAGGGAGGCATTGATGAATAATAGTAGTTTTGAGGAATTAAGAAAAGAACTTTTAAAAGAAGTTTATGCTTTAGGAGAAGAGATCACCAAAAGCGAAGGCTTTGCAGTGAAGTTTAATAAGCTAATAGAATATTGTACTTTTTCGTTAATGGAGGGAGAAGATAACTTCTTTGGCTTATTTACTATGCAAATGAAAAGAAATATAAATTATAATACCCTTAGTCCGCTGGCAACCACCGTATCCCTGTCTCATTTTATATTACATTTTAATCCCACAATATTTTTACAGTGCTCATTAAAGGAAATGAGAGCTCTTATAAAACATGAAATATATCATATAATGTTTGGACATCTTAAAAGACATAGAGAACTTAGAAAGAAATATAGTGAATCTGTAGTAAATTTAGCTCTAGATATTTCTATAAATCAATATATTGAAAATTTACCATCATGGAGTTGCAGTATAAAGGAAGTAAGTTTATCCTATAATGTTGATTTAGAATATGAAGAATCGGCAGAATACTATGCTGAAAAAATTCAAAATGCCATCGAGAAATTGATTAAGGATTCAGGCACAGAAATATCAAAAGAAGTATTTAATAAAAGTGAACCTGAAACTGAATATGTATTAGATATAGAAAAAGCCCATGATATATGGACGCAAGAAAATTATGATTTTAATATGGAGCATATAAGTGAACTAACTAAAAAAACAGTTGAAAATGCAAAAAGGGGTAAAGTCCCTATATCAATAGAAAAAGCTATAAATTTATTAAATAAAAGAGCAGAAATATCTTGGAATGATTATCTGAAAAGGGCCTTAGGCACAATGCCTTCAGGATATAAGAAAACAATAACTAGAAAGGATAGAAGGCAGCCAAACAGACTTGATCTAAGAGGAAGGCTTTCCAATCATTTAGTACAAATAATAATAGCAATAGATATAAGTGGTAGTATAACAGATAAGGAAATAGACAAAATAATGATTGAAGTTTTAAATATAGTTAAAAATTATAAATCAGAAATTACAATAATAGAATGTGATAATATAATCAGAAGAGTTTACAAAGTTAAAAATAAAAAAGATGTGAAAGCAAAGTTGGAAACAAAAGGTGGAACTGCTTTTTCTCCCGTTTTCGAATATATACATAATAACAAGCTAGCAAATTATCTTCTAATATATTTTACAGATGGAGTAGGAGAAGACGAGCTTACTGTAAAGCCTATAAACTATAAAACACTATGGGTTCTTACAGGAAAGGAAGAAAATTTATCTCTTAAAAATCCTCATGGTGAAATAAAAAAATTATCTAATAAACCTACTATAAAAAATGATGTAAACATTGCAATAGAAGCAATGAAAGAAATAACTAAGGATTGGGCAGCAGCTGCAAATCAGTATATTTGATAAACTATATAATAAAATAAATTTAAAAGGAAATTATAATATATGATATTGTATTTGTAGGGAAGGATGTATACTATATGAATTTAAAAATAATAGATAAGCCTATAGCATGGCATTTGAAAAATTTAATATTTATAATTATAGGTACGTTAATATCAGCTTTAGGTATTAATTTATTTATAGTAAATGCTAATCTTTTGAGTGGAGGAGTTTCAGGTATAGCTCTTATATTACAATATGTATTTAATATACCAGCAGGATATTCTACTCTTGCAATAAATATACCTCTTCTTTATTTAAGCTACAAAAAAATGGATTTAAGGTTTACCTTGTATACTATCATAGCTACTATTTCCTTTTCTGTAATGCTTATAGTAACAAATTCACTACAAAATATAATTTCTATAGATGATACTTTGCTGTTATCCCTGTATGGTGGAATATTAAATGGAGTAGGAGTAGGTATAGCTTTCACTTATTATGGTTCTACTGGAGGACTTGACATAATATCTTCAGTTTTAAAAAGAAAAAATGAGAACTTTAATATAGGGACTACTAGTTTTATAGTAAATGCTGTAATAGTTCTAATAGGTGCGTTTATATTCGGAATTACTAGTGCATTGTATACATTAGTATCTATATATATAACAGCTTATATGATAGATATGGTTATTAAAGGCTTCGACAGAAAAAATAAGTTAATTTTTATAATAACTGAAAAAGAAAAAGAAGTTAGTGAAGCTATAATGCAAAGTTTAGGTAGAGGCGTTACCTTTTTGTATGGAGAAGGTGCATATACTAATCTTGAAAGGAAAGTATTATACTGTGTAGTACAACTTTCTCAAGTGCCGCTTTTAAAACAAATGGTAAAAGAAATAGATGAAAATTCATTTATTTCTATATTGGATGTAGCTGAAGTGGAAGGAAAAGGCTTTAGAAAAGATTCTATATAATACAAAAAAATTCTATATTTAATTTGAAAAACTATAGTTTTAGTTTATAATATAATAGAATAAGTTAGGAAGGTGATGATTACATGAATAATGTAGACAATTTAGCTGTAAATACTATAAGATTTTTATCTGCAGAAGCTATAGAGAAAGCTAATTCTGGCCACCCAGGATTACCATTAGGTGCAGCACCTATGGCATATGCATTATGGTCAAAAAATATGAAGCATAATCCTAAAAACCCTAATTGGATAGATAGAGATAGATTTGTACTATCAGCAGGACATGGTTCAATGCTCATATACTCATTACTTCATTTGTTTGGATATGGACTAACAATTGAAGATCTTAAAAACTTTAGACAGTGGGGAAGTAAAACACCAGGTCACCCTGAATATAAGCATACTGTTGGAGTAGAAACTACTACAGGACCACTTGGACAGGGATTCTGCAATGCAGTAGGTATGGCTATAAGTGAAAGTTATTTAGCTGAAAAATTTAATAAACCTGATTTTAAAATGATAAATCATTATACATATACACTTGTAGGAGATGGATGCCTAATGGAAGGTATTACTTCAGAAGCAGCATCTCTTGCAGGAACTTTAGGTCTTGGAAAACTTATTGCATTATATGATTCAAATAATATATCTATAGAAGGACATACAGATATAGCCTTCAGAGAAAATGTAGGTAAGAGATTCGAAGCTTACAATTGGCAAGTTATTAATGTAGAAGATGGAAACGATATAGAAGCTATAGATAAGGCAATTAAAGAAGCTAAGAATGAGGAAAACAAACCTTCACTTATCATAGTGAAAACACATATTGGATACGGATGTCCAGCAAAGCAAGGTAAGTCTTCTGCTCATGGTGAACCATTGGGATTAGAGAATATAGGAGCTTCAAAGGAATTCTTAAAATGGGCTTATAAAGATGAATTTTATGTTCCAGATGAAGTCAGAGACCACATGGGAAATCTTCAAAATGATTTTTCAAAAGAAGAAGGAAATTGGAATGAATTAAAGAAGAAATATGATGAAAACTATCCTGAACTTGCTAAAGAATGGGATTTATGGTTTGGTAACCAATTAAACGTAGATTTATTAAATGATGAGTCATTTTGGAGCTTTGAAAAGAAGATGGCAACACGTGCATCTTCAGGAGAACTAATAAATAGATTAACTAAAGTTATTCCTAACTTAATTGGAGGTTCTGCAGACCTTGCTCCATCCAATAAAACTTACATGAAAGATAAAGGCGATTTTTCAAAGGAAGATAGAAGCGGAGCAAATTTACATTATGGAGTTAGAGAACATGCTATGGCTGCGATAGGTAATGGTATTGCACTTCATGGAGGACTTAAAACATTTGTATCAACATTCTTTGTGTTCTCAGATTATATGAAAGCATCTATGAGATTATCAGCCCTTATGGGACTTCCTGTAACTTATGTTCTTACTCATGATAGTATAGGAGTAGGGGAAGATGGTCCTACTCATGAACCTATAGAACAATTAGCTGCACTTAGAAGTATACCTAATATGACAGTATACAGACCAGCAGATTCTAAGGAAACTGCTGCAGCATGGTATCATGCAATAACTCATGAAGAAGGTCCAACAGCATTAGTGTTAACAAGACAAAACCTTCCTTTATACGATGAAACAGGTAAGGAAGCTTTAAAGGGTGCTTATATACTTAAGGATTCTGAAAAAGGTACTCCTGATGTAATACTTATGGCTACAGGTTCTGAAGTAGAGTTAATATATGAAGCATCAAAAGTATTAAAAGAAAAAGGAATTGATGCTAGAGTAGTAAGTATGCCTTCTTTAGAAGTATTTGAAGCACAAGGAGAAGAGTATAAGGAAAAGATTCTTCCAATGAATATAAGAAAAAGAGTAGCAGTTGAAGCAGCTTCCTCATTTGGTTGGCATAAATATGTTGGATTAGATGGAGAAATAATTTCAATTGATACATTTGGTGCTTCTGCTCCAGCAGAAATACTATTTAGAGAATTTGGATTTACCGTAGAAAACGTAGTTGAAAAGGTTGAAAAGTTAATGAGTAAATAATAAAGTTTAAAAAATAGAGCATGCTCGATGACATGCTCTATTTTTTTAGCTTATAATAATATTCTTCTGTATTGTTATCTATTACTTTGAATTCATATCCTAACCCTTTATAATATCTTATTATGTGTGGAAGAGCTTTTACAGTGTTTTTATTATTAGAATTACAATGAAGCAGTACTATAAGTCTGCTATAGCTTTGCTTGTATTTTTTTGCATTTTGAACAAGTTTATTAGTGGTTAAGTTTGGATTTACCCCATCTGAAAGGTCTACATTCCAATCATAAACTTTAAAATTATGCTCATGTAAACTTACCAAAAAATCTTGAGTAAGATGATTAGAACTTCCTCCTGGAAATCTTATTACGGAAGGTGAAACATTAATAATATCCTTAACTTTACTACGCACTTTTTCCATTTCTTCTATAAATATTTCTTTACTAGAATATATACTTTTAAAATTATGAGAGTAAGTATGAAGCCCTATACTATGGCCTTCATTGTGTATTCTTTTCAGTATATCTTCTCGTCCTTCAATTTCTTTGCCTACTACAAAGAATGTAGCCTTTACATTATTTTCTTTTAAAACATCTAATAGCTTATCGGTAATTATATAAGTAGGACCATCATCAAAAGTAAGATATACAGTTTTATTATAATTTGGATCACCAGCATCGTATGTGGTTAGAGGATTTGATTTATCCTTTGCATATAATACATTTAAATCTTGAAGCTTAGTGCTAATTATAGCTACAAACACTATAATGAAACATAGTGTATATACTCTAGTTTTTTTAAGTTTAATCATTCTAATCAACTACTTTCATTATATAATTTATAATTAGTATTTCACTAAACACCATTTTTATTAAACCATAATTTTCAATTAAGATATATTTAACCTTTTATATCATAAGATAAAGTCGTTTTTAATATAATATTAAAAATAAAATCTTTATAAATTGACTTAAAAGTGATAAAAAAGTATAATAAGATATATCCCTTTTGTTGGTAATTTAAACGAGCAAAAGAGATAATATATTTTAATAGGCCTAATTGCAAGGAAATACTAAGCAAAAGGGGGAAAGACATGAATAGTGTATTTAAACCTTCTAGGGCTTTACTAGAAGGTTTTTTTATTATGCAAAGGAGGAAAGATATGGATAAAAGAATAGGTGTAGTAGGGATAGTTGTAGAGGAGCTTGAAAGTGCAGAAAAGGTTAATAGTACATTACATGAGTTCTCATCTATAATAGTTGGAAGGTTAGGTATTCCTTATAGAGAAAGAGGAATCAGTGTTATTTCACTTATAGTAGATGGTACATCAGATGAAATAAGTGCCATGACAGGTAAAATTGGTAAAATAAAAGGCGTAAATGTAAAGTCAGCTATGACAAAAAAATAATTTTATAAGGGGAATATAAATGAATACAGTGCAAAAATTAGTAAGATCATCTTTATTATTAGCTTTAGCTATTGCAGCGCAAGCTATAGGAAGAAGTTTTCCTCAAATAAGTCAATTATTCGTTGGGTCTATAGTAAATGCTGTACTTATAATTGCAGCCATAAGCTCAGGAATGCAATGGGGAATACTAGTAGGAGGACTAACACCTCTTTTAGCATGGTCTATTGGGCAATTACCGGCACCCTTTGGTCCTTTTGTACCTTTTATAATGATGGGTAACATTATATTTGTAGTAGCGTTTTCTATTATAAATAAAATGGGGGATAAAGCTGGTATTTTTGGAGTGATAATAAGTTCGTTATTAAAATTTGGCTTCCTATCTTTAGCATCATCTAAACTTATAACTATATTTAACTTAGGTATTCCAAAAAAGGTTGCAGACAAGTTAATAATTAGCATGGGAACTCTTCAGCTTATTACTGCACTTTTAGGAGGGATTATAGCACTTATGCTAACAAATTTATTAAAAAAGAGAAGAATATTATAAGAGGATAGAAATTTCTATCCTCTTATTTTTTTATAGCGTCATTTCATTATTATCGCAATGTAATTTTGTAAATGTATTGGTTAGGTTATATGCCCTTAATAGAGATTTTGCTAAATTGTTAGCCATAGAATATACATAAAATAATCTTGTTTGTTGAAGCATGTATAAATTAGCATATTTTATATTATGATATTTATTTACAACAGCTTTAATAGATACATTTCCCATGCAAAATGTACTATCACATAAGGCAGAAGCAGGAATTAACGGAGTATCTTCTATTATAAATTTCCCAATACTTTTTTTATCTCCTAAACAGGCATCTAATGCAATTATAAAATGATCTTTGTACTTATTTTTAATTATATCATTATTAGATTTAATAAAACCTAAGTCAATAATGTTTTCAAGATCTCCTAGTACATCATAAGAGCAATTGTTTTCCTTTAGAAGTGTACCGGTTAGGGGACCAAAAGAATCTCCTAAGCAATTATCAGTACCTATACAAAGTATTAATATCTTTTTTTTATCTTTAATTTTAGGGTATATAAAGTTAGAAACATTAATAATTGAATCATCACTTAAAGCATCACAGCAATACTTTTCTCCCATGATTTTGGCCCCCTTTTATACTTTGCCCAATATAACATTAAATAATATATATTATAACATATATTACCTATATATTGAATAAATTGGAATAAAAAAGAGCAGTATGTAACTACTGCTCCTAATAAGCTTTAGCATTTTTTACAAAACAAAGCTACTAAAACTAAAGGTAATAAATAACTATTGTTGTTTCCTAAAAATGAGTTGTTTCCGCAACATTGATTGCATCCACAACCTTGGCTACATTGATGGCTTTGATTACAACAGCAGCTTGACTTCTTAACATATTCATATTCACAACAACAATCTTTGTGTTTATGCTTGTGACTCATATCCTATCCCTCCTTTTTATAATATGTTTATTGTCGTAGATAGGACTACTAGTCTTAATTTATTATATTCCATTAGTGTAATTATGATAATGAATTTATTGCATATATATTAACAATTATGTTAACGAACAAAAGTAAACTTTTTTAAATATAGCATTTGGTTTATAATAATATAAAAAGAAATATAATTGCTTATAGTAATCTAAAATTTTCTATAAGTCATTCAAGGAGGTATGACAAAATGTATGTAATAGCATCTATTGGACCTAGGGTAAACAATATTGATAGTATAATAAATATTATAGAACATGGAGCAAATGTATTAAGATTTAATTTTTCTCATATAGATTATAAAAATTCTGAGAGTTTAATTAAATATGTTAAATCAAATTATCCTCATATACTTATTATGGGTGATATACAGGGAAGTAAAATACGTATAAGTGATAAGTTTAAATTTGAAATAAAAGTTTATCCAGATCAAAAGGTAGATTTCTATAATGAACGGACTAATTTGTTTGTAAAAAACGATAGACATAGAGATATGATTCCTTTAATACCATTAAACTTTAATGGTATCTCCATCGAAAATTTTAGTGGCAAAAAGCTTTTGATGAAGGATGGAACCATGGAATTTGATATTATACAAAATAAAAATTCTATATTGCATACTATAGTAAGAAAAGGTGGAATACTAAGAAGAGAAAAGGGTATAAACATTCCAGGGGTTAAAAGAAAACATTTAAAATTAAACTATAAAGATAAAGAAGATATAAAATGGGCATTAACTAATAAGGTAGATATAATATGCCTATCATATTGCTCGGTAGCAGAGCAAATTGTGGAATTAAAAAACTTTAT
The DNA here is from genome assembly GCF_000765165.1 of Clostridium sp. HMP27. Lineage (NCBI taxonomy): Bacteria > Bacillati > Bacillota > Clostridia > Eubacteriales > Clostridiaceae > Clostridium > Clostridium sp. HMP27. Next base: position 182,987 of record NZ_JMFY01000014.1, on the reverse strand, counting down.
AAAAGTCCACAAGACCAAATCGAACCTTAATACATTAATTTGGGCTAAATTAGAAGAAGAAGAAGGTATTAAGAATAGTAAAGATATATTAAAAGCAACTGATGGCGTGTTAATAGGCAGAGGAGACTTAATAAGTGAAGTGGATATAATTAAAATACCGTTACTTCAAGAAAGGATTATTAAGGAGGCAGCACTAGAAAAGAAGGACGTAATAATAGCAACTTATATATTAAATTCAATGAAAAATTCATCTACTCCCAATATAAGTGAAGTAAATGATATATATAATTTTCTTGATAAAGGAGTCAAGGGCTTTTTACTTGCAAGCGAAGTATCAATTGGTAAGTATCCTATAGAAGCTATAAAGTTTTTGAATAAAATGATTAATTTTTATAAGAATAATATTAAATAGTATTATTGGATAAATAAGTATACATAATATTTATTATGTATATACAAAAAATGTTATCCACAAATCAAATTTACTATAAAACTTATACAAAGGAGGGTAACAAATGAATAAGCACTATAAAAAAGTATTAAAAAACAATAAAAGTGTATCTACTAATTGGGGAGCATATCAAGACACTACGGATCCATTATTATTTGCTTCTAAAGAACATAATATAGACCCTTATGGAGACACAAATCAACCTTTAGGAGAGGATTCTCATACAATACCTTTAGATATGACAGTAGAGAATGATAGAATAAATCCTTCTGTAGCTCGTGAAGCTATAAATACTATAACTGGAGATCCTTATATGTATACTGGTGGTTTAAATAGCAAGATGAACGCAAATATTGCCGACTTAGGACCAGATACTATACCAGGCACCTATAAAATGCCTTATGAAAGCAGTCGAACTATAAATAAAGGTGTTAAAACTCCAATATTTGACGATACTGATGATCCTATTATTGCTTATGATGATATAAATAAAGATGTTGGAGAGGCAATATCGCAAAACGGCTTTCAATTAAATGATAGATTAGATCCAAGTTTAAATACTGAAAAAGTAAATTATAATCTTCATAATAGACAAGATCCCACTATAGAAACTCTGCAGCATACAAGATTAAATCATCTTTTAACTGAACAAAAGAAGGGCAGTGCAAATGAAGAATATAAAAATACTCGAAGTAATCGTGGCTTATTTTATAATTTAGATTCAAGGCTTAATGAAAGTATTGAAAATAGAGTAGATGTGAATATAAATCCAAAAAAACCTTGACCATTTGCAATTTTCCTGTTATTATTAATAAAAATTGAATAATATCATCCATATAATTCTGATAATACGGTTCAGAAGTTTCTACGGGAGACCACAAATTTCCTGCTATGGGTGAATCTGTTGCATCTGGTTTTAAATTTATTAAATGAACCAATATATGCTGGTAACGGGTTTACTCAAAATCCCTTACCAGCTTTTTTATTTTAATATACTAAAATTTAGGAGGTTTATTATGAATAATATTTATTCAAACAGCAATAAAAAATCATTATTTGAGTCAATTTTTAAGTTATCTCAAAATAAAACTGATGTAAAGACTGAAGTTCTTGCAGGATTTACTACTTTTGTTACTATGGCCTATGCTCTTTTAGTTATTCCTAATATATTGAAGTTTTCAGGAATGAACTCATTAGGGTTAATAGGGGACAAGGCTGCCGCTCTTTCTACTGCAAATGATCCTGTTATTGCAGCTGCATTTGTAGGCATGTGTATTACTTCAGCTATTGGCACAATTCTTATGGGATTATATGCTAATTTACCTTTTGCTGTTGCCCCTGGTATAGGACTTACAGCATTCTTTACTTATAGTGTATGTTTAACACTAGGTTATACTTGGCAGCAAGCGTTAGCTGCAGTATTTCTTTCAGGACTACTTTTTATTTTAATAACTATTACTTCCATAAGAGAAAAAATTGTGGAAGCACTACCTGAAAATTTAAAAATAGCTATTACTGGTGGTATAGGACTTTTCATAGCGTTAATAGGATTGAAAAGTGGTAGTATAATAATTGCTAACCCATCTACTCTTGTAGGTTTCGGAAGCTTTACAAATCCTAGTACAGTATTAACCTTAATAGGAATTATCTTAATGGCAGTTTTAATGGCAAGAAATATAAAAGGTGCAATGCTATTATCTATAATTATTACTACTATAATAGGAATACCTATGGGAATCACAAATATAAAAGATATAAGTTTTTTAAGTATGCCCGCAAATCCGGGACCTGTATTTATGGCATTTGACTTTAAGGGACTTATGCATCATGATGGAACAGGAGTTCTAGGCGCATTTATAAGTATATTTATGGTAGTATTAACATTTAGTTTAGTAGATCTTTTTGATACTATAGGAACACTTGTGGGAACTGCTCAAAAGGCAAATATGATTGAAGAAGACGGTAAAATTAAAAATATGAAAAAAGCGCTTTTAACTGATGCTATATCTACAACTATAAGCGCAATGTTTGGGACTACCACTACTGCAACTTATGTAGAATCCACTGCAGGAATTGCAGAAGGTGGACGAACAGGACTTACTTCTGTTGTTACAGGGATTCTCTTTATACTTGCATTATTTTTAGGTAGTTTAGTAGGTATAGTTCCATCTGAGGCAACTGCTCCAGCACTAGTAATAGTAGGAGTACTTATGATGAGCTCTGTTAAAGAAATTAACTTTGATGACTTTACAGAGGCAGTGCCTGCTTTCTTTACAATAGCTATTATGCCATTTAGTTATAGTATTGCTAATGGAATAGCTGCTGGAATAATATTTTATCCAATCATGAAAGTAGCTACAGGCAAGCATAAAGATGTACATCCTATAATATATATATTGGCTGTATTATTTGTACTAAGGTTCTTATTACTTCCACAATAATATAAGTATTAAAAGCTCAGCATAATTAATTTGTGCTGAGCTTTAACATTTATTGTTTAGTTGTATATAAATGTATTATAATAAATATTGGTTATTTTATGAAGTAATTAGTAGGAGGATGCATTAATGTCAAATATATTAGTTGGTACTTTAGCTAGCATATTTACAGGTTTAGCAACAGGTATAGGAGCCCTACCTATATTTTTTACCAAAAAGGTATCTCATAAGTATTTAGATGCAATGCTTGGATTTGCTGCAGGAGTCATGCTTGCCGCTACATGTTTTAGCCTTATAATTCCTTCGATTAACTATGGGGGCGGCAATATAAAAGCAGTGCTTATAACATCTGCTGGAATATTAAGTGGAGGAATAATGCTGGATTTAATAGATAAGTATGCACCCCATCAGCATTATTTATTTAATAAAAAGTCTGAAGGGAGAGCGTCTAATCTAACAAAAGTATGGCTGTTTATCATTGCCATAACGATACACAATTTTCCTGAAGGATTAGCAGTAGGAGTTGGATTTGGTGGTAATAATATAAATGACGGAATATCTCTTGCTATAGGAATCGCACTACAAAATATGCCTGAAGGCCTTGCAGTAGGTTTGGCCTTGATAAGAGAAAACTACTCCGCTAAAAAAGCTTTTTTAATAGCACTTCTTACGGGTCTAGTTGAACCTGTTGGAGGAGTTATAGGTGTGTCTTTAGTAAGCATAGCACAACCTATACTTCCTTTTATATTAGCCCTAGCTGCAGGAGCAATGCTATTTGTAATAAGTGATGAAATAATACCTGAGACTCACGAACATGGCTATGAGAGAATAGCAACCTATGGACTATTAATAGGATTTATAATAATGATGATTATGGATGTTACTCTAGGATAAAGGAGCGAAATAAAATACATGGAAAGATTACAAAAGTTTATGGCTAGATGCGGTATAGCTTCAAGAAGAAAATGTGAAGAAATAATACTAAGTGGGAAAGTTAAAGTAAATGATGAGGTAGTAAAAGAATTAGGAGCAAAGATAGATCCTTTAAGAGATACTGTTATAGTCAATGATAAACTTATCAAGCCCGAGGAAAAAAAGCTATATATAGCTTTAAATAAACCTGAAGGATATCTTTCAACTGTTAAAGATGATAGAGGAAGAAAAACACTATTAGATTTAGTAAAGGTAGATGAAAGAATATATCCAATAGGTAGACTTGACTATGATACATCAGGACTTATACTTCTTACTAATGATGGCGATATCTATAATAATATAATGCATCCAAGAGTAGAAAAAAATAAAAGATATATTGCAGTAATTAAAGGGTGTCCTGATGAATCAAAACTAAATAAATTTAAAAGTGGGATTGATATTGGTGGATATATTACTGCTCCATCAGATATAAAAGTACTAAAGATGGAAAATAATAATACTGAGGTATTAATAACAATACACGAGGGGAAAAATAGGCAAATAAGAAAAATGTGTGAAAAAATAGGTCACCCTGTGTTAAAATTAAAAAGAGTAGCTATTGGAAATATCAAACTTGATAATCTAGAAAAGGGGCATTGGAGATTTTTGACGGATGATGAAGTAAAATATCTTAAGGAATAATAGGAGGATGCTTATGAAAAATGAATTACAATTAATCGCCGTGAAGGAATTAAATCATTATGATGACATGTATAAAATAGTAGACTTTCTTAATAAAAATTTAAGTAATATGAATTTAGTCTTTGGATTAACAGAAAAAGAAGGTAAAGATATACTCTCCATATATAAAGAATCTTAGCAGAAATTGAAAGATATATTGATTATGTGTTCATTAGATGGTAAAATGAAATAAATGTTGCAATATTTTAGGGGATGTGGAGAAAGGATTGAATTAATATGGATGTTGGAAAACAGGATTTAATGAGAATTATTCAAAGTAGATTCCCAAGACTTAGTAAAGGTCAAAAGCTTATAGCTGAATATATATTAAAGCACTATGATAAAGCTGCTTTTATGACTGCTGCAAAACTTGGAGTTAGTGTTGGGGTTAGTGAGTCTACCGTAGTAAGATTTGCCAACGAGTTAGGCTTTAGTGGATATCCAAAACTTCAAAAAGCGCTGCAGGAATTAATTAAGAATAAATTAACTACTGTTCAAAGAATTGAACTTTCTAATGATTTTATAAGTCAAGAGTCTGCATTGAAAAGTGTTTTGAAATCAGATATGGAAAATATAAGATCTACTTTAGAAAAAATAAATCATAAAACCTTTGATGATGTAGTAAATAGCATATTTAGAGCCAGAAAGATATATATTGTAGGTCTTAGAAGCTCTACCGCTATGGCTGAATTTTTAGGATTTTACTTAAACCTTATATTAGATAATGTAAAGGTTATTGGCTTTGGAGTTAGTGATATATTTGAACATATGCTAAATATAAATGAAGAAGATTTAGTTATAGGAATTGGGTTCCCAAGATATGCAGCTCGCACTATAGAAGCTTTAGATTATGCAAAAGGTAAATATGCTAATGTGGTAGCTATTACTGATAGTTTATTATCCCCTTTAGCAGCAAGAGCAGATTATACCTTAATTGCTCAAAGCAATATGGCTTCATTTGTAGATTCTCTAGTAGCTCCTCTAAGTGTAATAAATGCACTTATAATTGCAGTAGGCCTTAGAGAAAAGGATAAGATATCTTCTACTTTTGAAAAACTAGAAAAAATTTGGGAAGACTATGAAGTTTATGCTTATAAAGAAAAGAGATCAGAATAAATGAGAGCGAACCTTTAATGGTTCGTTTTCTTAATTATAGGAGGTTTTGCAAGTGTCAAAGGTTATTGTTATAGGTGGTGGGCCTGCAGGTATAATGAGTGCAATTACTGCAGCTGAAAACCATGATGTTATTTTAATAGAAAAGAATGAAAAACTAGGTAAAAAACTTTTCATAACTGGAAAAGGAAGATGTAATGTTACTAATGCTAAGGACATAGGTGAATTTTTTGATTATATTCCTGGTAATCCTGAATTTTTGTATAGTTCACTTTATACATATACAAACGAAAATGTAATGAATTTTTTTGAAAGCCTAGGGGTAAAACTGAAAGTAGAAAGAGGCGATAGAGTTTTTCCTGAATCTGATAAGTCTTCTGACATAATAAGAGGTTTAGAACAAGAACTTATTAAAAGAAATGTTAATGTGAAATTAAATGCTAAGGTGAAGGATGTAATACTAGATGAAGGTAAAATTGCGGAATTAGTTTTACAGGATGATTCTCATATTAAAGGTGACTATTTTATATTAGCTACAGGTGGTGCTTCATACCCTCAAACTGGATCAAGCGGCGAAGGATTCAATTTTGCAAAAAAAGCAGGTCATAAGATAGTACCATTGAAGCCTTCATTAGTCCCTATAGAACTTGAAGATGAATGGGTTAAAGAACTTCAGGGATTGTCTCTTAAAAATGTAGAAGTAAAAATTAAAAAAGGTACTAAAGTTGTATATAAAGAGTTTGGAGAAATGTTATTTACTCATTTTGGCATTTCAGGGCCAATAGTGTTAAGCAGCAGTCGGTTTGTGGAATCAAATTCATCTATGCAAGCTGTAATAGATTTAAAACCAGCTTTGTCTGAAGAAGAGCTTGATAAGAGAATACAAAAGGATTTTACTAAATATATAAATAAAGATTTTAAAAATTCCTTAGATGATTTATTACCTAAAAAGTTAATAAGTATAATTATAAAACTATCTTCTATACCCGAAGATAAAAAAGTAAATTCAATAACAAAAGAAGAAAGAAAATCATTAGTTTATTTAATCAAAAATCTAACATCTAACATAAAAGGGTTAAGGCCTTTAGCAGAAGCAATAGTAACTGCTGGAGGAGTAAATGTAAAAGAGATAGACCCTTCTACAATGAAATCTAAATTAGTAGATAACTTATACTTTGCAGGAGAAGTGATAGATGTAGATGCCTATACAGGAGGATATAATATACAAATAGCATTTTCCACAGGCTATTTAGCAGGTAAAATGATAGGTGATAAATAATGTATAGCATGTCTATTACTATAGAATAAAAACGCTTACCTAAATAAAGGAAAATCGTTCTTACTATAGAATATATAAATTAAAAGTAAAAAAGAAAGGAAGTTTGCAATTGAAAGTAGCTATAGCAATTGATGGTCCTGCAGGGGCAGGGAAGAGTACCATTGCAAAAATACTCGCAACTAAATTTAACTTAATGTATATAGATACAGGTGCAATGTATCGTGCAGTAACTTTACTGGCCAAAACAAATGATATATCTCCAGATAATATATCAGCATTATGTACATTACTTGAAAATACAAACATGCATTTTGAAAATAATAGACTTATCTTAAATAATAATGATGTAAGTGAAGCTATTAGAACTCCAGAAATAAGCAATAGTGTATCCCTATATGCAGCTATTTCAGAGGTAAGAACTCTTTTAGTTAAACAGCAGCAAAAAATGTCTGAAAAGTATGATGTTATCATGGATGGCCGAGACATTGGTACTGTAGTTTTAAAGGATGCTCCTTTTAAGTTTTATCTTGTTGCATCTCCAGAGCTGCGTGCTAAAAGAAGATATGAAGAGCTCTTAGCTAAGAATATAACTGTAAAATATGATGAAATTCTCAGTGATATTATAAAAAGGGATTATATAGATTCTAATAGAGATGTAACTCCTTTAAGAAAAGCAGAAGATGCTATTGAAATAGATACTTCATATTTGACTATAGATGAAGTAGTTGAGAAAATTTCTAATATAATATTAAATACTTTAAAAGATAAAGAAAGGTGATATATTGTGGAAGTTATACTTTCAAAAAACGCAGGCTTTTGCTATGGAGTTAAAAGAGCCGTTGACATGGCCGTAAGTGTTCAAGAAAAATACAACAAAAAAATATATACATTAGGCCCATTAATTCATAATAATGATGTTGTAAGTTACTTAAAAACATTAAATATATTCCCTATAGAAATAGAAGATATAGAAAATTTAAAAAAGGATGATATAGTAATAATACGTTCACATGGTATTCCACTTGAAATATTTAATAAACTCAAGGAAAAAGAAGTTATTACAATAGATGCTACCTGTACATATGTTTCTAATATACAACAGAAGGTAAAAAAGTACTATGATTCTGGATACTCTATATTAATAGTAGGGGATAAAAATCATCCTGAAGTTATAGGTATAAATGGATGGTGTAATAATTCCGCTATAATTACAAATGATAGTGATGAACTACAGCATCTTCCAAGAAAAATATGCGTAGTTTCTCAAACTACTGAAAAACAATCTCGTTGGGAAAATGTACTTGAAAAGGTAGTTAAGTTTAGTAAAGAAATAGTTGCCTTTAATACCATATGCAGCGCCACTGAAGTAAGGCAAAAGGCTGCTTATGATCTATCAGAACATGTAGACTGTATGATAGTAATAGGAGGTAAAAATAGCTCAAATACAACTAAACTATATGAAATATGTACTAAAAATTGCAACAACACAATTCACATAGAAAATTTCAAAGAAATTCCTTTAGAGTTGTTAAATAATAAAAATATAAAAAAAATAGGAATAACCGCTGGTGCATCTACTCCGGATTGGGTTATAAATGAAACTATAAATAAACTAAGTAATAGGTAATATAGTATAATTTTATAAAATGCGTGTATGCTATTATAGTACACGCATTTTATAAGTCAATATAAAAACCATTAAACATAGTAGGAATTAAGAGAAAAATAGAACAATTACTAGTTTAAATGAAAATATTTTATAAAAACAAGGAAATATATTGACATTTCTCGTATATTTGATAAAATTTACTTGTTAATAAATTATAAAATATACTGTATCAAGGAGGAGTTTTTATAGAATGAACACTTTAGGACGCCACATTTTGGCTGAAATATATGGTTGTGATGGTGATATATTAGATAATAAAGAAATGATAGAAAGAATAATGGTAGATTCTGCACTAAAGTCAGGAGCTGAAGTTAGAGAAGTAGCATTTCATAAATTTAGTCCAATGGGAGTTAGTGGAGTAGTTATAATATCAGAATCTCACCTTACTATACATACTTGGCCTGAGCTTGGATATGCCGCTGTTGATGTATTTACATGTGGAGACAAGATAAATCCATGGGATGCATGTAACTATATGACTGAAAAATTTCAGGCTAAGAATATGACAGCTACAGAAGTAAAAAGAGGTATATTTGAACAGCCTGTATCCGTTAAGGTTTCCAATATTTAAAAGGTCATCGCTTATAGATGTCCTTTTTTTATTTGTAATAATTTCTCCTATAATTAATATAATTTAATAGATACTAATAGGAGGGTAATTATGGGAGATAGGAAGTTAATACAGTATGTAGATGAACTTACTGATAAAGAAAAATCGATGATAAAAAAAGTTCTAGAAAACTATAATTTCTCCGTAATAGATATTAGCAAAGTAAGAAGCAGCTATAAAATAGATACTAATATAGGAGCTGTATGTTTAAAAAGAGTGAAACATAATAAAACTAAAACTCTTAATAGCAATTATTTAGCTGAAGAATTAAATAAAAATGATTTTCCTTATACATCTAAATTTTTTAGAACAAAAGATAACTATTTATTTGCAGCACATAAAAAAATGTATTTTTATGTTGTTGAATGGATTGATGGAGATGAATGTGACTTAAATGATATAGAGGAAGCATGTAACTGCGTTCGTCTTTTAGCGAGGTTTCATTTATCTAGCCAATATATTGATACAAAAGTACTAAAAATTAAAAACAATTTAAAAAATTGGCCAAGAATATTTAAAAAAAATTTAGGCGATTTGGACAAAATTAAAAAACATATTGAAAAGAAACGATTAAGATCTGAATTTGATAAAGTTTATAAAAGTTACTTAGATAGTTTTTATAATATGGGAAGTATGTGTTTACAAGTTTTGAATACCTCTGATTATTATGCACTATCTAAAAAAGCTAATGAACAAAAATTTGTTTGTCATGATAGTTTTTACTATCAAAATATAATAAAAAAGGACGATACTTATTATATAGTAAATTTAGATAATATATTAATAGATCTTCATATAAACGATTTAAGTAAATTTATACGAAGGCTTATGTTTAAAAAAGAGTATCAGTGGGACTTTGAAAAAGCTAAAACAATGATAGAAGCTTATAATAGTATAAATAAGTTATCTAGATCTGAATTAGAATCTATGCTTTCTATGATTATTTTTCCACATAAATTTTGCAGGTTAGGTAAGAAAAGATATATAAAACATAAGGATTGGAGCGAAAGTAAGTATATTCGTAAACTTAACAAACTTCTTCGATATAACGAGGCTCAACAAAAATTCTTAAATGATTATCTATGTTACTTGGGGAGTTTTGATGACTTTAAGGAAAATATTGACTAAGTTTTTTTAAAGTTTTATACTTATTTATATAATATTAGGCTTATGAGGAATGTTATGTGCAAATATGTTAAGTTAAGTAAGAGTTTAATGCCACAATTTAAAGAATTAAATGCTGCTAGAAAATCATTTAACTCTTTAAACGAAGATTTTTTTCAATATTATAGCACTACAACTTTACCGCAAAAATTATTTTTGCGTAGAAATATAAGCATACTTCAGGATAATAAAAACTTATGCGGATATATTTGGACTTCTATAGATAACAAAAATTTCTATAATATAAGGGCTTTAAGTGTAGATTTATCTAGTAAAAGTGCAGACTATTTAAGACTACTTTTAAAAACTTTAAAGCCAGGTTTTACAGCAGATTTTTTATGTGAAACCAATGAATTCAATATACAACTACTAAAAGAAGCAGGTTTTAGTAAAAAAGTAGGCACAATTGAAATGGGTTTGGATTTAAAAAAGGAAATAAAATCTGTATCAGTAGAAACTATAAGTTTTGAAGTATTTAGAAAAGGATTAGATGAAAAAATAAGATGTGACATTCAAAATGAGGTATTTAAAGATAAAAATAGAGTTCCTATTTCTACAAAGGATATCTACTTTGATGAAAATCAATATTATTATTTTAGTCCCGGTGCTATATTCATAAAAGAGAATAATAAATATATTGGATATGGTCAAGTTATAATAGAAGGAGATATACCTATTATTGTAAATGTAGGTATTTTGCCTGATTATAGAGGTAAGGGTTACGGTAAACTGCTTATAAATTACCTTTTAAAAATAATAGACAATTATAGTTATAATACGGCAATTATAAATGTGGACACAAATAATACCGTTGCATTTAATTTATATAAGGATTGCGGATTTAATGTTTTAAAAGAATATGTGAAATTAGAAATAAAGACATAGTCTCACGCTGTGTCTTTTATTTATTTCTTATAATTCTACAAATTTCAATAAAAAATAGATAAACACTATAAAATATAGTATAATGTTTAATGTTACTTATGAAAACTTTAATATGAGGTGAAATAATTATGGATAATCAAAAATACTTTTATATAGAAACCTGGGGCTGCCAGATGAATGAAGAGGATTCCGAAAAGCTTTCAGGAATGCTAAAAAATATGGGTTATGCTAAAACTGAAGAAAAGAAAAAATCAAGTATTATAATTTTTAATACATGTTGTGTAAGAGAAAACGCAGAACTTAAAGTATATGGTAATCTTGGAGCGTTAAAAGCATTAAAAGAAAAAAATTCTGATTTAATTATTGCTGTATGTGGATGTATGATGCAGCAGGAGGGTATGGCTGAAGCTATAATAAAGAAATATCCTTTTGTAGATATAATATTCGGAACCCATAATGCCCATATGTTCCCTGAGTATTTAAATAGAACAAGACAAGAAAACAAATCAATAATAGAAGTATGGGATAAGGAAAAGGGTATTGTGGAAGGACTTCCTATAGATAGAGAAAGCAATACTAAAGCTTTTGTAACTATTATGTATGGCTGCAATAACTTCTGCACTTACTGTATAGTTCCTTATGTTAGAGGTAGAGAAAGAAGCAGAACTCCTGAAGAAATTGAAAAAGAAATAATGGCTCTTGTTGATAAAGGATATAAAGAAGTAACTCTACTTGGACAAAACGTAAATTCTTATGGAAAAGATTTAGTTCCAAGTCTTAGCTTTGCAAATCTTTTAAAAAGACTTAATAATATAAATGGTATAGAAAGAATAAGATTTATGACTTCTCATCCAAAGGATTTAACTGATGATGTTATAGATGCTGTAGCTGAATGTAGTAAATTATGTGATCACATTCATTTACCTGTCCAATCAGGTTCAAGTAAGATACTAAAAGAAATGAATAGAAAATATACAAGAGAAGAGTATTTAAATTTAGTAAATAAAATAAAGGCAAAAATTCCTGGAGTAGCTTTAACCACAGATATAATAGTTGGTTTCCCTGGAGAAACAGAAGAAGATTTTAGCGAGACTCTAAGCTTAGTTAGCGAAGTAGAGTATGATTCTGCTTTCACTTTCCTTTATTCTACAAGAAAAGGAACTCCCGCTTGTGAATTTGAAACTCAGGTAAGCGAAGAAGTTAAGCGCGAAAGATTTAATAGATTAGTAGAAGAAGTAAATAAAGCCTGTGCAAAGAAAAACAAGGAATATGAAGGCCGTACAGTGAAAGTTTTAGTAGAAGGTACAAGTAAAAGTGATGATGAAAAGCTTATGGGAAGAACTGAAACAAGTAAACTTGTAAACTTTGCTGGAAATAAAGATAATATAGGTAAAATAGTTAATGTAAAAATAACTAAAGCACAAACTTTTTCACTATTAGGCGAAGAAATATAAATTTGAAAGAGCATATAATGCACTAGTACGGCATTATATGCCTTTAATACTATTTAAGGAGGTTTTGTAAAATTGGCACTCACTCCAATGATGCAGCAATATCTTGAAATAAAAGAAAAATGTAAAGATTGTATATTATTTTTTAGATTAGGAGACTTTTACGAAATGTTCTTTGAAGATGCTGAAGTTGCATCTAAAGAATTAGAGTTAGTTCTTACAGGCAGAGATTGTGGTCTTGATAAAAGAGCTCCTATGTGTGGAATTCCTTATCACTCAGCAAGCTCCTATATAAGCAGACTTATATCTAAAGGTTATAAAGTGGCAATAGGTGAACAATTGGAAGATCCTTCAGTTGCCAAAGGAATTGTAAAAAGAGATATAACAAAAATAATAACTCCAGGTACATATACAGATTCCTCATTTCTAGAAGAAAATAAAAATAACTTTATAATGAGTATACATACTGATAAGGACAATGCAGGACTAAGTTTTTGTGATGTTTCTACTGGTGAATTTATCTCTACTTATACTAAAATGGAAATTTCAGTAATATTGAATGAAATTTCTAAATTTAATCCTAGCGAAATATTGGTAAATAGTAATATAAGTGAAAGCATCACTTTAGAAATTAAAGAAAGATTTAAAACTTCTCTTACTTTTATAGATGATACATATTATAACAATGAAAATGCGCTTAAAGAGCAATTTTTAGATTTTAATCCTGCTTCCTTTAGTAAATGTGTAATAAAAAGCAGCGCGGCACTGCTTACGTATATAATCGAAACCCAAAACACCTCTCTTTCTCACATAGATAAATTTGAATATTATCATATATTGGACTTTTTATCTATGGATATTAATTCACGAAAAAATCTTGAGCTTACGGAAACTTTAAGAGAAAAAAGTAAAAAAGGATCTCTTTTATGGGTATTAGATAAAACCAGTACATCTATGGGAGGGAGACAACTAAGAAAGTGGGTTGAGCAGCCGCTTGTAAATAAGGAATTAATAAATAATAGATTAGATGCAATAGAAGACATTATATCTAATATTTCTCTTCATGAAGATATAAAAGAATCTTTAAAAAGCATATACGACATAGAGAGAATAGTTGGGAAGATATCTTCTAAAAATGTAAATGCAAAAGAACTTATAGCACTTAAAAATTCCATTGGAAATATCCCTGCTATAAAGCAAATACTTAGCAACTTTAATAGTGGTCTATTAAAAGATATGTACTTAAATATTGATGGATTAAGTGATATTTATAATTTACTAGAAGAATCAATCGTAGATAATCCATCTTTATCCATAAAAGAAGGAAATATAATAAAATCAGGATATAATAATGATATAGACAGCTTAAGAGATGCTAAGGCCCATGGTAAGGAGTGGATTTCTAAGCTTGAGGCACAGGAAAAGGATTTTACAGGTATAAAGTCTTTAAAAGTAGGATATAATAAAGTTTTTGGTTACTTTATAGAAATAACCAAAAGTAATATTGCTTCAATCCCAGAAGGACGTTACATACGAAAACAAACCTTATCAAATGCCGAAAGATATATTACTCCTGAACTAAAAGAAATGGAAGAAAAGATCTTAGGAGCAGAGGAAAAATTAACTGCTTTAGAATATGATATATTTTTACAAATAAGAAGTACTATCGAAAATGAAATAGATAGAATGAAAAAATCCGGCCATATAATTTCAGAACTAGATTGTTTAAGTTCATTAGCTACTGTGGCATTGGAAAATAATTACTGCAAGCCTTCTATATCTGATGATAATGATTTATCCATTACAGAAGGCCGTCATCCTGTAGTAGAAAAGATGATACCTACGGGATGCTTTATATCCAATGATACACTTATGGATACAAAAGAAAATCAAATGATTTTGATTACAGGCCCTAATATGGCTGGAAAATCAACTTATATGAGGCAAGTTGCCCTTATTACTATTATGGCTCAAATAGGAAGCTTTGTTCCTGCAAAATCAGCTAAAATATCAATATGTGATAAAATATTTACAAGAATAGGTGCATCAGATGATTTAGCAGCAGGTAAAAGTACATTTATGGTTGAAATGTGGGAAGTTGCAAATATACTTCAAAATGCCACTAATAAGAGCTTAGTGCTATTAGATGAAGTCGGAAGGGGTACCAGTACCTTTGATGGATTAAGCATCGCTTGGTCTGTTATAGAGCATATGTGTGGAGATGAAGATTTAAAATGCAAAACGCTATTTGCTACTCATTATCACGAACTAATAGTATTGGAAAATAAACTTAAGGGCGTTAAAAACTTTTCAGTTTCTATTAAAAAAATAGATAATGAATTAGTATTTTTAAGAAAAATAGTACAGGGCGGTGCTGATGAGTCTTACGGAATAGAAGTTGCAAAGCTTGCTGGCTTACCTGACAAAGTTATAGAAAGAGCTAAAGAAATACTTAATACAATTGAAAAAAATAAAAATGTTGTAACAAATATAGATGAACTATCATGCAATACATCTGAAGTTGCAATAAGTAAAACTTTAAGCGAGCCAAAAACCAATGCTATACCTTCTAAAAATCATGAAATTAAAGAGGAAAGCCTGCAATTAAACTTTACTGACATTGAAAAAAGTAATCTTTTAGATGAGATTGCATCCATAGACATCATGAATGTAACGCCTATAGAAGGATTTAATAAACTTTATGAAATAATTAGAAAAGCTAAAACTATCTCAAAGGTGTGATGAGTTTGGTTAGAATAAATGTATTAGATAAAAATACTTCTAATAAAATAGCTGCTGGCGAAGTGGTAGAAAGACCTTTTTCCGTTGTAAAGGAGCTTTTAGAAAACAGCTTGGATGCTGGTGCTAAAAACATTGTTATGGAAATAATAGAAGGTGGCCAAAAGCTTATAAAAATCACAGATGATGGAGTAGGTATACATCCTGATGATATAGAAAAGGCATTTTTACCACATGCAACAAGCAAAATTTCGAGTATTGATGATATATTCAAATTGAGTACCATGGGTTTTAGAGGAGAAGCGCTAGCTAGCATCTCCTCAGTATCTAAGGTTACTCTCAAAAGCAAAATTAAAGATTTGGATTTTGGTAGGGAAATTCATATTGAAGGTGGTAACATACATTACCTAAAAGATACAGGAAGTAATAATGGTACAACAATTGAAGTACAGGATTTGTTTTATAATGTACCTGCAAGACTTAAATTTTTAAAATCTTCTTCTCGTGAAGCATCATTAATATCTGATATTGTACAAAGACTGGCACTTGCTCATCCAGATGTATCTTTTAAACTAATAAATAACGAAAAAGTAGTGCTTCATTCTTTTGGGACAGGAGATATAAAAGACGTTATTCGAAATGTATATGGGAAAACCGTTTTAGAAAATGTGATATATTTTGAGTCGCATAAGGATATAATTTCTGTACATGGTTTTATAGGAAATAGCGAAATAAGTCGCGGTAGCAGAAACCATCAAAGCATATTTGTAAATAAAAGATATATAAAGAGCAGGGTTATTACTACAGCTGTAGAAAATGCCTTTAAATCCTTCTTAACTATAAATAAATATCCCTTCTTTATATTATTTATAGATATATTTCCAGAGTATGTGGATGTAAATGTGCATCCTACTAAAACTGAAGTTAAATTTAAAGATGAACGTGAATTATTTGGAACTGTATTTCATTCTGTTCATGAAGCAATAAAAAATAGTGTTATAAATTCATTTAATATAGAAGAGGAAGTAAAAGAAGCAGAAAAAGAAATTAAGTCTATAGAAACATTGCAGCTACCTATAGATTTTCTAAATTCCTCAAATTCAGTTGTATCATCTGGAAACTTCAGTGAAAAAACCAATGAGAAAACTAACGATATTAATATAAACTCAAATTTAAACAATGAATATACTTCAGAACATAAAGTTATAATTACTGAGACTCATAATGATAACTTTGAAGAAAAGCCATCATTATATATAAAAGAAGATCCAGCTAAAAAAGAACAAATTCTAGAAGCCCAAAAGCTTGCAAAATTACCAGAAATAAATATAATAGGTCAGTTTAATAAAACTTATATATTAGGGGAGATGAGTGACGATCTTTATATAATAGACCAACATGCAGCTCATGAAAAGATATTATTTGAAACATATTCTAAAAACATATCACATCAGGAAGTGATTTCTCAGCTACTCATAAGCCCAGTTATAATAGAACTTCTACCTGAAGACTACTGCTATTATATAGAAAATAAAGATATATTTAATAAAGCAGGGTTTAATATTGAGATTTTTGGAGAAAATACTATAAGTATACGAGAAGTTCCTTTAATACTCGGAAAACCTGAGATAAATAAATTGTTTTTGGAAATATTAGATAATCTTAAAAATATGAGAAGCGGTAATACACCTGATGTTAAATATAATACCATAGCAAAACTTGCTTGTAAGTCTGCAGTAAAGGCAAATAATAAGTTATCTCTTGAGGAAATGAAATCCTTAATAAATGAACTTAGGTTTATCGACAATCCATTTACCTGTCCTCATGGTAGACCTACTATAATTAAACTAACCTTATATGAATTAGAAAAAAGATTTAAAAGAGTTCAGTAGAAAGGGAGATAATTTTGAAAAAGGATTTATTTATACTAGCAGGCCCTACTGGTGTTGGAAAAACCGATATATCTATTAAGCTTGCAAAAAAATTAAATGGCGAAATAATATCAGCTGATTCTATGCAAATATATAAGTACATGAATATAGGTTCTGCTAAAATTACTAATGATGAAATGAATAATATTAATCACTATTTAATTGACATAGTAGAGCCACATGAAAGTTTTAATGTAGCCCAGTTTAAAGAAGTAGCTGAAGAGTGTATAAACAAGATACATAGTGAAAAAAAGCTGCCAATGGTAGTTGGTGGAACTGGATTATATATAAACTCACTTATATATGACTATAATTTTACGGAAGCAGATAAAGATGAAGAATATAGAGTGTATATAGAAAACCTTGCAGCAGAAAAAGGAAATGATTATGTCCATGAAATGCTTAAGGATATAGATAGTGAATCTTATAATAAAATACATGCTAATAATCTAAAAAGAGTGATAAGAGCATTGGAAGTATATAAATTAACCGGAAAAACCATAGGAGAATATAGTATGGATAAAGAATGTTATGAAATCCCGTATAACCTTCATTATTTTGTACTTACTATGGACAGAGAAAAGCTTTATAACAGGATAGATAAAAGAGTAGACATCATGCTTGAAAAGGGTCTTATAGATGAAGTAGAGCGCTTAAGAGCTATGGGGTATACAGAAGAAATGCAATCTATGCAGGGAATAGGATATAAGGAAATTCTTTATTACTTAGAAGGTAAGATATCCTTAGATGAAGCTATTTATTTAATTAAAAAGGGTAGTAGAAATTATGCTAAGAGGCAGCTAACTTGGTTTAGACGCGAGAAACATGCTCATTGGATAAATAAAGATGATTTTTCTAGCGAAAATGATATAGTAAATGAAATTTTAGGTCAAGTAAATGGCAGTGCTTAGTATTTTTCATGAAAAATTAAAGGATTTTAGTATATCATATAGAATAATAATATATAAGCTATAATGGAGGGTGAGTTATATGAATAAAACAGTGAACAATTTGCAAGATATATTTTTAAATGGTGCAAGAAAAAATAAAACTGATGTTACTATACATCTTGTAAATGGATTCAAACTAACTGGTTATGTAAAGGGATTTGATAGCTTTACGGTTATATTAGATTGTTTAGGAAAGCAAATGCTTGTTTATAAACATGCCATTTCAACTATAACTCCAGCGAAAGCAATTTTATTTACACCTAATCCTCAAGATACGCAATTTAATGGCTAAGGAAATAATAGGCAAAATTTTTGCCTATTATTTTTTTATGTGGTAATATATTAAGTTGTATGTATTTTAAAAACTATATTATGAATTGTTAGGTTGGAGGATGTAATTATAATGATTAAATTAACTAAAGATTATCTTAAGAATGTCTATCACATAAAAGATAATGTACTAGATTTATATGAAAAAGCTCTAAAAGATGTAGAAGAAGAGTTTAAAAGGTATGATGAAATAAGGGAATTCAACCAATTAAAGGTCTTAAATGCGCTTCAAGAAGAAAGAATAAGCGAGTCTCACTTTACTAATTCCACAGGATATGGTTATGGAGATATCGGAAGGGATTCTTTAGATAAAGTATATGCAAGAATATTTAATACAGAAAGCGCACTAGTGAGACCTCATTTTGTAAATGGAACTCATGCCATTGGTGCAGCACTATTTGGGAATTTAAGACCTGGTGATACTATGTTATCAATAGTAGGTTCTCCTT
Source organism: Clostridium sp. HMP27 (assembly GCF_000765165.1). Classification (NCBI taxonomy): domain Bacteria; kingdom Bacillati; phylum Bacillota; class Clostridia; order Eubacteriales; family Clostridiaceae; genus Clostridium; species Clostridium sp. HMP27. The sequence continues at coordinate 163,872 of NZ_JMFY01000014.1, read as the reverse complement.
ATGATACATTACACGGAATCATTGGAATTGGAGAGCAAAAGAACATAGGTTCACTTAAGGAATACGGAGTAAATTATAAACAAATAGACTTAGATAACGGAAAAGTAAATTTAAAAGAAGTAGAAGCAGCATTAAAAGAAGATAACTCTATAAAAATCGTACATATTCAAAGATCTACTGGCTATGGTTGGAGAAATTCATTACTTGTATCTGAAATAAGCGAGATTATAAAATTTGTTAAAAACATAAGAGAAGATGTTATTTGTTTTGTGGACAATTGTTATGGAGAATTCATAGATACTCTAGAACCTACGGATGTAGGTGCAGATTTAGTAGCAGGGTCCCTTATTAAAAACATAGGGGGAGGAATTGCTCCTACAGGCGGATACATAGCAGGTAAAGAAGAGTATGTAACTCAAGCCTCATATAGGCTTACAATTCCGGGAATAGGTGGAGAATGCGGTTCTACCTTTGGTGTGATGAGAACTTTATTCCAAGGACTTTTCTTAGCACCTCATATTGCTATGGAAGCGGTAAAAGGAGCTATATTTTGTTCAAGAATAATGGAGCTTGCCGGCTTTGAGGTACTTCCAAAGTTTAATGAAAAAAGAAGTGATATTATTCAAGCAATCAAGTTTAACGATAAAGAAAAGCTTATAAATTTTTGCAAGGGTATTCAGCTAGGTTCTCCTATAGACTCCTTTGTACAATGCGAACCATGGGATATGCCAGGATATGAAGATCAAGTTATAATGGCCGCTGGAGCCTTTATACAAGGATCATCTATAGAACTTTCAGCTGATGCTCCAATTAGAGAGCCTTATATAGCATACCTGCAAGGCGGTCTTACTTTTGATCATGCAAAAACTGGAATAATCATAGCTCTTAATAAAATATTAAACTAGAAACTTAATATATAAATAAAAAACCAAGCATGATGTTATGCTTGGTTTAATATTTTCTATAAAGTCCTATAAGTTTCCCTATAATGGTACATTCTTTTACTATTATAGGCTCCATAGTCTTATTTTCAGGTTGTAGTCTTATGAAATCACTTTCTTTGAAAAATCTTTTTATAGTAGCTTCATTTTCGATAAGCGCTACTACAATGTCTCCATTTTCAGCTGAATTAGTTTTTTCTATTATAACTAAATCCTCATTCATTATTCCTACATCAATCATGCTTTCTCCATGAACTTTAAGCATAAACATTTCTTTATTGCTTCTTATAAAGTTAACAGGCAAAGCAAAGGTATCTTCTATATTTTCAACTGCTAGTATAGGCACACCTGCAGTAACTGTACCTATTACAGGAATACTAACTAGCTCTCTTTTAAATGATTCATCCATAACTTCAATAGCACGAGGTTTTGTAGGATCCCTTTTTATAAGACCTTTTTTTTCTAATCTTTGAAGATGACCGTGAACAGTGGAAGTGGATTTAAGGCCTACTGCATTACAAATTTCTCTTACGGAAGGTGGGTAACCCTTATCATGTATTTGCTGCTTTATATATTCGTATATTTCCTTTTGCTTATCCTGCCTAGACATAAGAACACCTCTTACATATAATTTTAATAAAATTATATCATAATATAAACAAAATATCAAACTTATGTTCTCGAAACTTGTGTTCTCATATGCTATAATTTCTAATAAAATTAGTTTTTATGAATACTTTCATTGAATATAGAATCATAATTTGTTATAATAAAATATTGTAAATAAAACTTAAATATCAAGTGATTCTTAGACTCAGGTGGAGTTTACTTATGAAGAATACTTATCTCCAGCTGAGTCTTAGAAAAACTTATCCAAGGGCGTATCATCCGTTACCTCCAACCTAAAAGGATGGAAGTATTACGGATGGTTGCCATCGAACAAATTTATTAGAAAAAGAGGGGTATATATGGCTAGATATACATATTGTATTTTTGAGGAAACCAAATCTTGTAATGACTGTGGAAAATGTGATATATGCGATTTAAATCCAAATAAAATATGTAATAATTGCGGGAAATGTTTAGAAAAAGATGGTTTTGATATGCGTTCTGTAACTATAGATGGCATAGCACAAGAAGAAGAAGATATCACAGATTTTGACATGCCAGATTCAACTGAGGACTCTTTTGTAGGGGATGACGACTATGATTCAACTGATAACACCGAAAAGATAGAGCTTATAGATGATATAGAAGGACTAAGAGATCTTTTAGAGGACGAAGAAAAGGCTTCTCAATATATATCTGAAGAATACCCAGGTCTTATAAGACTTAGAAAGAGAAACTAATAGGTTAGGGGAGAGGTATGAGGATTATTCCTCATACTCATCACTTAATGGATTTGATTTAACAGCTTCCCTTAATCTTTCATTATCTACATGCGTATAAATTTGAGTAGTGGAAATATTCTCATGGCCCAATATCTGCTGAAGACTTCTTATATCTACATTGCCATGTTTATACATAAGCGTAGCAGCTGTATGCCTCAATTTGTGAGGGGTGTATTTATCCGTATCCAAACCAGCTTTTCCTATATATTTTTTCACCATTACTTCTATGGAACGTTTGCTTATTCCTTTTTTATCCTTATTTAAAAACAATATATCCCTATGTTCAGGTGGAATCTTATCTAGGTACTCATTTCTAATCTTCAAATAATTATCAATTGCTTTCATGCACGCTTTATTTAAATAAACCGTTCTTTCCTTATTTCCTTTACCGATAATAGTTAATATATCACCTTTTATTTTAGAAATGTTTATACTGCAAAGTTCCGATATTCTTAATCCACAATTTAGAAATAAGGTAATTACACAATAATCTCTTGCTTGATTAGAACCATCTATAACACTTAATAGTTTTTTGCTTTCTTCTAATGTCAAATATGCTGGATTTCTCTTATCTATTTTGGGTTTCTCTAATTCTAAGGCTAAATTTTCATCTAAAATTTTAGCTTTACCATGTAAATATTTGAAAAACGATCTTAATGTAGCTACTTTTCTAGCTCTTGCATAAGCGCTATTATCTCTGTATTTTTCTAAGAAAGACATGAATGCATATAAATCAGTCAACTTTATGTTTCTTAAAAAATCATTATCAATATCATTTATAGTTATTTCTTCAAATTCCATAGAATCATCTTTATGTATTCCCTTATATAATTTCAAAAATCTAAAAAACATAGTTAAGTCAACTTTATATCCCTTTATAGTATTAGGGGATTTTCCTTTTATAGTTTCTAGATAATTTAAAAAATCCACCATACATTCTGGTAAGGTATTGCTATTTTCTCTTATTGATCCAAAATCTAATTTCATGTTTATTTTATACTCCTTTTATACTACATATTAACTTTGGCATATTAAGTTATATTAATTTTTCTCAGCATACTAGAGTACACTAATGATTTTAAGTATACTAATATCAAAATTATATATAACACCACTTATACAGTTAATCCGTTATAATTTTCATCAAATTTTTAATCTTTCTCTCCAATTCTTTGGAATAATTTAATTTAATATTATTATCTTCATCTATTATTTTATAATCATTGAGCACTTGAATTAATAAGTCATCAATTTTGCTTCTAACATATTCCTTTGATAACGAACGAGGCGATTCTCCGGATAAAAGTTTATTTTTAGGTGTTTTATTAACAGTTTTTTTACCTCTTCCTTTTGGAGATTGATTAATTCCAAGTTCTTTTAACCATACTTGTATAGTTCTTATACTTACATCGTATATTTTGGATATATCTATAGTGCTCATATTTTTCTTAATCATAAGTATGTATAAGTCCCTTATGATATATTTATAACCTCTGTCAATATTTAGAGATTCGTAATGATTATAAATTTTTTCGAGTTCATGATTATCTTTAGAATCAAGTATAGCAGAGGAGAGTGTATTTTTAATTTCATCAGTATATTTAAAGTTCTTATACTTGTATGTTATAGTTCGACCACGCATATATTACAAGACCTCCTAAAATCGTTATAACCGTTGATTTTACTGACTTATATGTATTCGCATTAAAATTATAACGCAGTTTAATAAATGTATATTTAGCGAATATGTATATTCTGCAAAAGAGGGGGGGAAATCCTATTTTTTTGACTATTTTCTTATCCCCATTTATACAAAAATTTAAGTAAATATTTAAACCTAATAATACAAATTTACATTTGAAAAAATTTAAAATTTATTTTTCGGTCAAAATTCATGTATAGATATATGGAATTATTGGTATAATATATAATAATAACTGAATAAATTTTTATTAAAATTCCCCTTCTCTTTCCAACTTCTATATCAATTGATATAGATTATCATTTAGAAGGGTATATATCTGTATTAGCAGTTATGATAATAAAATGTGTACAGATTATAAAAGTCGCTAGTTTTTATTAGCCAATTTCCAAGAGATTAGCTAGAGAATAGACGGAGGCTAAAATTACTAGCCATATATATTCATACATTATTGATTCTATATGAAAAACTAATCCAGAATCATTACATTTTGGTTTTCGCGACGGAGGAACATATGTTCTTTACACTGATAATTCTAACACATTTACAATTATAATAGTTTCTTTATTACTGTTTACTATTGTATCTTGATTCCAATGTTATAAAATTTCTTTTATATAGTGTATATCATGCATTTTAAAGGCTTAGCTGGCAATTCATTGCTTCACAGCATTGCCTGAAAATATTAAAAATGTAGTTATATTTTGTTTTGAATTCTTCATATAATTCTCTTCTTTTGCATTATAATGCCATTTTTGCGTTCAAGGAACATATGTTCGTTGACGCAAAATATTGCGGTTTATATATTATCAATAATATACCTATAAACTGAATTTAATCATTAATATTTGGCCTTATTACCTCCTTTACTCTTTATTAAAGATGCAAAAGGTCATCTGGAAGGTAGAAACTCTGGTTATTAACAAATATCTCTTGTATCTCATGATCTGAGTCGCCAGATTCTTTGAACTTACTTACCTCTTTGTTTATCCTTTCCATTTTTTTATCTAATTGAGAAACAGTATCTGCTGCTTCTTTAAGTCCTTCTATTAACTGTTGTGGAACATCTTTATTGTATTTATAATAAATTTTATGCTCTAAACTGGCCCAAAAATCCATCCCAATGGTTCTAATTTGAACTTCCACACAAACATCTTCAGTTCTATCAGACATAAAAACAGGTACTTGTAAAATCAAATGTAAACTTTGATATCCATTTGGTTTTGGATTTTTTATATAATCCTTGCATTCAATTGTTTTTATATCCTTTTGATTTTGCAGCATCTCACTAATCTTATAAATATCAGAGGAAAATGAGCATACTATGCGAATTCCAGCAATATCTTTGATATTTTCTTTTATAGAAGGTAGCGATAGCTCATATCCTTTTCTGTAGATTTTTCTCAAAATGCTTTCTGGACTCTTTATTCTAGATTTCACATGTTCAATAGGATTATAATCATGAATGTATTGAAATTCTTGCTTTAAAATATCAATTTTAGTATTTAATTCATCCAAACCAAATTTATAATACATTAGAAACCTTGTAAACTCCGCTTTAGATGCCTTTAATTGCTTTAAACCTGCCGTCGTATTTGCTTCCATTTTACACTTGCTCCCTTTCTTAATCAATATCTATACACAAGCTCACATCAGCCCATTTTCTTGCGAATAAGAGGCCTTCGGAAAGTCCCTTCAATTTATTTCGAACGTATAAGTAACTCATTATATTTATTTTTCATTTCCGCTAACTCTACTTTAGCTTCAGCCAGGGAAAGCTTTCTTTCCGCTTCCATTTTTGTTATAATTCCATCTCTAACTTCTTCTATTTCCTTTGTTTTAGCATCATCATAGGACTTAATTTTATCATTTAATTGAGAAATAATAGATCCATACCTTTCCTCCATAGCAGAAATCTCAGCTTTTTTTAATACCTCTATATTATTTATAGTGGATTGGAAATTTACATTTACAACTTCAAGGGATTTGATTTTAATTTCATTACTAGATACTTGTTCTAATAGCTTTTTATTCTCCAATTGTAACTTAGTATTTTCTTTTTCCAAAGCACTATTTTGTCTTTCTAGTTCCTTATTTTTTCTATATTGCTCCTTTATCAAGTCTTCATGCTCTTTAATTTCAATGTTTTTCTTCTCAATTACACCATTTAATTCAGCTATTTTAGAATCTAATCCATTTTTAACATCATCAAATATTTGATTAGTACGCTCTAGTTCTAAGTTTCTTTTTCTAACCTCTTCAATTTTCTTTGAAAGCGTATCCAGCTCAAGATTTAAGTTCTTTTCTGTTTGCTCTGAATTTGATTTAAATGTCATAACTGTATTTTGCGCCTTTTCAGTGATACTTTTAATATGAGATAGCACATTATTTAAATCAGAAGATATTAAACTTAACTCACTTTCATAACTTATAGCTTCTTCTTTCTTTTTCTTTTCCTCACCATTGATAAAATTCCAAAACATATATTCAAACATCTCAGTTTGGCTTAATTTTTTATCAGCAGCCATCTTTTTAAATTCACTTTCTACATAATCATCAGGTCTAATTGCTCCAAGTCCAGCTTTTTGTTTCTTTGGTTCATTATATTGTTCTTTTATCATATATACTTCACTCCTATTATATCATTATTTATATTATATCAGCGAATTTCACAATAGTATATGGTTTTTCTTATTAGCGCTCTAAAATTATATAAGTATACAATTATATACTATATAAAATTAAGATTATTAGCTGTATCAAATAGCATGCTAGTTATTTATAAAGCGATATTTAAGAGTACTTTAAAGAGTTACAAATCTCGATAGGTTAAAACAAATCATGTGGATAATTATAGAAACATAAATAGTTTATAAAAGTCCACATAAATAAAAGAATGCCTATTAGGGATTATTAAGAAATTAAAGTAATGTAATGTATAGCAAATATACGGTCTATTTGTAATACATTTACAATAGATAGAGTTTCTTTCTTTTATTACAGAACAAGACCAGCAAATTAATTTGCTGGTCTTCAGATTGATTGTATATTATACATATATAATTTGTATATATAATTTGTATAAAAGTAATATTTATATTTTTTATATTAGATTTATATTTAAGCTAGCTCTTTTAATAATCTTAGTATTAATCTTTCTTGTGTGTCTTTTTCTTATGTTTAGTTCCAGCATTATTTTCCTTCTTTTCTTTTTCTTGTTGACTAGCAACAGAAGCGTCGTGTTTTTCACCCATAGTATTTATTCCTCCTTTATAGAAATTTATTCAGAGTATTACTCTACTATTCTGTGCTAAATTATACATCTTCATTCATAGTTGCATTATGCCAAATCCTGCCGTGTTACTATGTCTAAATAATAGGATCTGTAGAAGTAATATGACCAAAGTCTATACCCATAGGTAAAGATTTTGGTCATATTTTTAATAATTCTACTTTAACAGCTTTTCTATATCACTCTTAAGCTTTAATGGTGATGTTGTAGGAGCATATCTTTTTATTACATTTCCATTAGTATCTATTAAAAACTTTGTAAAGTTCCATTTTATTTCCTTGCTGAATACTCCTTTTGATTCGTTCTTTAAATATTTATATAAAGGGTGAGCATTTTCTCCATTCACATCTATTTTTTCAAACATCTTAAATGTAACCCCATAATTCAATTGACAAAACTCATTTATTTCATCGTTTCTGCCTGAATCTTGATTTGCAAATTGGTTACAAGGGAATCCTAATATTTCAAGCCCGCTATCTTTATATTCTTGGTACAGTTCCTCTAAACCTTTAAACTGAGGAGTTAATCCACATTTACTTGCTGTGTTAACAATCAAAACTACCTTTCCCTTGTAATTGTTCATGTCTACTTCCTTACCATTCATACCTTTTGCTGAAAAATCATAAAAACTCATATCTTATTTCTCCTCTCAATTTTAACTAGTTTGTATAAATTTAATTTCATCAAATCAATTATTTTAAAAATATGGTTGAACTCCCTGAGGAATTCAACTTATTCTTCTGATACATTAAGTAACTCATCTAAGTACTTTTTTAACATAATAAGCGTTTCTTCATTGCCTTTAAATTTACAGAACATTTTATCTGGTACTTCAAGTATATCTTCTTTTAGTACTCTTCCTTCTTCTGTTAATTCTACTATTACAACTCTATCATCTTCCTTACTTCTGTATTTAATAATCAATCCCATAGACTCTAATTTCTTTATTACAGGAGTAAGGGTTCCTGAATCTAAATGTAACCTTTTCCCTAATTCTTTAAAGATAATCTTTTCTTCTTCCCATATAACTAGCATAGTTATATACTGGGTATATGTTAAATTGTATTTATCAAGTATTGGCTTATATAGCTTTATAATTTCTCTTGATAAAGCATATAGCGGAAAACATATTTGATTTTCTAATTTAATTTTATCATACTTATCCATTTTATTTACCCCGTAACATGATTTATACCAATTTAATTTAATACAATCAAACTTTAATTTTATTATATTATATACTTTTTATATTGTCAACATTAGCATGCTTCCAATATCCTTATTTAATACTTTTGATCCTATCTAAATCAGAGCTGCAAAGTATTTCAAGATTAGAGAAAATTTTTTCAGCTGAACAATCCCACCATTTTAAATCTAATAGATATTGAATTAAATCATCATCAAAACGTTTTTTAATAATTTTAATAGGATTGCCACCGGCAATATGATATGGCGGAATATCTTTTGTAACTACCGAATTTGCCGCAATAATTGCACCATCACCTATGTGAATTCCCGGCATAACAGTAACGTTTTGACCAATCCAAACATCATTACCAACAACAGTATCTCCCTTAAACGGTAAATCCTTAAGGGACGGCATTGCCTTTTCCCAACCGCTTCCCATGATATTAAAGGGATAGGTTGTCACAGAGTTCATTCGATGGTTTGCACCATTCATAATAAATTCTATTCCCTTTGCAATTGCACAAAACTTGCCGATAATAAGCTTATCACCAATAAAATCATAGTGATGTGTAACATGCTTTTCAAAGTATTCAGCGCCATTGATATCATCATAGTAAGTATAGTCTCCAACTTTAATATTGGGGTTTTTTATAACATTCTTGATATAGCAAATTTGCTTTATGTTTTCATTTGGATAAATGCTATCTGGATTTGGTCCTATTTTATTCATAAATTACACCTCATTAGTTCACATAATTATATTATCTTTTATTCTTTAATATATATTCTTTAATATATATTCTTTTAAAATTCTATTTCACACTCTACTGGACAATGATCAGATCCCATTATATTGCTATGTATTGATGCAGAAACAAGTTTTTCATCTAGTCTTTTAGAAGTGCAGAAATAATCAATACGCCATCCAGCATTCTTTTCTCTAGCTTTAAATCTATAAGACCACCAAGAATAAGCACCTTCCTTATCCGGATAAAAATATCTAAATGTATCTGTAAAACCCGCTTCTAAAAATCTACTAAACTTTGATCTTTCTTCATCTGTAAAACCAGCATTATTACGATTTGTTTTTGGATTCTTCAAATCAATTTCTTTATGTGCAACATTCAAATCCCCACACACTATAACAGGCTTATTCTTATCTAAGGCTAATAAATACTCTCTAAAATCATCTTCCCATTTCATACGATAGTCTAGCCTTGCTAATTCACTTTGAGAATTGGGTGTATACACTGTAACAATATAGAACTTGTCATACTCTAGTGTAATTACGCGCCCTTCCTTGTCATGTTCTTCAATTCCTATTCCATAGGATGCAGATAATGGAGTATGTTTCGTGAAAATTGCTGTGCCAGAGTACCCCTTCTTCTCAGCATAATTCCAATACTGTTCATATCCATCAAATGAAAGCTGTATCTGTCCTTCTTGTAATTTACTTTCCTGAATACAAAAGAAATCCGCATCTGCCTTCTTAAAAAAATCTTCAAATCCCTTTTGTACACAAGCACGTAACCCATTTACATTCCATGAGATAAATTTCATATTCTTATCCTCCAATTTCTTGATATCTATTTTACTACTATAATACAAAATTCTTATATAAATTCAAATGACTCCGCTGCTATTTTTATAAATAACGAATGTATGTTCTTTTGCCCTAAAATGGCCATTTTTATAAATTGTATCAAATAGATTATATCATTTAACACCGTAAAATCAAATGAAGTGTATTAATTGGTAATTTGGTAATAACGTAACTTTTTTCCTAGTAAACTATGGTCATGCTAGACATAAATTATAAAATTGATTAAAATAATAAGTAAACTAAAAAGAACTAGTATAAACCTGTGATTGGAGAAACAACCATGACAATTAAAAATAGTATTCGTAATATTGGAATAGTCGCTCACGTAGATGCTGGTAAAACTACTTTGACAGAGCAGCTACTTTATCAAAGCGGCTCTAGTAGAACCTTAGGAAGCGTTGATAAAGGAACAACTCATACAGATTCTTTAGATATTGAAAAGCAAAGAGGAATTTCAGTAAAAGCTTCCGAAACCGATCTTTATTGGAAAAAAACTAGTATTTATATCATCGATACTCCTGGGCATATTGATTTCAGTGCCGAAGTAGAAAGAAGCATAGCCGTTTTAGATGGTGCCGTGGTGGTACTTTCCTCTGTAGAAGGTGTTCAGCCTCAAACAGAAGTATACTTCAATGCTTTAAAACAACTTAATACTCCCACAATATTTTTTATAAATAAGCTTGATCGTATTGGTTCTTCTCCTGATAGGATTCTTGAGGATATGAAGAAGTTACTTTCAAATAAGCTTGTGCCCATACAGTTGGTTTCCAAAACAGATGATGGTTTTAGTGTAGAAAACTTATTTGATAAATTTCATAATATAAAAACCATAAAAGACATAGATAATGAAATTCATAAATTATTAGTAGAAGACATTGTTAGCATATTATGTGATAACAACGAAGATCTTCTTCAGCAATACTTAGAAGATTCTTTAGCTATAGATACTATAAAATATCAGATAGAAATTCAAGCAAAAGAAGGCAAGATTTATCCTGTTTTATTTGGAACTACGCTAAGAGGTGAAGGAGTTACTGAATTACTTGATAGTATTATAAATTATCTACCAGGTCCAGTTGATTTAGATGATAGTGAATTATCCGCACTGGTATATAAAATTTCTCATCATAAAACTTTAGGGAAAACAGCTCACTTAAAATTATTTAGTGGAAAAATGGAAAGTAGAGATGAAATATTTAATATAAACAAGGATAAAAAAGAGAAAGTTACCGTGATAAAAAAGATAGTAAGTCAAAAGCAGATAGATATAAAATCAGCTGCTAGCGGCGATTTAGTAATGGTAAGTGGACTAGATTGCAGTACCTACGATATATTAGGAAGTAAAACTCATATTCCAAAACTCCCTTCTCTTGCCTCCCCTCTTTTAACTTTAAAAATATATGCAAAAAAAGAAGAGGATTATATACCCCTAGTAGAAGCATTAAATATATTGCAAGCGGAAGATCCCCTATTAAATATGGAATGGATAAAGGAAAAGAAAGAAATTCATATTCAAATTATGGGTAAAATTCAATTAGAGATAATCCAATCTATACTAATGGAAAGATTTAATATAGAAGTTGCCTTTGATTCACCTTCTGTTATCTACAAAGAAACGCCTGTGTCTAGTGGCTATGGAGAAGAGTCCTATACTATGCCTAAGCCATGCTGGGCTGTAGTAGATTTCTTAATAGAACCCCTGCCACGAGGAAGTGGTATCATATATGAATCCAAGGTCAGAACTGAAAAGGTAAAATTAAAATATCAAAGAGAAATAGAAAATAACTTAGATAAAATATTGCAGCAAGGAATTTATGGCTGGAATGTTACTGACTTAAGGATAACCTTTGTGGAAGGCGAAGATCATGTTTTACATTCACGTTCAGGAGATTTTGCTACAGCTACTGCCATGGCACTTATGAAAGGCCTTACTAAAATAGGTACCACTTTATTAGAGCCAATGATTAATTTTAGAATTACTGTACCTGAAGATATCTGTGGAAAAGTTTTAAATGATATAATTCAGATGAGAGGAGTCTTTGAAAACCCTACCATTCATAATAATGCCGCTACTATAGAAGGAGTTCTACCTGTGGCCACCTCCTTAGAATATTCCATTACTCTAAGCATAATTTCTTCTGGAAAGGCAGTAATTAGTACTAAATTTGCTGGCTATGAGCCCTGCAGCTTAGAATTAGGGGCAAAAAGAGAACGATTTGGTGTTAATCCTTTAGATAGAGCTAAATATATACTTTACGCACGTAATGCGCTATAAATCAAAAGCCCATTTACGCTGTGCTTATTTACTTTAGTATGTCTATTACCCTATTAGAATGAGCAAAAGGAGATGATTCAGATGAATAATAAAAGATTACGTGCTAATATGATTTTATTACTTACTTCAGCTATATGGGGATTTGCATTTGTTGCACAAAGAGTAGGTTCTCAATATGTAGGAGCTTTTACGTTCAATGGAATAAGATTTGCCCTTGGAAGTATTTCTCTCCTACCCTTAATTATATACTTCGATAAGAAAAAGAAAAATGACAGCAGTAATGAAAATAATATTGAAGTAAGTGTAAAGAAAATAATTGTACCTGGAGTGCTCATTGGTGCCATTCTTTTCGCGGGTTCAACCCTTCAACAAATTGGCCTTACCTATACAACCGCTGGGAAAGCAAGCTTTATTACAGGTCTTTACATGGTGGTCGTACCGATAATTGAAATATTTTTAGGGCACAAAATTGGGAAAAACTCCTGGATTGGAGTAGGACTTGCAGTTGCTGGACTCTATCTGTTAAGCGTAAATGAAAATTTCAGTATAAGCTATGGGGATTTCCTTGAAGTTATAGGTTCCGTGTTCTGGGCTGCTCATATCTTGGTAATAGATTATTTTTCTAATAAGGTGGATTCTTTAAAATTATCATGTATTCAATGTGCAACATGCTCATTTTTAAGCCTTATATCCGCTTTAATATTGGAACAGATTACTATGAGCAGCATATCAAGTGCTTTGATTCCAATACTTTATGGTGGCTTTTTATCCGTTGGTGTAGCATACACCCTACAAGTGGTAGCTCAAAAGGATGCCAAACCATCTCATGCAGCAATTATTCTAAGTATGGAATCAGTATTTGGTGCTGTAGGCGGTGCAGTTCTACTTGGAGAAATTATGAGTACCAGGGGATATATAGGCTGTATTCTTATACTTGGAGGAATTCTGTTATCACAGATTAAATTTTCTCCAAATCAGATTATATCCCAAGGAATCATAAGAGATGAATAGTAAAAGGTAAATGCCCCAATAGGTATTTATCCCTTTACTATAGAAATTCAAGAATATCTATATAGCGTTAATATTTATTTTTTCTTTTATCCCAGTTAAATCTATACTCGCCATAATTAGGGGTATGCCCTTTTTTATCAGTATGTTTATTCTTTATCCATACTCAATAAATCTTTAATCTCTCTTGAAAATTAAAAATGAACCTTAAAAAATAATACAATAAAATATTGTAAATCATTGAAAATAAAAATATTATTGCTACCTGAATCATCATTGCACCTGGAATCTTACCTCCGAAAACAGGGATTCCTATGCCATAATTCATTATACTTAACGTAATTGTTAGTATGAAAGAACTTAAAATCCAAATAATAGGTTTCTTTTTTGTATAATAGCTGCATACTCCAAGTGAAATACCAACAATTCCGTTAGTACATAAGAAAAATAGTCCTTCATGTATGCTTAATAATAAGATAAGCATGCCAGCTACAAAATATGATAAAATACCTGCCTTTGGATTTATTCTTGAAACAATATAAATAGGCAGTGCACTAAATATAGTTAAAAATACAAACACTTCAGAAAGCAACGTAGGGATTAATTGAAACAAAGCCGCCATCACTGCAAATAGTGCCCCAATTACAATAGTCTTGGCATTCATCATTTATTCCTCCGACATTTAACTCTTAATACACATATAACCTATATATTATATGACTTTAAATTATTTTCTGTTACTGTTTCATTTATATTTTTAGTCTAATAAGTAACCAATAACCTGGTTTCAAAATATAATATTATGTATATATTAATTTTGAGGAGCTTTTAATGGAAAAAATAAATCAATCAGTTTCTAATATAAACACACCATCTAGTAAATACAAAGAGCAATATAAAAGAAAACTTGATCCTTCAGATATAAAATTACCATTAGGATATGGCATTGACGTATTTGCACAAGGATTAGATACCCCTATAAACATGATCTTTACAAATGATGGGCAAATACTGGTAGCTGATGCTGGAGTTATCTCTGGAAGTGGTAAAGTTCTTCGTCTTTTGAACAATGGATTCGAAATAGTTGCAGAAGGATTTAATCCTCCTTTAACAGGTATTAATTATTTTAATGGAAACATTTATGTATCTCACAGGGGATATATAACTATAGTTAAACCTGATGGGTCCAAACAAGATATAATTTCTGGTCTACCTAGCCTCGGTGACCATCATAACAACCGAGTAGTTTTTGGTCCCGATGGAAAAATGTATTTTGGGCAAGGAACAGCTACCAATTCCGGTGTAGTTGGATTAGATAATGGTTGGGTCGAAAATCATCCATTTTTTCATGATTATGCCGGGTGTAACATAGTTTTGAATGGGCAAAACTTTTTGACTGAGGATATTCAAACATCATCACCAAATGATTATCCCTGCACTGGTGCATATTCTCCTTTTGGTATTCAAAATGTACCTTATGAAATAAAAAAAGGAATTGTACGTGCTAGCGGAAGTATACTTAGAGCAAATCCTGATGGATCAAATCTTGAATTAGTTGCATGGGGACTTAGAAATCCCTTTAGATTAAAATTTGATAGATTTAATAGGTTATTTAGTACCAATCATGGTGCAGATGTTAGAGGTAGTAGGCCTATTGATAATTCTCCAGATGAGTTTCAGCTAATTATGCCTGGAATATGGTATGGCTGGCCAGATTATACCGGTGGACTACCAGTAACACTTCCAAGATTTAAAGCTGAAGGTAGACCTCAACCTAAATTTTTAATTGCTAATCATCCAATGTTTCCTCCAAAACCATTTAGCATCTTTACCCCACATTCTGCTATAATGGGTTTTGATTTTAATTATGATAGTAATTTTGGTCCATATGGAGATGCCTATATTGCTGAATTTGGTAGTGAAGCTCCAGAAACCACAGGAGGAAAGCCTTTACCAGGAGTAGGTCATAGAATATCAAAAATTAATATGAAGACAGGGAAAATAACTAACTTCGCTATCAACAAATCTGGTTTTGCAGCTTCTTACACTGGTGATGGAGGCTTCGAAAGACCTATTGATGTAGTCTTTGGGCCCGATAAAGCCATGTATATATTAGATTTTGCAGTTACTCCTGAGGGTGAGCCTGATGAATATTATCCAAAGACAGGGGTAATATGGAGAATTACTAGAAAATAAATTAATAGTATTCATTATACCCCCTAGAATTTAGGGGGTATTTTTATAAAAAATATCTATGAAGTGTCTGTAGCTTTTATTAAATACTGTTTTTAATGGTCTTATATTTAATTATGACATGCCTTCCTACTATTTATGAAATTTTCTACGTTTCCCAAGGAAGGAAGAGCGCTTATAGCACCTCTATTCATAGTAGTTAACGCTGCAACTGCATTAGAAAATTCGAGAATATCTTTTATATCTTTGCATGATATATTATTTATGTCTATGCAATTGCTTGAAACTTTATATAAAAAAGCTCCTATAAAAGCATCTCCTGCCCCAGTAGTATCTACCGCTTTAACCTTGAATCCCTCATCCTTTATTTGATAACCACCAAAGTAAGCTGAAGCGCCTTTACTTCCCCTTGTAATAATAAGGACTTTAATATCAAAGGATAATACCCATTGAATTGCTTTTTCTTCATCATGAATTCCTGTAATAAACTCTATCTCATCCTCACTTATTTTTAATATATCAGCGTATTTTATAAATTCACGAATTATACTTTTATATTCCTCATGATCTTGCCATAAGGGAAGCCTTATATTGGGATCAAAGGATATGAATCCTTTAGCTTTTTTAACCGCTTCAATAGCAGCTATATGAGCTTTTCTAACTGGTGCATCTATAAGACTTACAGAACAAAAGTGAAGAATATCTCCTGCTTCAAACCAGTCACTGCATATTTCACTTTCTTCCAAAAGCATATCAGCACTTGGGTTCCTATAAAAAGAAAAGTCTCTTTCTCCATCCTCCTTTAAGGAAACAAATGCAAGAGCGGTATTAGCTTTATTAGTTCTAAATATATACTCCGTTCCTACTCCAGCATTCTTTAAAGTTTCAACAAGAAAATCTCCAAAGGCATCTTGTCCTAATTTCCCTATAAAGTGGCTTCTACCGCCTAATATTGATACTGCAGCCGCTACATTAGCTGGAGCACCACCTGGAGCCTTTTGAAAGGAATTAACCTTTTTTAATTCAACGCCGCTTTGTTCAGAAATAAAATCAATCAGCGCTTCCCCAATTGTAAATATCTTTACCATTATTGAACCTCCTGCTTATTTTATATCATTACATTCAAAAATACTCAAAATCCGTCCCATCACTATAATATTTTTGTGGAAAATGATACGAAAATGCATTGAAGCTAATGTAAGAGGACTAAAAATAATCTGTTTTTGTATATATTTAAATATTATTAACCTCCAATGCCTGCTTTGCCATCTGGTCATATTCAGCAACACCAGATACGAGGGCAAATTCAGCAATCGCCACTGGATAAGCTGCAACCAATTCAATGATATGCTCTTGCATTCTAGGCCAATAGTATCCCCCTGCTTCTTTATAAGCCTTAATAAGAGATTCAAGACCTTTTTCCCCAAAGGCTTTATAATGAAATACAAAATCATCAGATACATCTGTGATCTTTGCTTCAGTCCAGTCAATTAAACCTGTTACATTTGCATCTTTATCTATTAAAATATGGCCTGCATGTATATCCCCATGAATAAAACCTGTTTCCTTAGGCCACAGCTCATCATCATTTAACCATGTCTGCCATCTATTCCATAAGGATTCTCCTACTCCAAATTTGGCCTTCACTGCATCCATACGCTCTTTCATTGACTGTCTTACCTCTTCTGATGTTTGAAATGTAAGTCCAGCATCTACTACTCTATCCTTTGGGATACCATGTAATTCTGCCAATACCTTTCCAAGTGTCTTATGAAAGCAGTCTGGCACATTATTAATATCAATTTCCCAAACATAATTTTGTATTTCATGGTCTATTGTCCCTGCTGGCACACCACCTAATTTCTTATATGCAATCAATTCATCTGTATAAATAGTCCAGTTTGGCGCTTGAAATTTAGTAATATACCCATTCACCAAATCTAATGCCTGCTTTTCAACCTTCGTTCTTGGCATGACATCCTCACGTCTAGGCAAACGAAGAACCCACTCATTTCCTTGTTTGTCTTCGGCAAATACCGCTAAAAAATCAAGCCCTGACTCATTAAATACTAAAGTATCTTCCTTTAGAGCTAACCCATGTCTTGTTGCAATTTCAATAACTTCTCTTTTACTTTTACTCATTCTTGTCACATCCTAATCATTATTATTTTATTGCCAATAAATTTCTTTTATAACGTACATGTATCTATTATAATCTTTTAAGTATCCTGTACTTTTAACATGGAAACTACAATTACTATAGAGGCTAGTATTGTCAGCAAAGTAATTTATTACTTTCTTTTCAGTTTCCATTGGCCTAGTACCTCAATTCTATTATTGCGAAAATCCTCTTGTAAGTTCATTAGCTACAGCATCAAATAGAATTTCTTGCACTCTTGGGTAAATATTCTCCCCAAGATCCTTCTTATGAAGAACCATGGCTAAAGCAGCACGAATAACGCCAGCAATAACTTGAATATCTTCATTTATTAATTTATCTGACCCCTTATTTTTCTTGATAAATTCCATAAGAGGCACAATGCTTCTTAAAGTTTTTGTTGCTGAATATTCATTATTTATCTTTCTAGTTACCATGTTGTATTCTTCAATATTTGTTATTAATCTTTGTGTTAGTATATTGGATTCTAAGGCTGAAGACATCTCCTGTAGATAAATCTTTATTGCCTTACATATATCCTTTTCTCCTTCCACCTTAGGCCAAACTCGTCTTTCAATTTCCTCACCTTCAAAAGCTAATAACTCAAGATAAAGCATTTCCTTTGATTCAAAAAAAACATAAAAACTGCTTTTTGCTATAGATACTGAAGAAGTTATTTCTTCAATAGATGTATTTTTTAACCCTTTAGCGATAAAACACTGATGAGCATTCCTCATCATTTCTAATCTAATTTTTTCTTTTTCTGCTTCTGTAAATTTCGGCATTATATTTTCACCTCTAGCTAATTAAAGTAATTAAAATATAAAAACAACTTATTTATTTGTTTTTATTATAGTAAATCCTAATTGCCTTGTCAATCAAAAATATTATTCTCTAAAAATAAAAAAACCTATACCATTATGGGTACAGATTTTATCTGTGCACTTCAAATTCCACTATTCAGCCATAAGTATATCCAAAATTTTTTTAGGATTTCCAATAAAAGATTTCATAATTTTATAATGCTCCGTATCCTGATAATTTACTACCTTAAAGTCATCATTTAATTCATAAAGTATTGAATCTGGATAAGCCATCACTATTGGAGAATGAGTAGCAATTATAAATTGAGAATTATTTTGAACCAAATCGTGAATCCTTGAAATCAGGGACATTTGTCTATATGGTGATAATGCTGCTTCTGGTTCGTCTAAGATATATAATCCATTTCCTTTAAATCTATTCATAATAACAGATAAAAAGGATTCCCCGTGAGATTGTGAGTGCAACGAAATCCCTCCATAGGAACCTATTGCATCTATTTCATCAATATTTGTAGCTACATTATAGAAACTTTCTGCTCTTAAGAAAAAACCATCCTCGGGTTTTCTTACTCCTTTAACTAGTTTTAAGTTTTCCCATAACTCTGAATGAGTGTTATTCGTTGAAAAGTTAAAGTTCTTACTTCCACCTTCTGGATTAAAACCATATGCTATTGCAATTGCTTCAAGTATGGTTGATTTACCGGTACCATTTTCACCTACAATATATGTTACTTTAGGATGAAACTCCAAAGTTGATAGATTTTTTATCGCTGATAAGCAATATGGATATCTAGAGAAAGAATCTACTTTTTCTCTACACAATTCAATTTTTCTCAAATACTGATTAAAGTTTGTAGGACTCATTATTTACACCTCTAACAGTTCATTATTAATTCAAATTTTAATTACGGTTTTTATATAGGTTGTTAATTGTTATAATTCCAACCCTATATTATAAATTATACCATAACAAAATATAAAAGCAGTTCAATATGGTAATTAGAGACAATTAATTAAAACTTAAAATAGAAGCCACTTTTATAGTTGCTCCTATTTTTATTAAATAAGATGTATTGAGATTTTATAAATTTTATTTAATAGACTCAGCAATTTTTATTAATTCATCTTTTGTAAATTCTCCTCTACCTGACAAACTATAAAGTACACCATTTGCTTCCCAATCAATATATCTATCATCAATTATTACAGCATCTACACCATTAACTTTTACTTTTTCCATTTTACCATCTGTTCCAGTTGCATATTTAGTTTCTTCATCAGCAAATCTTTGCTGCATATAAATGAATTTTCCTGTTTTTTCATTAGTGAAGAATAAATCAATATATTTTTTACTTATATCCCCTTTTTCACCTTTATAAAATTCTGCCCTGTCAAACTTATAATCTTTTGGCAAATATGAAGGTAGTTTAACATTAAAACAAGTATATTTATTTAAACTACTAGCATCTTTAACTATTAAATTATTTTCGTCCATTTTTTTCGCTTCAGCTACTGTTATTATTTTTCCGTCTACACAACTCTCAATTTCTTCCCCTGCAGCTGTATATATTTTCCCAGTATCTCTTGTAACTACTGTAAGAGGTTTTTTATTCTTATCAAAAATCTTACCTTTTAGGTTATCTGGAACTGCAACCTCTTTTACTTCAGAAGGCTCTGTTTGTACAGCTGTTATGTGTCCAAGGGATATTTTTTTGATTACCTTTTCTGCTAAATCTTTAGCAAAGGAGGTTTGACTAAAAACTCCACATACTATCACAAAGGATGCTGCTGCAATAACAACCTTTTTAAGTTTATTTGATTTTTTCATAACATTCTCTCCTTTATCTTCACTTATGTTTCCTACGGTTTTATTAAAAACAGATTGTTTGTTACTATTTTCACTGAAATCTTTATTGGCTAAGGCTTTACCAATTTCTAAAAGTTCGTTGTATTCCTCAACGTTTGATTCATTCACATTCTCTATACCATTAAAATAAGCATCTATATCTATAGAAAATTTATCTTCAATACCTTTTTTATTCATGACTATACCTCTCTTTCCATTTCAGTTTTAAGCTTTTTCATTATTCTATAAAGTATTACCCCTACATTACTTTCTGTAATATCTATAATTTCTGCAATTTCCTTATTTCTCAAGTTTCCACCAAATTTAAGCGCCACAATATTTCTTTCTCTACTACTTAAAATATTTAAAGCCTTTAAAAGTTCATCATTAGTTTCTGCTTTTACTACTATATCCTCTGGATTCTTTTCCACTGATGTGAGTTTATTAATTTTATCAATAGAGAAGAATTTATATCTTTTTAAGCTTCTGAAATAATCATTTATTACGTTTCTTGCTATAGCAAATAACCATACTTCAAAAGGTGATCTACCTTCAGAATATGTTTCTATTTTAACCATTACTTTTTCAAAAACTTGGCTTGTCAGGTCTTCTGCTTCCGCATTACAGTTAACCCTGTAATATATATAGTTGTAAACTCTTTTATAGTAGGTTTCAAAAATATAAGTAAAGCCCTTTTCTTTAATTTCTTCTTTGTCTAAAGAATTAATCAAGGCAATCTGCTCCATATTTTCAAAGACCTCCTTTCTTTAACTTTTTTACTTAGCTAAGTAATTCATATGTTAATACGTATATTCCTTTATTTCATTACATAAATTTTCAAGTTTTTTTACTCTACTAGGAGTTTTTTATATTATATAGATATCCAAGTTGGAAGCTTAACTTATACTTCGTGATATATTTCAATGTTTGAATCCGATTCTGTATTTATTTTAAAAATAAAAAAGCCTATACCATTATAAGTACAGGCCTTGTTTGATTAAATCATTTTAATTTTTATCCTTTTTCAAAAATAGTATATCAGTAAAATAAGTACCAGAGCTTAACCCAAATGAATAGGAAGACCTCTAAATAAATCTACTTTTGATGGTCTAAAAATCCAATCAAAAGCATACCCTAAAGCCCATAATGTTATAAAGGAAATAATAGATTTAAAAAATCTTTCTCTTATATTAACCCATTTTAATTTTCTTGCATTTAAAATAGTAATGATAGGAACATATAAAATTAAAAAGAAAGTTAA
This sequence comes from Clostridium sp. HMP27, assembly GCF_000765165.1. NCBI lineage: Bacteria > Bacillati > Bacillota > Clostridia > Eubacteriales > Clostridiaceae > Clostridium > Clostridium sp. HMP27. The sequence goes on along the minus strand of NZ_JMFY01000014.1, from coordinate 142,190 downwards.
AAATAGATATCCCATTCCAAATTTAAAAGCTATACTACTATGTACATCTTTACAAATCATCCATAATACAACTATAGTTCCAATTATAAATAGGCTATAAAGAACTCTTGTAAAAATTAGTAATTTATTCTTTTTCAAGTTATCCCCCCATTTTGCATTACATTATGTTAAAAAACAAGAAATTTAGGATTCAAATACAGCGCAATAAAAATTATCTCCTAATGAAAATTTCTCTATAGTTTTTAGTTGGTTATCATTACAAATTTCTTCAATGTACTCTTCTGACAGCCTATGATCGATTGGTGGCCCCATTGGTGTTTTTCTCTTATGAAACTCTATTATCATAAGCCTTCCTTTTTCTTTTAAAACTCGCTTTATCTCATTTAGCATGTATTCTTTATCTTCTATCTCATGTAATACAGTTACCATTATAGCCATATCACAGCTGTTATTACCTAATGGTAGTACGTTGGAGTCAACCTTTTTAATTATAAGATTTTTAGTATTTTGTTCAGTAGTTCTATTATTTAGCAATTCAATCATACTATCTGATATTTCAAGAGCATAAATATCATTACTACTGATTTTCGCAGCTGGAAAAGAAAATATTCCCGTACCAGCACCAATATCACTTAGTATCATATTCTCTTTAAATCCTGCTTTTATTAATGTATTTCTTGGATTAAGTTCAGCTATCCTTATTGGATTTTCAAATTTGTCAATTTTACTATCATTCATTTAACTCATCTCCTGCATGTATGGTTATTAAATAGTTACCTTATACACCATATAGTACAACATAAGTATAAATTCATCTACATATTTATAAATAACATTTAATTTTTGCATATGCAAATTTACAATGTTACACAATCTTTTACTACTTATGAATAAATTATGTCATTATACTAACTATTTACATATATAATACCATGATATTATATTACATATATATATAAACTTATGGAGGTACTATTAATGTCAACCAAACATGCTATTTTAGATTTACTAAGTCAAAGACCAATGCATGGCTATGAGCTTAAATTTGAAAATGATGTTCCCGGAAAAGGTAATGGAGGAAGATGCAAAGAAAGGATTGAGTTATAATGAAAAAAATTATTATTTTCGGATTAAAGATCATTTTATTAACTATAATAATGTTTATAGGACTGGCGGTTTCTTCCGCACTTGTTGGAATTCAACATGCTTCTAAATCTTCAAGTGTTTCAATTACACCAATATTAATTTATTCCTTTATAAATACATTGATATTAACCTTGTTTATTGTTAAATCTAGATTAAGAGGCTTTAAACTTGTAGCAGCTAACTTTACGATTTTCTGGGGAATACAATATTTTATGACCCAAATAGAAACTCTATATTTTAACTATGCTGTGAAGATGCCTGTAGCAGAAATAGCAAAAGTTGTAGCTTCAGGTACTATAAATGCAATTATATTTTCACTATTAGCAGTTTTGATTATGGGTAAATTTAAGAGAGAAGTCCATTCTTATTACATTAATACTAATGTAAAAGTATCAGTTGCCAAATCATTACCTAATATTGTGATTTTATCATCTATTTATGTTATAATTTACTTTATTTTTGGATATTTCGTTGCATGGCAATTTGCCGATTTAAGATATTTTTATACCGGAAGTACAACTATTGTTAATGTATTTCAACATCTTTCAAATCAATTTAACCAAGATCCCATATTGATTTTATTTCAATTATTTAGAGGGTTTTTATGGTCCGCTTTAGCCATTACAATAATTAATTCATTAGGTAATATTAATTGGATGACTTATATAACATCAGGCCTGCTTTTTAGTATACTAATAACTACTCCATTAATATTTACTAATCCTTACATGCCAGCACCAGTTCGTTTAGGACATTCCATTGAACTATTAACTTCAATGTTAACATTTGGAGTTATATCAGTCCTTGTTTTTAAAAACAAGTTAGCTGTAAATACATTAAGTTATAATAGTGAAAAATATAATAGTTAAGGCAGCTCAAAGGCTGCCTTTTAAATTAAAAATTATATACTTGCAACATGTACGCAAGAAAATTTATCGGCCCATAGACCAACTACTCTAACTGGAAGTCTCCATGATTTTACTATATTCGTGGATGCTACTATATCATAAAAATGCTTGCAGTCACTAACATGGTTTGAAGCACAATCATAATGTCCTACTACGGCAACTACATTAGATTTACGAGCTGTTATTGAAACTATAACTTTCTCCCTTAACCTTTCAATTTCAAGCCATTTAACTTGAGATAATACTTCATATATTCCAGTTCATGCAATTAATTAATCCTTATATAATTCTAAGATTTTTAAGCAACAATTTATGCACATTGGAAAAAAGAAGTCTAGCTAATATTCTCCCAAAAATTCACTGCACCCTTGGGGATGCCTTGCTTTCATTTAAATATAAGGTGATTACCTCACTCTTATTACAAACACGTTTGGAGTCAATCCACCACTTTCAATCTTTATAGTATCAATAATCTTAAGTTTCTCATTACCTATCAAATTTTCCTTAAGTAAATTCTTTTCTACTGTATAAAGGAAGGCCATTCCTCCTGGTCTTACAAGACTAGGAATTCTATTTACAAATTCACTATATAATTTTTTATTTAAGCCACCAGCTCCTGACTTACTTTCAAAAGGCATATTTGATATCATCTCATCAAATAACTCTTCTGGGGAAAATTCCAATATGTCTTCAGCTACTAATTTTATTTTCGTATTAGCTAAGCTAGAATTTACCTCTGCATATGTAATACCTGTTTTAAATATATCCACTCCTGTTAGGCTTTGATACTCTTTTAATTTAGCCCTTTCAATTAGCATAGTTCCTACACCACAAAATGGGTCTATAACTTTAGCATTAGGTCTTAGCCATTTTTCTATAGATTTCATTGCAATAGCGGCAATTGCAGGATTTATAGATGTAGGCAAAGCTTTTTCTCTATAGTCAAATCTATTATCCTTTAATGTATATAACTTTATAAATACGCTGCATAAATTATTTTTTTCAACTACTCTAATTTCAACTTCATAAGAAGATGGGCTGTTCTTTAAATTTCCCCCTGAAGTTTCATCTAATTCTCTAGATAAGTTTTTTACAAACTCTGATTTTTTACTATTATCATTCATAGTTTTAAACTCAACTCTATACCAAAATGGAGCCTTACTATCTCCTGCATGACACTGATTTAAAAACTTTACAATATCCGCATTTACAATTGCAGCTGCTATAACCTTATAATCAAGTTCTAAATTAGTACAAGACTCTAAAGGGAAAAGAATTTCATAAAAGGTTCTACATTTATAAATCTTTTCAAAGTCCTTTTCTTTAATATATACTCCTTCACTAATAAGCTGCCCTTTAATTGATTTTTCATTAAGATCCATTAAAGTAGTTTGAAAATGATTATTCATTGTTGTTAGTATCATAGGCACAGGATTTTTAAAGCCTATAAACTTATGTTGTATAGGTGGAGATAGTTTAGATATAGCCCTTGTAAGTGCACGTTTTTCTTCATTAATATGCTTCTCATCTTTTAAGTTACTGTTTTTGTCATCAGAAGCCTTTTCTTTTATTATTAAATCTTCAAGTATTTTCGTAAGTCTTTCCGCATCCAAAGCTCCTCCACAGTTTCCTATTGCAAGTATATATGAAGATTTTACAAATAGCTGTTCTTCAGAAGCGTAGGCATCATATAAAGGCTCTAAGTACTCGGAATCTCCTATTTCACCAATAATACCACATGCATTCTTTCTAACTTTTGGATCTGAATGCTTTAGGAAATCACCAAGCTTTTGCTTAGAACTTCCCATAGCTCTTTTGAATATACCTCTAGGTTTTTCTTTTTTAATAATATCCCTTATAACGGAAAGTATTGATCTTGGATTCTCCTGGTTTAAAGCTTCCCTCCATAATAGTGGCATTGTACTATTATAATCCTTTGAAAGTTTATCTATTATTTCAGCTCTCTGTTTATCATCAGAAGTTTTTAAAGCTTCTATTAAATTCGTATAATTTATATCTTTCATTTCATTCACCTCTTATGCTTTAATTTAACAGCTTTCATTATACCCTATATTTAGAAATACTTGCAACGTTACCTTTAATCACCTAACAAATTGTCACTATTGATTTTCTTTTAATTTGAGACATTTTTATAGTTAAATTTTACATAGTATTATTTTTATAATAACCCTTACTATCTTAGCTTTTTTCAATTTGCAGCGTTAGTTGAAAAAACTATAACATCCATCATTATAAATATAAAAAAAGCCTCTACCATATAGGTAAAGACTCTAATCCTGTGGGTTCATTAGTCAATAAGTAATCCATTAACTACACCATCCATATAATTTATATATTTAATAGTCTACTCATCAAATGCTTGTAATGCTATGGGAAGCACCTTTAGAACAGTATTACCAGCAGCAGGGAGGCCAATTAAAACTGCACTCTTGATTTCATCCCTCGTTGCTCCTTGCTCTTTTGCCACTTTCACATGAAATGGTATACCGCTTTCAAGTCCTACTGCCGCCATAACTGCTATATATGCAATCTCTTCTGTCTTTTTGTTTAGGCTACTTGCCACGTCCAGTTTTTGAACTGCTTCCATCCATGCTTTCGAATGTTCTGGAGCTTCCTGTAAAAAAACTTGAAACGTATCGCTTACATTTTTTGTATTCATAAAATCAACTCCTTATTTTTATCTAATTACTATTTCCACGCTGGGAGCTTGGCCAGCAGCCCCTTTGCTGACTTTAGTGCCACGTTCTCATCCAATCCTTGAGTCTTAATAATGAATCTACTCATTGAATCCAGCTTTTCCTCATATGACTGCATTGTGCCATCTGGCCTTGCACAATGGATGCAATACTCTTTTTTCTCATCGCCCATAGCAAAATCAGTCTTAGTTTTCATTGGCATTCCGCAAGCTATACACATCTTCATCTTATTTTTCCCCTTTCTTTAACATAATTAAATTCATATAATGTTCTACTAGTTGCTGACTATACCTCTTCAAAACCGAATCTCCAGGTGCAAACAAATCTCCATTAATTAAATAGTAATGAATTAAACCAATCCAAGTATTAAACAGTAAATCAACTGGCATTTTACGTATTTTGCAAGCTTCAATCTCATGCTCTGCGATTTCAATAATATGAAATGAAATAGTCGATTGGATCATAATTAAAGAATTCCGTGCACTTTCGTGCAGTAAACGGCTTTCCGAAACCAATCGAGTATAAAAGTCCTCATATTCACTGATTCCTTTCAGATGTGCTTCAAGAGCCTCTTTCATATCACAATGACTATTAACTAGTTCATGCAATCGACTAGTAATACGTCTGCCAAATTCCTCAATTGCTTCATCCAAAAGAATCTCACGTGTTGGAAAATGTGCAAATACAGTTCCATGGGATACTTTTGCTAAATGTGCAATATCCAATGTACGCGTTGTAGTTAAGCCATATTTTGCAAATTGTTCCAATGCTGCATCAATAATATTTTTCTTTGTTTGAATTTTCTGCTTCTGCCTTTGTGACTCTGACATCCAATCGACTCCTCACTCATTGAGTTTATACTCAGTGTAATTCTTTTCTTATGATTTGTCAACTAAAATATTACATAATTCTCCAGAAAAATTAGTATCATAATTAATAGTAAGACTTATTCTACTACTTTTGCATATAAAAAAGGCTAGCCATCTATATCCGGCTAGCCCATAAATTTTAAATATCAGTTTTCATAGCTCTCATAGCATTTAGAACTGCAAGCAATGCCACTCCAACATCACCAAATACTGCTTCCCACATGGTTCCCATTCCCAATGCCACAAGGACTAATAAAATAAGTTTAATTCCTAAGGCAAAGACTATATTTTGCATCACTATAGTTCTAGTTTTCTTTGCTATTTTTATAGCAGAGGCAATTTTTGACGGCTCGTCAGTCATTATAACTACATCAGCAGCTTCAATTGCAGCATCAGAACCTACTCCCCCCATTGCTATTCCTATATCAGCTCTAGCTAAAACTGGAGCATCATTTATTCCATCACCTACAAATATTAATTTTCCTCTTAGTGATTTGCCTTTGTCTAGTAATTCCAGCTTCTCAACCTTTTGATCTGGTAGCAGCTCAGCATAAACTTCATCTAATCCTAGCTCTTTTGCAACCTTAGTTCCCACTGTGTTATTATCGCCTGTTAGCATTACTGTTTTCTTAATCCCAAGCGCTTTTAATGCCTTAATTGCTTTTGCTGAATCTTCTTTAACTTCATCAGATATAACTATATATCCTGCATATTGTTTATCTATAGCAACATGAACTACTGTACCAATAGTTTCAACCTGCTCATATGGTATATTTTCTTCATCCATTAATTTATAGTTTCCAGCTAAAATCTCTTTTCCGAGAGCTTTAACTTTAACACCATGGCCTGATAGCTCTTCGTAGTTATCAACTGAATCTTTATCAATTTGCTTACCATAAGCTCTTAATATAGAAGTAGCTATTGGGTGATTAGAATAACTTTCTGCATAAGCCGCAAAAGCAATAAGTTCCTCTTTAGTAATATTATTTTGTGGCTTTACATCTGTTACCTTAAACACACCTTTTGTAAGTGTTCCAGTTTTATCGAAAACAACAACTTCAACATTATTTAAAGCTTCTAGATAATTTCCGCCCTTAACAAGTATTCCATTCTTTGATGCTCCACCTATACCTCCAAAGAAACTAAGTGGTATGGATACAACCAAAGCACAAGGACAGGATACTACGAGGAATGATAAAGCTCTATATAACCACTGTGAAAATGTCGCTCCTTCTATAACTAGCGGTGGTATTACAGCTAATGCTATTGCTGAAAAAACAACAGCCGGTGTATAGTATCTAGCGAATTTTGTTATAAAGTTCTCTGTAGGAGCTTTCTTACTACTTGCATTTTGAACTAAGTCCAGTATCTTGGCAACAGTAGAGTCTCCAAATTCTTTTTCTACTTCAATTGTTAAAAGTCCATTTTTATTTATAACTCCACCTAAAATATTATCTCCTATTCCTACTTCCCTAGGTACTGATTCACCAGTTAAAGCGGAAGTATCTATCATAGATCTTCCCTCGATTATTTTTCCATCTAGCGGAACCTTCTCTCCTGGTTTTACAACAATAACATCACCTATTGTAACTTCTTCTGGTGTTACTTTTTTAATATCATTTCCTATTTTTAAATTAGCAAAATCCGGTCTTATATCCATTAAAGCTGTAATTGATTTTCTTGAACGATTAACAGCCATGTCTTGGAACATCTCTCCTAGCTGATAAAAAAGCATAACTGCTACACCTTCTGGATATTGTCCAATAGCAAAAGCTCCAACAGTTGCTATACTCATAAGAAAGTTTTCATCAAATAATTGTCCATTTCTTATATTTTTTATCGCCCTTAAAACTACTTCTCCACCTACAAGTACATAACTTATAAGAAATAGAATTAGTTCAATAGCATTGGAAAAATTCATGGCAGTTGCGATTCCAAATATTACGGCACCAACAGCGAACCTTATTATTTCTGTTTTATTAATTCCTTCATGTTCTTGCTCATGAGTTTTATTTTGTGATATCCTGCTTTTATTTTCAATTTCAATAACTTTAACATCAGGCTCTATTCTATGAACTATATTTGTTACCTTATCCATAATTTCATTTGTTTTAGAAGGATGGTCAATCTCCATAATAAGTTTGGTAGACACAAAATCCACAACTGCAGATTTTACACCACCTATATTACTAGCTTCTCTTTCAATTTTTCCAGCACAGTTTGCACAACAAAGTCCTTCAAGCAATATTTCTTTTTTTAAAACTGTATTTGATTGTTTTTCCTTTACTTTAACATGAGATTCAATCTTATGAACCATCTCATTAGTTGCTGCGATTAATTCTTGTGCTTTATTCATTTCTTCAATCTCTATGGTTAAAGTTTTAGTTATGAAGTTAACATTAGCTAAATTAATTCCTTTTATTTTACTAACATTTTCTTCTATCTTAGATGCACAATGGGCACAATCTAGACCCTCTAGAAGAAATTCCTTTTTAATATTATTGTTATTTGCTACATTTTTTTTCAGCCTATTGTCATTTTTGTTAATATTCTTAGCTGATAACTTTAAATTATTATTATCAGATTTTTTAACTATTTTTTTCATAATCTTGCCCCTCCAATATTAATTAGTGCTTTCATCTATATGAATTAAATCTTATACTACATCTAATCTACTTAAGTAACTTATGTAAATAATAAAGTATGTTCATTGCATCGAATGAACATATGAATAACCATTCATATAATATATTATATTCCCTATACCCATATATGTCAATAAAACTTAGTAAATATTTAAAACAAATAAAATAGAAATGATTGAAGTTATGTCGCTTATATCTTTTATATATTCGTTAATAATTAAGGACCTATAAAATTAGATAAAAGTTTTATAGGTCTTTTTATATAAATATTACATCTTGCTATTAAATTTCATAAGATTTTAGATAATTAGAAATCATATGTTTTGCTTCATAAATAATATCTGACTTTCCTTCACAGACGCACCAATGATAAAGGATTCCTCTTGAAATAATCAAAATTTCCTGTGCTAACTCAACCGCAAAAACATTATTTCGAAGCTCCCCCTTGTCCTGTGCACATTGAATCAAATAACAAAGACCACTTGGCAATCCCCTGTCCATGGATAAAAAAAATTCATTACCATCTGTAACCTGTGCTTTATATAATTGTGTAATGCAGTCGCAGCCAATATCAATTGCATACTGCATTTGATGAATAATATAATCCATGATTTTGTCACAGTAAGGATTGGAAAGCTTCAATAAAGATGGAAGAATATTTTCCGAAAAATAAGCATCACATATTGAATATAGCTCAATAATAATTCCCGCTTTATTTTTAAAATGATGATAAAAGGTACCAACAGAAACTCCTGACTTTTCACAAATGTGAATTATTTTAACATTATCATATCCGTGTTCTTTAATTAATTTTACTGAAATATTATATATTCTCTCTTTTGTTTTAATAGCTTGTTTTTGACGATTTGTCATTTTTTCCACAATATCAGTCCTTTTTTATAGATTCGTTTAATTATATCATATCAAATGTTTTTCTGACATTATAAACAGAATTCCAACACTATACTAAATATTATGATAATATTGGAAATAAGAGATATTTCAAGCTTAAGATATCTATTCTATTTGAAGAAAGGTATTTTACGATGTTTATATTTGATTAGTGAAAGTAATATTGTTATGATTTTAACATAATCAATTCATAGAATCGATTCAATTAAAATTTTAAGGAGGAATTTTCATGAATAAATATCAAAAACTTTTTGAGCCTATTACAATTGGTAAGCTAAAAGTAAAAAATAGAATTTCCATGGCTCCAATGGGATTGGTTTTCTATGCTGATCCAAATGGCGGATTTAATGAAAATGCCCAAAACTACTATATAGAACGTGCTAAAGGCGGTACGGGTTTAATTATTACAGGTATCTGCAACATAGATTATAACGAAATGACGGATTTGATAATGCCATGTCCAACTTACAGGCCAGCTTTATTTGGACAATCTGTTGGATCCATGATTGAAAGAATTCATACCTATGATTCTAAAATAATTATGCAGCTCACTGGTGGTTTGGGACGTTCCGCAATTCCAGGACTGGTAAAGACACATATCGCTCCTTCGGTTAATGAAAATCGCTTTGAACCAAAGATCATTCATCGTGAAATGACAATTGATGAAATCCATACTTTGATTAATAATTTTATAAAATCTGCAGCAATTGCAAAAAAGAGTGGTTTTGATGGAGTTGAAATTCATGCAGTACATGAAGGTTACTTGCTTGATCAATTTGCTATCAGTTTTTACAATAAACGCACTGATGAATACGGCGGAGATTTAAGAGCAAGATTAAAAGTTGCAACTGATATTGTAAAAGGCATCAAACAAGTCTGTGGTAAAGATTTTCCAGTATCTTTACGTTTCAGCGTCAAATCTTTTATCAAGGCTCTTCGTCAAGGTATTCTTCCAGGAGAAGAATGCGAAGAACAAGGAAAGGATTTAGAAGAAGGCTTGGCTGCTGCTAAGATTTTAGCTGAAGCTGGTTATGATATGTTTAATGTTGATGCAGGAACCTATGATTCCTGGTATTGGAATCATCCACCAATGTATTTTGAAAAAGGAATGTACCGTGAATTCGGACGAGCTATGAAAAAAGCTGTTGATGTTCCCATCATTCTTGCAGGTCGAATGGATGACCCTGATATTGCATTAGATGCATTGAATGGATGTTGCGATATCGTTTCTTATGGACGTCCATTACTTGCTGATCCTTACCTTCCAGAAAAAATTCGTACCGGTAATTTTGAAGATATTCGTCCTTGCCTTTCCTGTCATGATGGATGTATGGGAAGAATCGCCACAGGCTCACCTTTATCCTGCGCAGTAAATCCTGCTTGTGGAAGAGAGAAAAGTTATGGCTTGAGCAAAACGGATGCACTGAAAAAAGTGTTGATAATTGGTGGTGGTTTAGCTGGTATGGAATGTGCACGTGTCTGCAGCATTCGTGGCCATAAAGTAACCTTAGTTGAAAAATGTTGTCAATTGGGTGGCAATATTATTCCAGGTAGTGTTCCAAATTTCAAAGTAGACGATAGATCACTTATCAAATGGTATGAAACTCAGCTAGAAAAGCTTAATATCAACGTTGTTATGAATACTTCAGTTGACAAAACATATGTAGATGAATTTGATGCAGATATAATAGTAGTTGCAACTGGTGCTCATCCAATCAACATTGATTTTGGAAGTGAAAATAACGTATATACCGCAAGTGATGTGCTAATGGATGTATCCAAAGCAGGCAAAGAAGTAGTGGTTGTTGGCGGTGGACTAGTAGGCTGTGAAACAGCTTTATGGCTAGCACAAATGGGCAAAAAAGTAAGTATTGTTGAAATGCAAAGTGACATTCTTGGTGGGCCTCACGGAATGCCGATGATGAATTACTCTATGTTAGTGGAACTACTAGCATTCCATAATGTAGATGTATATAAAAATACTAAAGTTGAAAAAGTAACCAAGAGTGTAGTTATTATTACCAATACAGAAGGACAAAAAGAAATCCCTGCGGATACTGTTATAACCTCTGTGGGCTATAGTCAAAACAATGCGTTATACAACAGTCTAAACGATAGTGATAAAGTCCTCTATAACATTGGTGATTCTAGAGAGGTACACAATATCATGAATGCTATTTGGAATGGTTATGAAGTAGGTAGGGGTATTTAATTTATAAACTTAAAGATCATAAGTATATAATAGAATGTACTCTATTATTAAGAATAATTTTAAAAAGACTATTAATGATTAAGAAGATGATTCCTGTGTTGAATGGGAGTCATCTTCTTTAATCCCTATCAATCAAGAAATAAAATAAGGGGTCCTCTATCTATATTACTATATTTTGAATATGCATAAGGTTAATTTAATAATATACCCCTTCATTTTAATCCATAACATCAAACGTTACATATCATATCATATATTAATTCTGCAGGATCAAGAATAGGAATAGATGCATATTTTTTCAACTCACTATGCAGATAAGGAAAATGAGTACATCCAAGAAGAACTACATCTGCATTTATAGAGTTAAAAAACTCCATTACATTTCTAAGTGCAAACTTTTCAACTATTTTTTCAGCAGATACACCCTTTTCTATTTCCATAACTACAGGAAGTATTCCTATTCCAATAACATTACAATCAGAGTTTACGCTTTGTACAATCTTTTCAATACCTGCAGAACTTTGATTATTAGCTGTAAGCACTCCAATACTTTTATATTCAGAAGCAATATTTTTGTAAACAGTAAGTGGAGTAATTATTCTTATGTTTTCTTCTATAGATAACTTGTCCATATCGACTGCTGCACTTAAAGAATTACAATATATAATTATTGTATCAATACCTTCATGCTTTATTTTACTTATTATTTCTCTAATAATATTAGTAAGTTCAATTGGAGATAATATTTGAAGTTTAGACTGTTCTTCCGAACATAAAGATACAGGATATCCTAGTGCATTAATCCCTTTTGAATTTAAAAATTCCACTCCCATTTGAGTGTCTACAGGAGTTCCTGCAATTACTCCAACCTTTATACTATTCAAAGATATCACTCCTTCATAAACTTATTTAAGATATTTTATTTTTACTTCATTTGAATATCTTCATTAATTATATTCTTTATAATGTTGTAATATGTTTACTCTCATAGCTTCGTATTGCTTGAATTTTTAAGTTATAAGAAGTATATTTCTAAATTTTATGTTTTTATTGTATATCTATTTTTTTTAGTTTACTATTAACTTTATTTACATAATATTTATTATGTCTTATTATTTCTGCAAATATCGTTTATTATTATATTTGATTGCTAAAAATTATTATATAATATTTTGGGTTTACATTTGAACTTCATTTACATAATATTTATTATGACTACTCAACTCTGCCAATGATCTATTTTATGAAAAAATAAATAGGTTCTCATTAAAGAGAACCTAAAAAACTTGATTATTTTGTTATTTAAACTTGTATATCAGCTTGTAATCCTAATAACTTTTCATTATCTTTTAATATTGGTTTAACTACTTCTTCAACAAAGTCTATTACCTGAGAAGGCGCCCTTCCAACAAACTTATTAGGATCTACTGAGCTTAATATTTCTTCCTTAGTCAAATTAAAAAACGAATCATTTGCTATTCTGTCTAAAAGATCGTTGTTTAATCCTTCAGATTTTACTCTATGCGCAGCTTCCATAGAATGTGTTCTTATTTTTTCATGTAATTCTTGTCTGTCTCCACCTTTTTTCACACATTCCATTATTATATTTTCAGTTGCCATAAATGGTAGTTCATCATTAACATGTTTAGCTATAACTTTTTCATATACCACCATGTTGCTGCTTACATTTAAGTATAAGTTAAGCACTCCATCTAAAGCTAAAAATGCTTCTGGAACAGATATTCTTTTATTTGCAGAATCATCTAAAGTTCTTTCGAACCACTGAGTAGATGCAGTAATAGCAGGATTTAGAGCATCTACTATTATATATCTTGCAAGTGCCCCTATTCTTTCACATCTCATTGGATTTCTCTTATATGCCATTGCTGAAGATCCTATTTGATTTTTTTCAAATGGTTCTTCTACTTCTTTCATACTTTGAAGAAGTCTTATATCATTACTAAATTTATAAGCACTTTGGGCAACTTCTGACAAAGTGTTTAATACTATTGAATCCAATTTCCTTGGATAAGTTTGACCTGTAACTTTAAAAGCATCCTCAAATCCCATTTTCTCTGAAACCATCTTATCCAATGCTTTTACCTTATCTTCATTTTCATTAAATAACTCCATAAAACTTGCTTGAGTTCCTGTAGTACCTTTAACTCCTCTAAATCTCATCTTTTCAAGCACAAATTCTATGTTCTCCAAATCTAAAACCAAATCTTGAATCCATAAAGTTGCTCTTTTTCCTACTGTTGTTAACTGAGCAGGCTGAAGGTGAGTAAATCCTAATGTAGGCACATCTTTATATTTAACAGCAAACTTAGATAACTCATTAATTACATTTATTATTTTATTTTTTACTACTTTTAATGCTTCTTTCATTATGATTATATCAGTGTTATCACCAACATAGCAGCTGGTAGCCCCTAAATGTATAATCCCCTTTGCTGCAGGACATTGTACTCCATAGGCATATACATGACTCATAACATCGTGTCTTACTTCCTTTTCTCTTTTTTCAGCAACCTCATAATTTATATTATCAATATTTTTCTTTAATTCTTCTACTTGCTCATCGGTGATATTTAATCCTAGCTCCTTCTCGCTTTCTGCTAAAGCAACCCATAATTTTCTCCAAGTTTTAAATTTCATTTCATCTGAAAACAAATAACTCATTTCTTTAGATGAATATCTAGAGTTTAAGGGTGTATTATATGTATTTCTCATCTGTTAACCTCCGAATATAAAAAGTTATTTTTCGCTCTTTATTCATATTATAACATAATATTTATCCTTTTAACACTATATAGTTCGTATTTATTAATATAAAAATATGTTCTATTAAATAGTTCCTAATAATATAATCTATTAGGAACAAAAATTATATTTATTATAAGGAGGCAATTATGTACAAGTTTAATCTTTTTGACAAAATTGCATTTATATTAGTTATTATCGGCGCTCTTAATTGGGGACTATTAGGATTATTAAACTTTAACTTAGTTAGTGCAATCTTTGGAGAACCTGCAAACCTTTTATCTAGAATACTCTATATAATTGTTGGAGCCGCAGGCGTGTATCTAATATTATTACTAGTAAAAATAAAAAAATACTCAAGAACATAAATAAAAGGCGTAAAAACGCCTTTTATTATTTATTATTCCATTGTTTCTATTAATTTACTCACTTCTTCTACAGCTAAAGTTTCATCGTCACCAGATGCAGAAACAGTAATGTTTGCACCACTGGTAACAGCCAAAGAAAGTACTCCTATTAAACTTTTAACATTAGCTTTCTTGCCATTAAATTCAATGTACACATCAGATTTAAATGATGATGCCTTTTTTACGAGTAGTGTAGCTGGTCTAGCATGAAGTCCTGTAGAACTTTTTACAATTATATCTCTTGTTATCATTAGTATCACCTCTATATAAATTATAACCAATTCATACGCCAATTTCTACTTAGTATTCCATTAATTTAATAATTTATAAGTTTTATATACATATTTTTATAAAGTTTTCTATTCTATTCAATCCTTCTTGTATATTTTCCATAGATGTTGCATAAGAAATTCGTATAAAGCCGTCTATTCCAAACGCTTCTCCTGGAACAGCCGCCACCTTTCCTTTTTCTAAAAGCTTGCTGCAAAAATCTAAAGAACTTTCTATAGTTTCTTCTTCAATAGCTTTTCCTATGACTTTTGATATATCTATAAATACATAAAAAGCACCTTTAGGCTCAATACAACTTATATTGTCAATGCCATTTATTCTCGTAACTATATAGTCTCTTCTATTTTTGAATTCTTGCTTCATAACTTGTATAAACTCTTGAGTTCCTGCAAGCGCTTCTAATGACGCATATTGAGCTATAGAATTAGGATTAGATGTAGTATGGCTTTGTATATTTGACATAAGTTTTACTATTTCTTCACTTGCTGCTGCATATCCTATTCTCCATCCGGTCATAGAATATGTCTTAGAAACTCCGTTGATAACTATAGTTCTTTTATAAGCATCCTCACTTAGAGAAGCTATGCTCACATGTTCGTCGTCACCATATATAAGTTTTTCATATATTTCATCAGAAATTATAATCAAATCATGCTCTTTTGCAAATTCAGCTAATTTAATTAACTCTTCCTTTGTATAAATACTTCCTGTTGGATTATTAGGACTGTTAATTATTATAGCTTTTGTTTTATGTGTTATATATTGTTTTAATGATTCGATATCATACTTATAACTATTTTCCCTACTTGTTTTTACAAATACAGGTACTCCATCAGAAAGTTTTATAAGCTCAGGATAACTTACCCAATAAGGTGTAGCTATTAGCACTTCATCTCCAGGATTTAAGATTGCAAAAAATGCATTTGATAAGCATTGTTTAGCTCCTGTTGATATTATTATTTGAGAAGATTTATAATTTAAGTTATTATCATTTTTAAACTTATTTATTATAGCTTCCTTTAGCTCAATAATTCCTGATGCTGGAGTATATTTGGTATATCCCTTTTCCATAGCCTCTATGGACGCATTTCTAATATTAGCTGGAGTATTGAAATCTGGTTCCCCTGCACCAAATCCTATTATATCTATACCTTGAGATTTTAATTCCTTAGCCTTAGCTGTTATAGCCAAAGTTATTGATGGTTCTATATTACTTGCTTTTTTTGATAAAATCATTTGAGCACCCCCACTATTTATATAATATATATAATATATAAAATTTCAACCAATTGCAATTTTATTTTATTAAAATTCTCAAAAAAACAATAAAGGGATTAAATTTAATCCCTTTACATAATAAATATATTAACTATCTTGGTTGAATTATAAGCTTAATTGCTGTTCTTTCTTCACCATCAATTTCTATATCAGTAAAAGCTGGTATACATACTAAATCTATTCCGCTTGGTGCTACAAATCCTCTGGCAATAGCTACAGATTTAATAGCTTGATTTAACGCTCCAGCTCCAATAGCCTGTATTTCTGCCCCTCCCTTTTCTCTTAAAACCCCTGCTAATGCTCCTGCAACTTTATTTGGACTTGATTTTGCTGAAACTTTTAATACTTCCATAATAAACCTCCTATATATATAACTTTATTTATTATTGCTTTATTTATAATATTCTACATATAATGAAAAAATCCTTTTAATTTTGCAAAATTTCTAGTATTTACAAAATTAAAAGGATCTATTATTTACTTTGCATATTCTATTGCTCGGGTTTCTCTGATAACATTAACTTTAATTTGACCTGGATATTCTAATTCGCCTTCAATTTTCTTGACAATATTTCTTGCCATTTCAACTGATCCGGCATCATCTATTTCTTCTGGTTTAACTATTATTCTCACTTCTCTACCCGCTTGAATGGCATATGACTTTTCTACGCCTTCATATGAATTTGCTATTTCCTCAAGTTTTTCTAACCTTTTGATGTACGCTTCTAAAGTTTCCCTTCTGGCAGCTGGTCTTGCTGCAGAAATAGCATCTGCTGCTTGAACTAATATTCCTTCAAGGGATTGGAACTCTACATCACCATGATGAGCTGCTATGGCATTTACTATTACAGAAGATTCATGACATTTCTTAGCTATTTCCGCACCTATTAACGCATGCGGACCTTCTACTTCATGATCTACAGCTTTACCAATATCATGGAGTAAACCAGCTCTTTTAGCAAGCGTAGGATCCATTCCTAACTCAGATGCCATTAAACCGGCTAAGTAAGATACTTCTATAGAATGCTTTAATACATTTTGACCATAACTAGTTCTGTATTTCAACCTTCCAAGTAATCTTATTAATTCTGAATGAAGACCATGTACCCCAGTTTCAAAAGTAGCCTGTTCGCCTTCTTCTCTAATATTATTTTCCACTTCTTTTTTGGCCTTTTCAACCATTTCTTCTATTCTTGCAGGATGAATTCTGCCATCCATTATAAGCTTTTCAAGGGCTATTCTAGCCACTTCTCGTCTTATAGGATCAAAGCTTGAAAGAATTACAGCTTCTGGAGTATCATCTATAATTAAATCCACTCCGGTAAGAGTTTCCAAGGTACGTATATTTCTACCTTCTCTACCTATTATACGTCCTTTCATCTCATCATTAGGAAGATTCACCACATGTACTGTTGTTTCTGCAACATGATCTGCAGCACATCTTTGAATAGCATATGTTATAATTTCTCTTGCCTTTTTATCGGCTTCTTCTTTAGCTCGCGTTTCAACTTCTTTAATCATCATAGCGGTTTCGTGTTTTATTTCCTTGCTAACTTCTTCAAGCAATATTTCCTTTGCTTGATCTGAAGTTAGACCCGATAGTCTTTCTAACTCTTCTCTTTGCTTAGTGTAAACTTCTTCGATACTTGCTTCTAAGTCAGCTAATTCCTGCTGCTTTTTATTTAAATTTTCTTCTCTTTTTTCAAGCATATCACTTTTCTTATCAAGCAATTCTTCTCTCTGAAGTATTCTTCTTTCTAGACGCTGTATTTCATTACGTCTATCTCTAGATTCTCTTTCAAGATCATTTCTTAGTTTGTGGACTTCTTCCTTTGCCTCAAGAATTGCTTCTTTCTTTTGAGATTCGGCATTTTTTTCGGCCTCACCTATTATTCTCTTGGCTTCTTCCTCAGCATTTGAAATTTTTGCTATGGAAACGTTTTTTCTTATATAAAAATCCACATATATAGCAACGACTGCTATTACAACAGTTATTACTATAGCATAAACTGGATTCACATGAACACCTCCTCTGCTTCTCTTCTCTATCTATTTTTAGTAAATATAAAAGCATAGAAAGGTGTCATAGTATTCAAATGGATGTTTTCGCTAAACCAGATTTTGTATTTATTTTATATTAATTTTGTCATTATGTCAAGTTATATATGTGGAACAGCTAGTTAATTAATCATTATTTTTCTTTTATACTATTATTTATCATTTTTCGACTGTTTATTGTCTTCACTAGCTTTTTTCTCTTCTTGCGCTAAAGGCAGTTCATATTTTTGTCTTATCTTAGTTTCAACTTCCTTAAGTAATTCTGGGTTTTCCTTAAAGAATTGTTTAGCATTTTCTCTTCCTTGGCCAAGTCTTATATCATTATATGAAAACCATGCTCCACTTTTTTGAACTATTTCTTCCTTTACTCCTATATCTAAGACATCACCTGTTCTTGATATTCCTTCATTATACATTATATCAAATTCAGCATTTTTAAATGGAGGAGCTACCTTATTTTTAGTTAGTTTTACTCTCGTTCTATTTCCAACAACCTCATCACCTTGTTTTATGGAATCTATTCTTCTGATATCCATTCTTACACTGGAATAAAACTTTAAAGCTCTACCACCTGTAGTAGTTTCAGGATTTCCGAACATAACTCCTACTTTTTCTCTAAGCTGATTTATAAAGATTGCTACACATTTAGATTTATTAATAGAACCTGCCAATTTTCTTAGGGCTTGAGACATAAGTCTTGCCTGTAATCCTACATGAGAATCTCCCATTTCACCTTCAATTTCTGCTCTTGGAACTAGTGCTGCTACAGAATCCACTACTATTACATCTATGGCATTTGATCTTACTAATGCTTCTGTAATTTCAAGTCCTTGTTCACCTGTATCTGGTTGGGAAACTATTAAATTGTCGATGTCTACTCCTAATTTTTTAGCATAAGATGGATCTAGTGCATGTTCTGCATCCACATAAGCAGCACTTCCTCCAAGCTTTTGAGCTTCAGCTACTATATGAAGTGCTACAGTAGTTTTACCTGAAGATTCTGGTCCATATATTTCTATTATTCTTCCTCTTGGTACCCCGCCTATACCTAATGCTATATCTAATCCTAAACATCCAGTAGAAATAGAATCTAAATTTAATACACTGTGTTCTCCAAGTTTCATTATAGATCCTTTTCCAAATTGTTTTTCTATTTGTCCCATAGCTGCTTCAATTGCTTTTAATTTATCATTATTCATGTTATCCCCTTAAAGGGAGTCACCATCCTTTCATACTTTTCATCATTCGAACATTTGTTCTACACAATTAATTATATAATAAATTTATTACACGGTCAACATAAGAATATAGTTCCTAGAAAATCTAGGAACTATAGCCATTTAATTACCGCAGTAATTATTATATACAAATTTATATTTTCTAATCAATCCTAATCTCTATCTATCAGGTTTTATAGCTTCTTTATTTTTAACAAAATAATCTACCCCAGACACAATAGTTATTATTATAGCAAGTGCCATAGATATTTGAGCAAGTAACTCTAAATAGCTATATGGTATAACAGTAAATACTGACAAAGTACTTAAACTATCTTTGTTTAAGTTAATTAGTGCTGCTATTATAGCTACTATTTGGGTAACTGTCTTAGCTTTCCCCCATCCGCTAGCTGCTATAACTACACCTTCCGCTGCTGCTACACTGCGAAGTCCTGTTACAGCAAATTCCCTTGCTATTATTATCATAGCTGCCCAAGCAGGAAGCACTTGAAACTCTACTAATGATACCAGAGCTGCTGTAACTAAAAGTTTATCTGCTAAAGGATCCATAAACTTTCCAAAACGAGTTATTTGATTTCTACTTCTTGCTATGTAGCCATCTAGCTTATCTGTAAGAGCTGCCAGGATGAAAATAACAGTTGCTATACTTTTTCCATAAGGCATTCCTTTTATTGCCAAAAACACCAGAAATACCGGAACCAAAATCATCCTGATAATAGTTAGTTTATTTGCTAGATTCATAATATACAACTCCCATTAAATCATATTCTAAATTTTGCTCAATTTTAACTTTAACAAAATCGCCTATATTTAATATTTTATCACATTTAAAATAAATTGCACCATCTATTTCGGGAGTCATTTCATAATTTCTTCCAATATAATATTCAGAATCAAAATTTTCTACAACAACTTCGTATATCTTACCTACTTTATTTTTATTTATTTCGTAAGAATTTTCTTGCTGGATAACCATGATTTCCTTTTCTCTTTTTTCTTTTATTTCTTCATCTATTTGATTTTCCATTTCTGCCGCTGGAGTTCCTTCTTCTTGAGAGTATCTAAATACTCCTAGTTTATCAATCTTAGTATCTCTAACAAATTCTTTTAATTCCTCAAAATCGCTTTCACTTTCACCAGGGAACCCTACAATCAATGAAGTTCTTATAGCCATACCTGGTATTTCTTGTCTAAGTCTTTGTATTACATTTACTATTTCTTCTTTTCTTCCTCTTCTTCCCATAAGCTTCAGCACATTGTTACTTATATGCTGCACTGGTATATCTAAATACTTACATACCTTATCATTAACTTTTATTTCATTTATAAGTTCATCTGTTATTTCTTCTGGGTAACAATAAAGTACTCTTATCCATTTTATATCATCTATCTTAGATATTTCTCTTATAAGCTCTGGAAGCATCTTTTTATTATATAGGTCTATCCCATATCTAGTTGTATCTTGTGCAACTAATATTATTTCTTTTACTCCTTGTGCTCCTAAAGATTTAACTTCTTCTAATACACTTTCTATCTTTCTACTTCTATATTTCCCTCTTATACGTGGAATTGCGCAGTAAGTACAGAAATTGCTGCATCCCTCTCCTATTCTTACATATGCATAATGCTTAGAAGTTGTAAGTACTCTTTGACCTTCGTTTATATTTACATCACTATAATTACAATAAACTGACTTTTCATTATTTACTAAGGCCCTATCTATAGCTTCCTCTAGTTTATCATAGTCATTTACTCCAAGTATTACATCAGCTTCAGGTAAAAGTTCTTGCAATTCTTTTCCATATCTTTGAGTTAAACATCCTGTTACAACTATAACCTTACATTTACCTTTACCTTTTTTATATTCACTCATTTCTATAATTGTGTTTATTGATTCTTGCTTAGATGACTCTATAAATCCACAAGTATTTACTAGAATTATATCTGAATCCTTAGGATTATTGGTGATAGTATAGCTTCTACCTAATTTATCTAATACTATCTCACTATCTACCCTATTTTTATCGCACCCTAAGCTTATTATTCCTACCTTTAATTTTTCCATATTTGTCCTCCTACTCCATATTATCTTTATCTACTAGTATTTGCCTTGGCTTACTTCCGTCTCTACCGGAAATAATTCCTCTTTCTTCTAATTGTTCTATTATTCTAGCTGCTCTATTATAACCTATTCTAAGCCTTCTTTGCAAAAGAGATGTTGAAGCTTGACTAGTTTCTATTACTATTCTCATTGCTTCATCTAATAATTCATCCTTATCATCTTCATTTACCTTTGTAACTGTATTTATTTCTTCTATAATACTATTTTCATATTCTACTTCTTCTTGAGCGTTTTTTATAAATTCCACTACCTTTTCTACTTCTTCCTCTGAAATAAATGCACCTTGTATTCTAAGCGGCTTTGCTTCACCTGTAGGATAAAAAAGCATATCACCTTTTCCTAAAAGTTTTTCTGCACCTGCCATATCGAGTATTGTTCTCGAATCTATCTGACTGGAAACTGCAAAAGATATTCTAGATGGTATATTTGCTTTAATAACCCCAGTAATTACATCGACAGAAGGCCTTTGAGTTGCTATCACAAGATGCATACCTGCTGCTCTTGCCATTTGTGCAAGACGTCCTATATAGTCTTCTATATCATTTGGGCACACCATCATTAAGTCAGCTAATTCATCTATTATCATAACTATCAATGGTAACTTTTTATCTATTTTCCCTTTTTCATATAAGTCATTATAGCTTTCTATATTTCTTACATTATTTTCTGCAAATATTTTATATCTTCTTGTCATCTCATTAACTGCCCAATTAAGAGCTCCTGCGGCCTTTTTAGGTTCTGTAACTACAGGTATTAAAAGATGTGGAATCCCATTATATATACTAAGTTCTACCACCTTAGGATCTATCATAAGCAGTTTTACATTTTCAGGTGAATATTTAAAAAGCAAGCTCATTATAAGTGTATTTATACATACGCTTTTACCCGAACCTGTAGCTCCTGCTATAAGTAAATGTGGCATTTTAGCTAAGTCTGTAACTACACAATTTCCACCTATATCTTTTCCAAGTGCAAATGCTAAATTCTTATTAAAATTTTTATACTCATCAGATTCTAACACTTCCCTAAGATAAACAGAAGTTAGTTCTTTATTAGGCACTTCTATGCCTACAGCAGACTTACCTGGTATAGGGGCTTCTATTCTCACTCCTGAAGCTGCTAAACTAAGTGCTATATCATCAGAAAGATTTACTATTTTACTTACCTTTACCCCAGAATTTGGTTGAAGCTCAAATCTTGTAACAGATGGTCCTTTGGTTACTTGTATTACTTTAGCTTCTACTCCAAAACTAGATAAGGTTTCTTCAAGTTTGTTAGCATTATCTATAAGTTCCTTTTTATCTTCCTTATTTAACTTAGAAGCTATATTAGCATTTAAAAGATTTAATTGAGGATAAGAATATTCATAGTCCGCTTGAAAATCATCTTCTCTATTCATTTCATTTTCTAATTGTTTATGTATATCTTCATCCACAGCCTTAGTATTATTTTCACTACTAAATTTAATATTTATTTGCCTTTCTTTTTCCACCAGATTTTTTTCTGGGCTTTCATCTTTATCTCCTTCTATAGTGGAACTTTTAAATAAGTTTATAACTTTTAGTTTATTTTCCTTTTTCTCAACTTCCTCATCGCTATCATAAGCTACTAATTCTTCAGGTTTTTCCTCTATCAATTTCTTTATGTTCTTTTGTTCTCTCTTTTTATTTCTTAATTCCTCTATTACATTATATAAAGATATTTGGCTTACCATTATAAAAGATATAATATATATAGCAATAAATATTACAATACTTCCAAGCTTACCAAACAAATTATATAAAGGTATATCAATTATATGACAAAGTACTCCCCCGTGCATTATAGAATTAGAATAATATAATCTTTGCATACTAGAAATTATTCCGTTTTCTAAAGCAGGTTTATCAATAGATGCCATATGTATCAGCAAAAGAGTATTGGATATAAAAAGGACTATACCATAAAACTTACTATTAAAGTTTATTTTCCCTCTTCTAAGTATTAAACAAATGCCTATGAAAACTATTAAAAACGGGAAAACAAATGCACCCAATCCAAATATAAAAATAAGAACGTTTTTTATAAATCTTCCTATTGCACCAGATTCTCCTGGAGAAAACACACTTATTATCATCAATATTCCAATAGTAATAGAAATTATACCTTTAATTTCTTTATTGTCTTTATTATCTTTAGCTTTTCTTTTAGTTTTTTTTCTTGCCAAATAACTCACCTCCCTGTATTCCTATAACCTATTTTAATTATTATAAAGAAGCTTGTCTATACAAAAATTAACCATAGGAAGATCCTATGGTGTTGATTTCTTTTCATTTATTAATGTTTTAAGCTTATCTATTGCTTCTTTTATTCCCCCAACTTCATCTATGAGGCCTGATTGTACCGCTTCTTTACCAATAAGTATAGTACCCATATCATTTAATAAATTATCTGTTTTAGTTAATAATTCTTGCAGAGTATCTTTTTCTATCTTAGAAGTTCTTACTATGAAATCATTTATTCTTTCCTGCATTTTTTTAAAATATTCAAAAGTTTGAGGCACTCCTATCACCAGGCCATTCATTCTTATAGGATGAATTATCATAGTTGCTGTAGGAGAAATAAATGAATAATCCGAAGATGTCGCAAGCGGAACTCCGATAGAGTGGCCTCCTCCTATTACAAGTGATACTGTAGGTTTACTTAAACTATTTATCATTTCTGAAATAGCAAGCCCAGCCTCTACATCACCACCTACAGTATTTAATACTACAAGTATTCCTTCAACGTTACTGTTCATTTCTATATTAACTAATTGAGGAATAACATGTTCGTATTTAGTAGCTTTACTTTGCGGAGGAACCATGTTATGCCCCTCTATCTGCCCTATAATAGGCAATACGTATATTTTATCATCTTTTACAGGAATATTTGTTACACCTAATTCCCTTATATTCTCTAACTCTTCATTTCTTATATCTTCTCTGTGGTCTTTTTCATTAATCATTTTGTTCCCCTCCTGACACAAATTATTTTGTGCATACGGGGAAAGATTATACTATAAATTTATTTTATTTCTCCTAGTTTAAATCCTCTATGCAGAGCATTTATAGCTTGTTTAGTATATTCACTTTCTACTAAGCACCAAATAGTTGTATGAGAATCGGCTGTTTGTAATATTTTTATATTTTCCTTATTCAAATAGTTTAAAATTTTAGCCATTACTCCTGGAATTCCTCTCATACGACTTCCTATAATAGCAATCTTACTGCAATTTTCTGTATAGGTATATAAAAGATTTAGATTTTTCATTATGTGGTCAAATTTACTTATATCTTTTCCATCTATGGTAAAGACACTTTCCTCTGGAAACACATTAATTAAATCTATACTTATTCCATTCTGTGCTAGTACATTTAAAAGTTCATAGTAGTTTTCATTTTCATTATTTTCTTTTAAGCTAACTCTCACTTGAGTTCTATCACTCATATGAGTAATACCGGTTATAATATTATCTACCTTTAAATCTCCATTGTTATTTATAGTAGTTCCCTTTGAGGTACTTAAAGTATTTTTAATTACCAGAGGAATATTGGATTTCATGGCAACTTCTACTGCCCTAGGATGTATAACCTTAGCTCCTTGATCTGCAAATTGGAATACTTCATTATAACTTATTTCTTTGATTAAAGAGGCATCTGAAACTATTCTAGGATCTGCTGTCATTATACCATCAACATCAGTATAAATCTCTACTTGTTCAGCATTAAGAGCTACTCCAAGTAATGCTGCAGTTACATCACTTCCACCTCTACCTAAAGTCGTAATATATCCCTTTTTACTTATACCTTGGAAACCTGCTACTACAGGAATGTTACCTTCCTTTAAAACCTCTAATATATTTTCAGGATTTACATTTAATACATTGGCATTCCCATAATTATCATCAGTTAAAATGCCAGCCTGTCCTCCTGTTAATGGAATAGCTTTTTCCTTATGATTTAATAAGTCATCTGTCATAACAACAGTACTTATAATTTCACCACAACCCATAAGCAAATCTATACAAAGTTTATTTTCATCCTTTAGCTTATCACTTACTAACGAAAGAAGTGTATCTGTAGCGTAGGGCTCTCCCTTTCTTCCCATAGCTGAAACTACCACTACAGGAAAAAAGCCTTCCTTTTTTGCTTCACATATTTTTTCTATTACCATTTCTCTTCTTTCTTTAGTTGAAACAGATGTTCCCCCAAACTTTTGCACAACTATTTTCATCTACATCCCTCCAATTATACACGTGTCTTTTTTAAGGTTTTTTCATCCACATCTAGTATTATAGTCCTTGAACCTATCTTTTTTACATTTTCCCAAGGTACTTCTATAAATTCACTTTTGCCAAATAAGCTAAATTTGGTTTTAACATCGTTTAAAATAAGCAATTTAAAATTTCCATTTTCATCAATTACTACATCATTATTAGATAAATAGCTATATTTATCCCCATCATTAATATTTATTATTTCGTATCTTTCTATTTGACTATATAGCTTCATATCGTCATCCATACTATAAGCCCTCCTTAATATATTTCATAAAATAATATGAAATATATTAAGGAATTATTACTTCAATACTAAATACTACACAATTATATCATTATTGTCACTTTTGAATAAGGTTATATCCCCTTCTAATAATGATTTAATCCCATCTAAATCCAATTTATCTCCTACATAAGCAGAATTTAATATACCATTTTTAAAGGTATACTCCATTACTCTTTGTATTTTTTCCATGTCTATAGAATCAATTTTTTTAATTATATCTTCAGGTTTATTTATTTTATTTAAAAATAATGTGGATTTCCCATTGTTAAACATTCTGCTGCTGGTACTTTCCAGTCCTAAAATGTAATTACCCTTCATTTGTTCCTTGCCCTTTATAAGTCTTTCATTTGAAATAGTGGTTTTAGAAAATTTGATTACCTCTTCTTTGATAAGTTCTACTACTTCTAAGGAATACTTAGGATTTAATCCAGTATAAATCGATATTATTCCTGTATTACTAAAAGAACTTAAATAAGAATATATAGAATAACATCTTCCTTTTTCTTCCCTTATCTTTTGAAATAAAATAGAAGAAGCTCCACCACCTAAAATATTATTTAATAATATAAGAGCATAAGCATCCTCGTGTCCCATTTCTATTCCATTAAGCCCTAAACTTAAATGTAATTGTTCAATTTTCTTTTCTTGGAATAAATGATTATGAAGAATATTAGGTTTATTATGATTTATAGCTTCATTTTCATTGTACTTCCAATTGCCAAAATATTTTTCCACTAAACTTTCTATTTTATCTATATCAAACTTACCTGCAATAGAAAGAACACAATTTTCTGGAACATAACGAGCGTTAATATATTCCAATATTTGTTCTTTGGTAAATGATGAAACTGTCTTTATAGATCCTAAAATAGGAAGAGCAATTGCTTCTTCTCCCCAAATAGCTTTACTATGAAGATCCATAAGTACATCCTCTGGCGAATCTTCATTCATATTTATTTCTTCTATTATAACGCCCTTTTCCTTTTCTATATCTTCTTTGTCAAATTTGCTATTAAAAAGCATATCTGATATAACATCTAGAGCCAATTCAATATGACTATCTAATATTTTAATATAATAGCAGGTACTTTCCTTTCCGGTGAAAGCATTAATTTGACCACCTACATCTTCTATAGATTCCGCTATTTGTTTAGCATTTCTATTATATGTACCTTTAAAAAACATATGTTCTATAAAATGTGAAATACCATTGCTATAAGTGTTTTCATTTCTTGACCCATTTTTTACCCATAGTCCTACACTAACAGAATTTACATAATCTATCTTTTCTAATGCAATCTTTAACCCATTATTAAGCGTAACTAAATTATACATTGTTAGCCTCCCACAATTCTATAAATTATAAAAAATAAAAAGGCACAAAGCCCTTCTATTTTTTATTTATCAATTGTTTTTTCTGGTTGTTGTTGCTGATCATCTACTTCAGGTTTCATAGCATCTTTTCTTGAAAGATTTACTCTTCCTTGATCATCTATCTCTGTTACTTTTACGAGTATTTCATCGCCTACTGAAACTACATCTTCTACTTTATTAACTCTTGTGAAATCTAATTTAGATATATGCACTAATCCTTCTTTACCTGGAAGAATTTCAACAAAGGCTCCAAAATTAGTTGTTCTTGTTACCTTACCTAAATATATTTCTCCTACTTCCACAACTTTTGTTAAATCATTTATTATCTTAAGAGCTTTATTCGCTCCTATGCTATCATCAGATAAGATGTATATCTTTCCGTCTTCCTTAATGTCAATCTTTACTCCTGTTTCTGCTATTATCTTGTTTATAGTCTTACCGCCTGCTCCTATAACATCTCTTATCTTTTCTGGATCGATAGTCATAGTATATACTCTTGGAGCATAAGGAGACATTTCTTTTCTTGGCTCAGCAATACATTCGTTCATCTTTCCTAGTATAAATAAACGCGCTGTTCTTGCATCTTCTATGGACTTTCTTATACATTCATTAGATAATCCCTTGATTTTAGTATCTACTTGTATAGCAGTTATTCCTTTTTCTGTTCCTGCTACTTTAAAGTCCATATCTCCAAAGAAGTCTTCAATACCTTGTATATCAGTTAATACTTCTTCTTCTGATAAATCATCGCTAGTTACAAGTCCCATAGCAATACCCGCTGCTGGTCTTTTAATTGGTACTCCTGCATCTAATAATGCTAAAGTACTAGCACATACACTTGCTTGAGAAGTAGATCCATTAGAACTTAATACTTCAGAAACTAATCTAACTGCATATGGGAAATCTTCTTCAGACGGAATAAGAGGTTCTAATGCTTTTTCAGCTAAAGCACCGTGACCAATTTCTCTTCTACCTGGTCCTCTAAGAGGTCTAACTTCTCCAACACTATAAGATGGGAAATTATAATGATGCATATATCTTTTAGATTCTGCTTCACCAATTCCATCTAATATTTGAACATCACCTAATGGTCCAATGGTAGCTGCGGTCATAACTTGAGTAAGCCCTCTTGTAAATAAACCTGTACCATGAGTTCTTGGGAAAAGTCCTACTTCACAACTTATAGGTCTTACTTGATCGAATCCTCTTCCATCTGGTCTTCTTCCTTCTTTTAAAATCATAGTTCTAACAGTTTCTTTTTGAAGTTTATATACTACATCAGCTATATCAGCACCATTTTCAGGATACTTTTCTCCAAATTGTTCTGAAACCTTGCTGCGCACTTCATCTATAGCAACATTTCTTTGATCTTTATCTGTTATATACATTGCATCTTTTACCATTTGGAAAGCATAATCTCTAACTTCCTGTTCTAAATTTTCATCTACCTTATGTAAGACAGGTTCAATTTTTTCCTTTCCAAACTTCTGCATAGCTTCTTCCTGAAAAGCTACTATTTTCTTACATTCTTCGAAACCAAACATAATAGCATTGTACATAGTTTCTTCATCAACTTCATCTGCACCTGCTTCTATCATGGTAACTCTTTCTTTAGTAGCACAAACAGTTAAATTTAAAATACTCTTTTCTCTTTCACTTTGAATTGGATTTAGTACAAATTTTCCGTCAACTAACCCTACAGAAACTGTTCCAACTGGTGTAGTAAAAGGAATTGAAGATAGGCATAAAGCTAAAGAAGCACCATTCATAGCTAATATATTAGGTGAGTTATCTTGTTCAACTGATACAACCGTACATACTATTTGTACATCATTTCTATATCCCTTAGGAAATAGCGGTCTTAAAGGTCTGTCTATAGCTCTAGCAGTTAGTATAGCATCCTCTGAAGGTCTACCCTCTCTTTTTATAAAACCTCCTGGTATTTTACCTACTGCATAAAGTCTTTCTTCATATTCTACACTTAACGGAAAGAAGTCAATTCCCGCTCTAGGTTCTTTAGATGCATTTGCGTTTACAAGTACTACTGTTTCACCATAACTTACAAGTATAGCACAATCAGAAAGCATTCCTACCTTCCCAAACTCTACTTTAAGTTTTCTTCCGGCTAAAGTAGTTTCAAGCATATGATTCATAATTTACCTCCCTTCGATATTTACACTATTATTATCGTTTTTTTTGGTATTTTTTATACAAATTTAATTACTTAATTCAAAATAATAGAGCGGCTGAGCCGCTCTTAGTGATATTATTTTCTTAATCCTAATTCTTTAATAATAGCACGATATCTTTCAATATCTTTCTTTTCTAAGTAATTTAAAAGTCCTCTTCTCTTACCAACCATCATTAGAAGACCTCTTCTTGAATGATGATCCTTCTTGTGAAGCTTTAAATGAGCATTTAAGTGATTGATTCTTTCAGTTAAAAGTGCTATCTGCACTTCTGGTGAACCAGTGTCTCCCTCATGTCTTGCGTGTTTAGTTAATAATTCTTCTTTTCTTGCCTTTTCCATTAAAATACACCTCCAATTGTTAAATCCCCTTTCTCCAAGAATACCGACGGCAATCCAGTAATCATAGAGTAAGGTTCACTTGAATAAGTATATCAAATAAGCTTATAAAAGTAAATTGTTTTTTGAAATTAATTGTAAATTTTGCTTTTCCACGTATTCCTTATCTTTTTCTATCCTACAAGCTAATTCTTCTAGAGAATCAAATTTCTTTTCATCTCTTATTCTTCCTGTAAAATAGACTCTAATGGTTTCATCATATATATTGTTATTAAAATCTAATATATGGGTTTCTATGCTAAGTTTTTGGTTTTCAACAGTTGGGTTATACCCTATATTGGTCACCCCTTTATAAAACTTATCCTTATATTTTACAATAGTAGAATACACTCCACCCTTAGGTATAACATAATCTTTATTATAGTCTAAATTTATAGTTGGAAAGCCAATTTCTCTTCCAATTTGCCTTCCTCTTACTACTTTACCCTCTATAGAAAATGGTACATACAGCATGGAATTAGCTTTTTTAATATCTCCCTGTTCGGATATTATATTTCGTATTCGTGAACTAGATATTAATTCATTATTTTGTTTTATGGGATTTATCACATAAAGCTTAAAATTATATTTAACACTTAATTTCTTAAGAAGTGTTATATCTCCTAAGTTCTTATATCCAAATCTATAGTTAAATCCCACTATAATACCCTTTGCATTATAATTTTCAACTATATTAGAAATAAAATCTTCAGGAGAAATTTCCATAAACTCCCTACTGAAATTTATTAAGCTTAAATAATCCACTCCTATGTGATCCAAAACCCTTATTTTCATATCATTATCCATTAGTAATTTAGGCATTATCTCTTTATTTATAATAGACAAAGGATGATTTTTAAATGTATATATCATACTTTTGCCTTTATTTTTCTTTGCCACTTCTATGGCCTTTTGCACTAATGCCCTATGTCCTAAATGTAAGCCATCAAAACTTCCTAATGCTATATAAGTATCATAAGGTATTTTTTTATTTATTTCTTCTCCCAATAAATCCATATTATTACCTCTAAATCAGTAATTTTTCTACTTTAAAACCTTTTTCAGTCTTTTTTCCTATTCCTATAAATCTATCTTCTATATATACCTTATATAATATATTTTCCTCTATATCCTTAATTATAAAAGGATTTTGTATAGTAACTCCATTCAAAAGGAGCTTTTCAAATTTATTGCTAAACACCATAGATTTATACGTTAAAGCCTCATCTATAGGTATAATAAAATTCTCAATATTTTCTTCATTTAAATCTTCTAAAGCTATGGAATTTTCTATAGAAAAAGTCCCCGTCTCAACTCTCTCTAAATCCCACATAGCTCCTCCAACTTTTAAAACATCTCCTATATCATAGCATAGACTTCTTATATAAGTTCCTTTAGAACATTTAACAGTAAATTCAACATATGGGATATCTATATTTTCTATATTTATGTCATATATAGTTATCTTTCTTTTTTGTCTCTCTATCTCAATGCCTTTTCGTGCTAGTTCATAAAGTCTTTTTCCATTAACCTTTAATGCTGAATACATAGGAGGCATTTGTTCTATATCTCCAACAAAACCTTTAATAACTTCTTCTATGTCTTTATCACTTATATTATTAAGTTCACTTTCAGAAAGTATCTTTCCTTCTCTATCATAAGTATCTGTTGTAACCCCTAACTTTAAGGTAGCTTTATATACTTTATGGTTTTGCATTATGTAATCTACAATTTTTGTAGCATTATTTATGCATACTGGAAGTACTCCCGAAGCCATAGGGTCTAAAGTTCCGGTATGACCTACTTTCTTGGTTTTAGAAAGCCTTTTTATAGTTCTTACCACATCAAAAGAAGTAATACCTGAAGGTTTATATACGTTTATTACTCCATTCATCATATCAACTCTTTTTGTATAATTTTTAGTAATTCTTCCTTAGCTTCCTTTAGAGATTTGCCCTTAATAACAGCCCCCGCTGCTCTTATATGGCCACCGCCCCCAAAATTTTCAGCTATTTTTCTTACATCTACTTTTGATTTGGATCTAATACTTAATTTAACTTCATTTTGCTTTTCCTTAAATAAAACAGTTACCTCTACGCCCTCAATTTGATTACCAAAGGAAACTACATCTGAAGTATCTGTACATGGATCTATATTATATTTTTCAAACATTTCTTGAGTTACTTCCATAAAGCAAATGCTACTATTAATAAGCTCCATTTTATTAAATACTTCCCCATAAAGCTTAAATCTTACAAATTCCTTATTATCAAATATAATTCTATGTATAGCACTAAAATCTATCCCTGTATTTACCAAATCACCAGCTATAGCATGAGTAACAGAGGTAGTATTAGAGTATCTAAATGCTCCTGTATCTGTTAATATAGATGTATAAAGACACTTAGCTATATCTTGATCTATTTCTACTCCAAGTGATCTTAACATTTGATATACTATTTCAGCCATACAAGAGGAATTAGTATCTACAAAATTTAAATCTCCATATAGGCCGTTAGATATATGATGATCTATATTAATTAATGTATAATTTTTATTTTTCATATCTAAGATTGCATTTACTCTTTCAAAGTTTCCGCAATCCAACACTATAACAAGATCTGTTCCCTCTTTTACGGTACTAACATTTCCATTTATCTCAGTGCTATAAGGCAAGAAACTAAAAGTATTTTCAATTTCCTCTTTACATATAATATAAGCATTTTTATTAAGTCTTCTTAATGCTTGCAACAAGCCTAAAGAACTCCCTAATGAATCACCATCTGGAGAAGTATGAAAAGTAATACCTATTGTATTACTTTTCTTAATAAGGGATAGAATATTATTCATTATCATTTCTATCCCGCTCCTTTTTTATTTTAGATAAAATTTCATCTATATGCATTCCCTGCTCTATAGTATTATCTAGTTCTATTAGTATCTGCGGAGTAACTCTTAATTTTATTCTATGCCCTACTTCTCTTCTAATAAATCCTGAGGAGTTTTTTAGAGCTTGAAGCGTAATATTTTTAGACTCTTCATCCCCAAAAATACTTACATACACTTTAGCATAACTTAAATCCTTTGTAACATCTACCTTAGTTACACTTACCATGGTGTTTACTCTAGGATCTTTTAATTCACGCTGTATTATATCTGATACTTCTCGTCTAACTTCCTCATTAATTCTCCCTGCTCTATGCTTTGCCATATAATATCACCTCAAATTCTATAGCTTATCTTTTTTGATTTCCTCCATTGTATATGCTTCAATTATGTCTCCTTCTTTTAGATCATTGAATTTTTCTACCATAATACCACATTCATATCCAGTAGCTACTTCTTTTGCATCATCTTTAAATCTTTTTAAGGAGTCAAGTGCTGATTCACATACAACTATTCCATCTCTTACTATTCTTACACTAGCATTTCTTGTTATCTTTCCGTTTAAAACATAACAACCAGCTATTGTTCCTACATTAGATATCTTATAAAGCTGTCTAACTTCGGCTCTTCCAAGTATTACTTCTTTATAATCAGGCTCTAGCATTCCAACCATAGCTGATTTTATATCTTCTATAGCAGTATATATAACTCTATATGTCTTTACATCTACGCTTTCTTTTTCAGCGAGTGCAGTAGCATTGTTATCAGGTCTTACATTAAATCCAATAATAATTGCATTTGAAGCATTTGCAAGTGATACATCTGTTTCTGTTATAGCGCCTACTCCACCGTGTATTACTCTTACTTTAACTTCATCTGTAGACAACTTCTCAAATGATTGTTTTACTGCTTCTACAGAACCCTGTACATCAGCCTTTACTATTATATTTAATTCTTTTATTTTTCCCTCTTTTATTTGACTATAAAGATCTTCCAAGGATACCTTGTGAGATTGTAAATATTCATTTCTATCCTTTTCTTTTCTCTTTTCAGCCATTTCTCTTGCAGTTTTTTCATCCTTAACTACATGGAATCTATCACCTGCTGATGGAACTTCAGAAAGTCCAAGTATTTCAACTGGTATTGATGGTCCAGCTGATTTTATCTTTTTACCCTTATCATCAAACATTGCTCTTATTCTACCATAAGTACTTCCAACAATTATTGAATCTCCTACTTGTAAAGTACCATTTTGTACTAATAGAGATGCAACTGCTCCTCTACCTTTATCTAGTTTTGCTTCAATTACAGTTCCTTTTGCTTTTCTTTGTGCATTAGCTTTAAGTTCTAACATCTCTGAAGTTAATACTACCATTTCAAGTAAGCTATCTATACCTTCTCTTGTATGTGCAGAAACAGGAACAGTTACTGTATCTCCGCCCCAATCTTCAGCAAGTAAATTTCTTTCCGCTAACTGTTGCTTTACTCTTTCAGGGTTTGCTCCAGGTCTATCCATTTTATTTATAGCTACTATTATTGGAACATTAGCTGCTTTACAATGGTTTATAGCTTCTTCTGTCTGAGGCATTATACCATCATCTGCTGCTACTACAAGTATTACTATGTCTGTTATTTGAGCACCACGTGCTCTCATTGAAGTAAATGCTTCATGTCCTGGAGTATCTAAAAATGTTATCTTCTCATCACCTATGTTTACAGTGTAAGCTCCTATATGCTGAGTTATTCCACCAGCTTCTGAAGCTGCAACTTTAGATTTCTTTATTGCATCTAGAAGTGAAGTCTTACCATGGTCAACGTGACCCATAACTGTTACTACTGGAGGTCTCTTTTCATTTAATGTTTCCTCTTCTTCATCTTCTTCAGGTTCTACTACTTCTAAAGTTAAATCTTTTTCCTTTTGAACAACAAAAGCATTAAACTTTTCTCCTAACTTTTCTGCTGTTTGAAAATCTATCTCTTGGTTCAATGAAGCCATAACTCCTATAAATATAAGCTGTTTTATAACTTCTGTATAAGGTTTCTTTAGCTTATCTGCAAGTTCTTTTACAGTAATAGTATCTTCCATCTCTATTACTATTTCTTCACTTTCTTCTGCTAATAAATCCTGTTGCGCTTTTTCTTCCTTACCCTTTTTACCTTTAATCTTTGTAACTTTTATTTCTTCTTCTATTTTTTCTTCCTGAAGAACTCCATATTTTTCTTCTATATCGTCTTCAATCTTTACAGAACTTTTTTCACCCTTAGTATTCTCCATATACAGCTCTTTTATAAGTTGAGCATCCTCATCTTCTATTACACTCATATGGTTTTTTACTTCTACATTAAATTCTTCTTGTAGTAAGGTTATAAGTTCCTTACTTGAAATATTTAATTCTTTAGCCAATTCATAAACTCTTATTTTTGACAAAATGTTCACCCCCGAAACTAAATATTATTACCTTGTTTCCATAATTCCAAAATCTTATTTGCCATTGAACTGTCACTTATACCAATTATTCCAATACCTTCTCTTCCAATGGCGCTAGATAGCTCCTCTGTGGAATAATGATTAATTATAAAAATATCTTTTTTTTCTGATATTCTTAAGAATTTTTCTATGGTATTTGGTGCACAGGTTGATGAAACTATAAGTAAAAAACATCTGTTTTTTAATGCAGCTTCTTCACATTTGTTATAACCTTCTATAACTTTTCCAGCTTTTTTAGCAATTCCTAAAAAACTTAATAATTTATCTTTCATCCCTTATCTCTTCCTTTAACTTCTCATGAACTTCCTGGCTAAGGGTGGTTTCTAGATTTCTTTCTAGTTTTCTCGTTTTAAAAGCCTTCTCTAAACATTCTACACTTTTACAGATATATGCACCTCTTCCAGGTTTTTTTCCTGTCAAGTCTATAGAAACTTCTCCCTCTTTACTTTTTACTACTCTTATAAGTTCTTTTTTGGGTTTCATCTCCATGCATCCTGTGCACATTCTTTGAGGAACCTTTTTTACCTTCATATTAAACCACCTTCCTTCTCCAGTTTTATTCCGTTACTTGTGACTTGCTCTTTATATCTATTTTCCATCCTGTAAGTTTTGCAGCAAGTCTTACATTTTGGCCTTCTTTACCAATAGCAAGAGATAGTTGATTATCATCTACTACAACTTTTGCAGATTTATTTTGTTCATCTATAGTTACATCTAAAACATTAGCTGGACTTAAAGCATTTCCAATGTACTCTTCTGGAAGTTTACTCCACTTTATTATATCAATCTTTTCATTTTTAAGTTCATTTACTATGTTTTGAACTCTAGTTCCCTTAGGTCCTACACAAGCTCCCATAGGGTCTATATCCTCATCATTTGAATATACAGCTATCTTTGTTCTAGACCCTGCTTCTCTTGATATACTCTTGATTTCTACTACACCACTGTATATCTCTGGAACCTCTAATTCAAATAATCTTTTTACAAGACCTGGATGTGTTCTGGAAACTACAACTTGAGCTCCTTTAGTAGTATTTTTTACTTCTACTATATAAAGCTTAAGTCTTTCGTTGAAGTTATACTGTTCTCCATGCATTTGTTCATTTGGTCCTAAAACAGCTTCAACTTTCCCAAGATTTACAAAAACATTACCTTTATCTTTTCTAATAACAGTTCCTGTAATTATATCTGAAGCTTTTTCTAAAAACTCATTATATACAATTCGTCTTTCTTCTTCCTTAATTCTTTGAATAACAACTTGCTTTGCAGCTTGAGCTGCTACTCTACCAAATTTTTTAGGAGTTACTTCTATATTCACTACTTCATCTATTTCATATCTTGGATCTAACTCTTTGGCATCTGTTAATGATATTTCATTGAATTCATCTTCGACTTCTTCAACTACTAT
The DNA here is from genome assembly GCF_000765165.1 of Clostridium sp. HMP27. Classification (NCBI taxonomy): domain Bacteria; kingdom Bacillati; phylum Bacillota; class Clostridia; order Eubacteriales; family Clostridiaceae; genus Clostridium; species Clostridium sp. HMP27. The sequence goes on along the minus strand of NZ_JMFY01000014.1, from coordinate 105,316 downwards.
TTTTCTAGAGAATACATTTATTTCTCCAGTTTCCCTATTCATATTTACTATTACATTTTGAATATTTGCCCCTTGCTTAGCATAATTCTTTTTATACGCTGCAACCAACGCGTCTTCTATAGTACTAAATATAAGATCTTCGCTTATGCCCTTTTCTTTAACTATTTCTTTCAAAGCTTCTATGAATTCCTCATTCATTTTCTTATGAACCCTCCTTATTAAAACTCAACCCTTAAGTTTACTTTAGAAACCTTATCCCTTGGTATAACTATTTCTTTGTTTTTATCTAATAAAGTAATATCTTCATCAGTAAAGGATTTTAAAGTTCCTTCTAACTTTTTCTTACCATTAAATGCAGAAGCTAACCTTATTGTAATAGAATTATCAATGTATTTCTCCAAGTGTGCATCTGTATGTAATTCTCTTTCTATTCCTGGAGAAGAAACTTCTAAATAATAGCTATCAGTAATAGGATCTTCTACATCTAGCATTTCACTTACTTCCCTGCTTACCTTTTCACAATCATCTAAGTTTATTCCATCTTCACTATCTATGTATATTCTTAAATAATTCTCTCCATTTTCCTTTACAAATTCAACATGATATAGTTCATACCCTAATCTTTGAGTTATAGGAAAAACTAAAACTTCTATATTATTTACAATACCTTCTTTTTTCATTGTAATCCCTCCTTATGTATATATTTTGCAGTAACCTGCAATAAAATACTAAGTATCCAGTTAATTTAAAAACGCAACAATATAGTTGCGTTTCAAATAAATAGAAAGAGCGGGTTTAGACCCACTCTTCTCAGCTAATGTATTATCAGTAACTTTACACCTTTTCCATTGTATCATACAACATTTGTTATTTCAAGCAAAACTTGAATTTATAAATTAAATATAGGAGTCATGCGTTTCTGCCCTACATCTTATTTATTTCTTTTAATAGCTCTTCAACCAAATCTTCTTCTTTTACTTTTTTAAACATTTCACCTTTTTTAAATATAAGTCCTACACCTTTTCCCCCTGCTATACCTATATCTGCTTCCCTTGCCTCACCAGGCCCATTTACTACACATCCCATTATAGCTACTTTAATATCTTTATCTAAATCTTTTATCTTTTCTTCTACTTCATTAGCTATATTTATTAACCCTATTTCAGTTCTTCCGCAGGTTGGGCAAGATATTATTTCAATACCTTGCTTTTTAATTTGTAGAGCCTTTAATATTTCAATGCCCACCTTTACCTCTTCTACAGGATCTCCTGTGAGTGAAACTCTTATAGTATCTCCTATACCTTCAGATAGTAAAGCTCCAATTCCTATGCTAGATTTTATAGTTCCCCTCCAAGGGGTGCCAGCTTCTGTTACTCCTAAATGTAGAGGGTAATTTGATTTTTCCGAAATTAATCTATAGCTTTCAATCATATCCAAAACATTAGAAGATTTTATCGAGACCACTATATCTTTAAAATTTATATTCTCTAATATTTTTACATGTTTTAATGCACTTTCAACTAAAGCTTCAGAACATACTTTTCCATACTTGTTTAGTAAATCTTTATCTAAGGATCCGGAATTCACACCAATCCTTATAGGAATTTCCTTTTCCTTCGCCCTTTCAGCTACCATTTTAACTCTTTCTATACTTCCTATGTTTCCCGGATTTATTCTTAATGCAGAAACCCCACAGTCAATAGAAGTTAATGCCAACTTATAATCAAAGTGTATATCCGCTACTACAGGTATAGTCACTTCCTTTATAATATGCTTCAACGCCTCTGCGGCTTCCATATCTGGTACCGCACACCTTACAATTTCACAACCTGCCTTTTGCAGGCTATTTATTTGACTTATTGTTTCTTTTATATTCCTTGTATCAGTATTTGTCATGGATTGCACTGAGATAGGTGCATCTCCTCCAACAAATACACTTCCTACTTTTACTTTTCTTGTGTTTATTCTATTTATCATATCAATCAACTCCTAGAATTTTACGGGATATAATATATCTTTTATTGTAACTACGATCATCAGTGTTATGAGTATAACAAATCCAATATAATTTAATACCCCTACCTTGTTACTGTCAATTTTCTTTCTTGTAATAAACTCAATTAAGAATAATATTATCCATCCTCCATCTAATGCTGGGAAAGGAATTATATTAAATATGGCTAATTGAACACTTAAATACGCCGCAAAGGATAGCAAACTTAAAAATCCTGCCTTAGCAGCTTCTCCAGATACTCTCATAATGGTTACAGGTCCTCCAAAATCATCTACAGAAGCTCCTCCCGTAAATAATGTTTTAAAGAATCCAAAGGTTTGCTTGACTAATGACGTAGTTTCAATAAATCCATATTTTATAGATTCACTTACCCCTGGATTTTCTACAAGTGTTGGATAAACTCCCACTACAAATCTGTTTTCCTTTTCATCTTTAACAGGAGTAATGGTAGAGGACTTAGTTTCTTCCCCTCTTTTATAAATTACACTTATAGTACTTCCATTTGCATTATAAACTTGAGTTACAAAGTCTTCCCATGTGGTTATAGCCTTTTCATTTACTTGAATTATTTTATCACCTTTTCTTATACCCGCTAAGTCTGCTGGATTACCTGGAACCACATTATCTACTACAGGGACTAAGAACCCTCTGCTACCTGCTATTATTGAATATAAAATCACAGCAAGTATAATGTTCATGATAGGCCCCGCTGATACTACACTGAGTTTTCTTAAAGGGGATTTATTTTGAAAAGCTCTTTCATCCGATGTTACTTCTCCATCTTCTCCTAACATTTTTACATATCCACCTATAGGAAGAAGCTTAATAGAATACTCTGTTTCTCCTCTTCTTACTCCAAAAAGCTTAGGACCCATTCCTATAGAAAATTCCTCTACTTTTACTCCATTTAATTTTGCCATCATAAAATGCCCAAATTCATGCACTATTACTAAAAGACTAAAGGCAAATAATGCGCCTAGTATATAAATTATGTTCACTATATATTCCTCCTTAAAATTTATGTATGAATTATCGATATGTACTATATACGAATTCTTTAACACATCTGTCTAAATTTATTATATCTTCTAACTCATAGGAATAACTAATATCAAACTTATTCATACTTTCTTCTAATATGTCTCCGATTTTTAAAAACTTTATATGACCTTTTATAAATAAATCAACCGCTGCCTCATTTGCTGCATTTAAAACAGCTGGCATAGTTCCTCCAATTTTTCCTGCTTCATAAGCAAGTTTTAGAGGCTTAAAAGTATCTATATCTGGCTTTTCAAAAGTTAACATTGATGTCTTGAAAAGATCCAACTTATCAATGATAGATTTTTTTCTAAGTGGGTAGTTTAAAGCATATTGTATAGGAAGTCTCATATCTGCTACTGATAATTGTGCTATAATACTTCCATCCTTATACTGAACCATGGAATGTATTATGCTTTCAGGATGAACTACTACCTCAATATTATTATAATCTAAATCAAATAGAAAATGAGCCTCTATTACTTCTAATCCCTTATTCATCAAAGTAGCTGAATCTATAGATATCTTTTTCCCCATACTCCAACGAGGATGATTTAAGGCTTCTTTTACTGTTACATTTCTTAATTCATCACTTCTTTTCCCTCTGAATGGTCCCCCTGAAGCAGTAAGTATTATTTTTTCTACATCCTCTCCCTTATTTCCTCTTAAACATTGAAAAATGGCACCATGTTCTGAATCCACAGGAAGTATATTAACATTATATTTTTTGGCTTCTCTTGTTATCAATTCTCCCGCAACTACTAATGTTTCCTTATTTGCTAAGGCTATATCCTTCTTCGCTCTTATAGCCTTTAAAGTCGGCTCAAGTCCTATCATTCCAACCACTGAAGTTAAAACTATATCAACCTTTTGTAAAGAGGCTATTTCATTTGATCCATCAATCCCATATAATACATTTGTTTTCAAGCCCTTTTCTCTGCAGTATTCATCTACCTTTTCGTAAGCTGTTTGATCCATCATAGCCACATATTCTAAATTAAATTCCTGTAATATTAATAGGATTTTTTGCCAACTTGTATTCGCTGATACAGCTATTAAATTTAGTTCATCATCATTTCTTATCACATCTAAAGCTTGAGTTCCGATGGAACCAGTAGCTCCAAGTATACATATGTTTTTCACCTTTAATCTCTCCTTTTATGTCTTGCTCTCTAATATACTCTTGCATATTATAACACAAACCGGTGCCATAAATATTCCAATTAATCCAAAAGTTTTTAATCCTAAATAAAGAGATAATATTGCAATTAACGGATGTATTTTAAATTTACTGCTCATAAACCTCGCTTCCATTACTTGCCTCATTATTATCAGTAATATATATAAGCAAATAAGTCCAAATGCAATTATATAATTTTTACAAACTATTTTATAAATTACAATTGGAAAAAATACAATAATAGTTCCTACATAAGGCAGGAAATCCAGTATGCCACAGATAATTCCTAGTATAAAAAAGTTCTCTATATTAAGCGCCCATAATCCTAATATTGTTTCTACAGTAGTAACAAGTATTAATATCATCTCTATTTTTACAAACATCTTCATGTCTTTCCATTTTTCTTCTAAGATTTCATTCATATTTAATGGAAAAAACTTCTTAATAGCATTTAATATAACATATCTATCTACTAAAATAAAGTAGGCAGTTATATTACCTATGAAATAATTCAAAATACTATCGGTAGTATAAGCTGCCCCTCTTTTAAGAAAACTACTATCTAATAAACTTAAATAATAGCTTTCCATTTTTTCATTTAGTTCTTGTACATTTAAATTAAAAGTTATACTTATGTTTTCTATGGATTTTAAAAGCGAATAATAAGTATCAATAATTATACTTCTTATACTATAAATCCATCTTCCTATAAAAAATAGAGATACCATAAATAATATGTTTATAACAACTATAGTGATTACTGCACTTATTTTCTTACTTATAAAATTTGACTTAATTAATATATTATAAATTGGATAACAAAATAATAATAGCATAGCAGTTATTAAAAATGGCCTAAAGTATTTCTTGAAAATCAAAGTTAAAAATATAACTACTATTATAGATATTGCACAATATATTAATTTTAAATACATTGAGTTATTTTGATTTTTGTTTTTATATATCAATATTACAACCTCATTATAAATGTTATATAATAATATACTACCAATGAGGCAAAAAGTATGCTATCAAATCTATCTAATATTCCCCCATGTCCTGGAATTAAGTTACTATAATCTTTTACTCCTACATATCTCTTTATAGAAGATGCTGTTAAATCTCCAAACTGAGTAATGATTCCACATAGTGCTCCTAGTAAAAAGAAATGTACTAAAGGAACATTAACTCCTTTACTAATTACAAACATCCCGAATACTCCACAAGCAATGGTACTTCCTAAAAAGCCTCCTATGGATCCTTCTACTGTCTTTTTAGGGCTTACTTCTGGACATAGTTTTCTTTTCCCAAAAAATTTACCAGAGTAATACGCTGCGGTATCGCAAACCCAAGAAGATATAAAAATAAACCATACAAATAAATTTCCATATTCCTTGCTATTTGTCATTACTATAAAGCTAAAGAAAACCCCTATATATAAAAATCCTAAAAATGTAACCGATATATCAATAAAATTATGACTTTTATTTAATACAGGAATACACAGTGAAATCAAAACTCCAAATATTATTATAAAAAACAAACTATCAAAATCCATATTATTTGGATATAAATAATATATGATACAAATTACATACCCTATCCAAGAAATAGGATTTATATTCTTTTCTTTAGATACCTTATAGAACTCATACATACCACATAATGATAAAATCAAAACTAAATATTTTAAAAACATACCTCCTATAAATAAAAATATAATAAATGGAGATATTATTAGGGCTCCTATATATCTACTATTCATACAATCAGCTCCTTAAATAATTATTTTATACCTCCAAATCTTCTATCTCTATTTTGGAAATCATATATAGCCTTATGAAGATGTTGTTTTTTAAAATCCGGCCACTTTATATCAGAATACCAAAATTCAGAATAAGCACATTGCCATAATAAAAAATTGCTTATTCTTTGCTCTCCGCTTGGTCTTATAATTAAATCTGGATCACAAATATCTTTTGTATAAAGATATTTAGAAAACACTTCCGAGTTTATATCTTCTAGTATTATCTTTTCCGTATTTAAATCTTCATATAAAAGTTTTATCCCTCTTAAAATTTCATCTCTTCCGCCATAATTTAATGCTAAATTTAGTACTAAGCCTGTATTGTTTTTAGTTTTTTCATAAGCATTTTTAAGTTCTTCCCTGCAAATGCTAGGCAAACTCTCTATTTCCCCTATAGATTTAACAACAACTTTATTTTTGTGCAGTTCCTCTACTTCTTTTTTCAAGTATTCTACTAAAAGTTTCATAAGTGCATTTACTTCTTCTGCTGGCCTCTTCCAATTTTCTGTTGAAAATGCATATAAAGTTAAATATTTTACACCTAAGTTACTGCACTCTTTTACTATTTCTCTAATATTTTCTACACCTGCTTTATGTCCCATAGAACGTGGAAGATTTCTTTGCTTAGCCCATCTCCCATTCCCATCCATTATAATAGCAATATGTCTAGGTATATTATTTTCATCTAAAGAAATATCTTCACTCTCTTGATTTCTATTACTAAATAACTTCCACACAAATCATCACTCCATGTTCTCCTTATTAATAAAACCTGCGATTTCGCAGGTTTTTAATAAAATACTATACAGTCATAATTTCTTTTTCTTTTGCTTCTAATATCTTATCAATTTCCTTTATAAAGTTATCAGTTTTCTTCTGGATATCTTCTTCTGCTTTCTTAATTTCATCTTCAGATATTTCTGATCCCTTTTTTAAGTTCTTAATTTTTTCATTACAGTCTCTTCTTATAGATCTTATAGCAATTTTAGTTTCTTCAGCAGTTTTCTTAACTGTTTTTACAAGATTCTTTCTTGTTTCTTCAGTTAATTCAGGTATCATTAATCTTATTATTGTTCCATCATTAGAAGGATTTAATCCTAAATCAGACTTTAAAATAGCTTTTTCTATAGCTTTTATAGCAGTTTTATCCCAAGGCTGTATTTGTAATATTCTTGCTTCCGGTATAGTAATACTTCCAACTTGGCTTATTGGTGTCATAGTTCCATAGTATTCAATTTCAATTTTGTCAAGCATAGCTGGATTTGCTCTGCCAGCTTTCATTGAACTTAACTCTTTTTTTAATACTGCAATTGTTTTTTGCATTTTTTCATCAGCTGCTTTAAGTATGTCTTTAATCATAAAAATACCTCTCCTTATTATTTATATATTATAGTACCTATCTTTTCTCCCATTATAGCTTTTTTAATATTGCCAGGAGACTCAAGGCCAAATACTAATATAGGAATATTATTATCCATACATAAAGAAGTAGCAGTAGAATCCATAACCTGTAACCCTTTTTCTAGTACATCTATATAAGTTAGCTTATCAAATTTTACAGCATCACTATACTTATGAGGGTCTTTATCATAAACTCCATCTACCTTTTTAGCAAGTAATATAACATCTGCTTCTATTTCTGCTGCTCTAAGTGCAGCAGTAGTATCTGTAGAAAAATAAGGATTTCCTGTTCCAGCAGCAAATATAACTACTCTTCCTTTTTCTAAATGTCTCATAGCTCTTCTTCTTATAAAAGGCTCAGCTATTTCTTTCATTTCAATAGCAGTTTGAACTCTTGTGTTAACGCCCATTTGCTCCAATGAGTCTTGAAGAGCTAATGCATTTATACATGTAGCCATCATTCCCATATAGTCAGCGGTAGTTCTATCCATTCCATTGCCATTTCTACCTCTCCAGATGTTTCCTCCTCCAACTACAGCTCCTACTTCTATTCCCATATTTACTAAGTCTTTAATTTCTTGCGCTATTCTTTGGGCTACTTCAAAATCTATACCATAACCCTTTTCTCCTGCCAATGCTTCTCCTGAAAGCTTTAACATGATTCTTTTATACTTAACATTACACATATATTATACCTCCAAGTTGTTAAAAATTACATAGTAATTTTTAAAATACAGCATTTTGGTTTCAAAAAAAGAGAACACCGGGTGTTCTCTTTTAAATTATTACTTAATCTGCTTCATAACTTCTTCAACGAAGTTTTCTTCTTTCTTTTCTATACCTTCTCCTCTTTCATATCTAACGAAAGCAGAAATTTTCATTTCAGCTCCTACTTCCTTAGATTTTTCTTGAAGGTATTTTGTAATAGTATAATCAGGATTCTTTACCCAAACCTGTTCAACTAAGCAAACTTCTTTAAGATATTTTTGAACTCTTCCTTCAACCATTTTATCAACGATTTTTTCTGGTTTTCCTTCATTTAAAGCTTGAACTCTGTATATTTCTCTTTCTTTATCTAAAGTTTCGTGATCTACAAAGTCTTTGTTTAGGAATAAAGGATTTGCTGCTGCTACATGCATAGCTACATCTTTTGCTACTTCTGCAAGTACTGGACTTTCATTTTCACATTCAAGTTTAACTAAAACTCCAATTCTTCCGCCGCCATGAATATAGCTCTGGATTGCTCCACTTTCAACTGCAAATTTGTCGAATCTTCTTATAGACATGTTTTCTCCAAGTTTTGCAATTAAGTTAGTTAAAGTATCTTTAACTGTAGTATTTTCATCACCTATGTATTTTTGTTCTAGTAATTCTTCAACTGTAGCTACATTTGAATTAGCAACTTGCTTAGCAATATTTTCTGTAAGAGTCTTAAACTCTTCATTAGCAGCAACGAAGTCAGTTTCACAGTTTACTTCAACTATAGCACCGTTTTTCTTATCTTCAGAAATATAAGTATAAACTAATCCTTCTGCAGCAACTCTGCCTGCTTTTTTAGCAGCAGCAGATAGTCCCTTTTCTCTAAGAACTTCTATAGCCTTTTCTACATCTCCATTAGCTTCTGATAAAGCCTTTTTGCAGTCCATCATTCCTGCTCCAGTTATTTCTCTTAACTCTTTTACCATCTGTGCAGTTATCATAAATATTTCCTCCCGTTTTGTAGTTATTTGTAGTTATTTAAAAGGTACATGAAGCCTAAGCTTCATCTACCTTTACATTTACTAGCCTTCTAATTGTTCGCCTTGTCTTCCTTCCATGATAGCATCAGCCATTTTAGCAGTTATTAATTTTACCGCTCTTATAGCATCATCATTTCCTGGAATTACATAGTCAACTTCATCTGGATCACAATTAGTATCTACTATAGCTACTACTGGTATACCTAAAGTTTTAGCTTCAGATATAGCATTCTTTTCTTTTCTTGGATCAACTACAAATAAAGCTCCAATGTTTCTTACGTCTAATTTCTTTATTCCACCTAGATTCTTTTCTAGCTTTTCTTCTTCTAATCTTAGCTTTATAACTTCTTTCTTTGGTAAAACTTCAAACGTTCCATCTTGCTCCATTTGCTCTAATTCTTCTAATGTCTTAATTCTTCCCTTAATAGTTGAGAAGTTTGTTAACATTCCACCTAACCATCTATTGTTTACAAAATACATGTTAGATCTGATTGCTTCTTCTTGAATAGCTTCTTGAGCTTGTTTCTTAGTACCTACAAATAGAATATCTTTTCCTTCTGCTGCAACTTCTCTTATGAAGTTATAAGCTTCTTCTACTTTTCTTACAGTTTTCTGTAAGTCAATGATATAGATACCATTTCTTTCTGTAAATATGTATGGAGCCATCTTAGGGTTCCATCTTCTTGTCTGATGTCCAAAGTGTACACCAGCTTCTAATAATTGTTTCATTGAAATAACTGACATAATTTTATACCTCCTGGTTTTTTCCTCCACTACCTTCATATTATATAAACTACCTTTGCGGCACCATTTATAAAATTAGGTAATGTGTGTATTTTTTCTCACCTTTGATAGTATATCATATGAATTTCTGCTATTCAACATTATTTTAAAAATAATTGTGATAGATTGGTGAATTTTATAGCATAAAAAAACAGAGCAAGGGTTGCTCTGTTCTTTATAACTATTTTATTTTCTTTAATTCTTCCAATAACTTATCGTTTAATATCTTTATATGAGTTCCCTTCATACCTAACGATCTAGATTCTATTACTCCAGCACTTTCAAATTTTCTTAATGCATTAACTATAACTGATCTAGTAATTCCAACTTTATCTGCTATTTTAGATGCAACTAAAAGCCCTTCGCTTCCGTCTAATTCATTAAATATATGTTCTACTGCTTCTAATTCGGAATAGGATAAAGTTCCTATAGCTAATTGAACAACAGCTTTCTTTCTAACTTCTTCTTCTATTTCATCATGCTTAGATCTTAATATTTCAAGTCCAATTATAGTTGCTGCATATTCAGCAAGTACTAAATCATCATCTGTAAAAGTATCATCAAATCTGGCAATTAGAAGTGTTCCTAATCTTTCTCTATTCCCATTAATAGGTACTATAGTAGTTAGCTTATTTTCTATTCCACATTCAATGTTGTCTCCAAATACGCATTTCCCATTGTTAGTTAAATTAGATAATGATTCATGAACGTTTAATAACTTATTATTATAAAATTCAGGAAAACGCATTTCTGTCATTACCTTTTCCTTTACTTCATCACATTCAAATCCAGTAGAAAAATCATATCCCAATATTTTACCTTTTTTACTTAATATATATACGTTACAAGTTAAGACTTCACTTAAAAGCTTACATATATCATCAAATACTACCGGCTCAGTTCCTGATTTCTGAAGAATTTTGTTTAATCTTCTTGTTTTATTTAAAAGAGATGACATTTGATTACTCCTCCTCTGTTTCATCTAGGATTTTATTCTTTTCGTCTTTTCCTAAGGCTACATATATCATATATATATTATAAATCATTATTTAGAATTTATATAGCATTTTTAAGACTTTTTTAAATTTTTAGAATTGTTTTGTACATTACAATATTCATCATAGCATACACTTTAACAAAATTCAACATCATTTTTATAATTTGCATGTGTTTTTTTAGTTTTTCGACATTTATTGCAAATTATTCATTTTTCTTCTCTTCTTTATACACTTTATTTTTGCATTCTTCATTTATACATTCTAAGTAATTACCCTTAGTCTTACTATACTTTTTGACCATATGCCCTCCACAACTAGGACATTTTTCATTTGAAGGTTCAAACCAACTTACAAAGTTACACTCTGGATAATTACTACATCCATAAAATTTCCTGCCCTTTTTACTCTTTTTAGCTACAATATTACCGGAACACTTAGGACATTTTGCATCTATTTCTTCTACAATTGGTTTAGTGTTCTTACATTCAGGGTAACCAGGACAAGCTAAAAACTCTCCAAATCTTCCATGTTTTATAACCATATTTTTGCCGCATTTATCACATTTTATATCAGTAACTTTATCTTCTATTGTAATTTTCTCTACTTCTTTTTCGGCTTTTTCTATCAATTCTTTAAGTGGTTCAAAGAAATCATTCACTACCTTTTTCCAGTTTTCTTTACCACCTTCTATATTATCTAGTTTATCTTCCATTTCAGCAGTAAATTCTGCATCCACGATAGGTTTGAAATACTCTACTAATATATTGTCTACTATAAATCCTAATTCCGTTGGTTTTAGTGTTTTCTTTTCTCTTTCTATGTACTTTCTCTCTAAAATAGTAGATATAGTAGGAGCATATGTACTTGGACGCCCTATACCGTTCTCCTCTAAGATTTTTACTAAAGTCGCTTCGGAAAATCTAGCTGGCGGTTGCGTGAAATGCTGCTTACTATCTACATCTTTACATACTAATTTATCATTATCCTCAAGATTAGGAAGCTTTGTACTTTCATTTTCGTCTTCTGTTGAATACTCATAAAGCTTCATGAATCCATCAAATTTAACAATAGATCCGCTAGCTTTAAAAGAATATACTCCATTTACAATGTCTATTGCTGTAACATCAAGTACACAGGAAGACATTTGGCTAGCCATAAATCTATTCCATATCAATGTATATAACTTATATTGCTCTGGACTCAGATTTTCTTTAGCTATATCTGGAGTAATTTCCACATTAGTAGGTCTTATAGCTTCATGAGCATCTTGAATATTTTTTTTGCCTTTAAATTCCCTAAATGATTCTGGAACATATTCTTTTCCATACTTATCTATTATAAATTGTTTAGCCATTTCTTGAGCTTCTACAGAAATTCTTACAGAGTCAGTTCTCATATAGGTTATTAAACCTATAGTACCATAACCTTTAATGTCAATTCCTTCATATAACTGTTGCGCTACGGACATAGTTCTTTTTGTAGCAAAGTTCAGCTTTTTATATGCATCCTGTTGAAGCGTACTAGTGGTAAATGGCGCAAGAGGATTTTTATTCTTTTTGCTTTTCTTTACACTTTTTACTATAAATTCACCTATTTTTAAATCGTTACTTATATTATCTGCTTCTTCTTTATTGTTTATTTCTATTTTTTTATTGTCTTTAGAATGCAATCTTATTGGAAAAGTTTGCTTATCCTTTTCTTTATGTACTATACCTTCAATTGTCCAATATTCCTTAGGTATAAATTTTTCTATTTCAAGTTCTCTATCGCATATTAATTTTAATGCTACAGACTGAACCCTACCCGCACTTAATCCCCATCTTACTTTTTTCCAAAGAATAGGACTAATTTGATAACCTACTAATCTATCTAATACTCTACGTGCTTGTTGTGCATTTACTAGATTTATATTTACTTCTCTAGGAGACTTAATAGCACTTTTTACTGCTCCCTTAGTTATTTCATGAAAAACTACTCTACATTTTTTACTTTCATCTATTTTTAATGCCTGAAGTAAATGCCAGGAAATAGCTTCTCCTTCTCTATCAGGGTCCGTTGCTAAATATACTTCATCACTTTTCTTTGCTTCCTTCTTTAACTTTTCTAAAAGTTCTCCTTTACCCCTTATAGTAATATACTTAGGATTATAGTTATTTTCTATATCAACGCCTAACTGACTTTTAGGCAAATCCCTTATATGTCCCATAGATGCTTCTACTATATAATTCTTTCCCAAATACTTTCTAATGGTTTTAGCCTTTGCTGGTGATTCTACTATTATAAGTTTTTGTCCCATGCTTCCCTCTGATAACTTTTTTTATCAGAGTTGACACCCCCCTTAAATTCTAATTGCTTTCTTAATTTAAAATTTTCTTATATTAAATACTATTTGCAATTTTAACATAATAATTGCCAGAAAGGCAAGTTATTCTATTTTTTAATTGCAATTCAAATAATACCTCATATAACTGCTTTATGTCAATATTGCTATATTTTAATATATCATCAATATACATAGGTGTTTCATTTATAATTGAATATACTTTATTTTCAATCTTATCTAGCTTTATTATATCTTTCTTATCTAATCTTATTTTATCTTTTTTGTTAGAATTATATTCAATATTCAAGAAATTACATATATCTTCTACCGAAGTAAGCGGAAATGCTCCCTCCTTTATTAGTTTATTCGTTCCCTTACTAGTTTCAGATAATATCGAACCTGGAACAGAAAACACATCCCTTCCTTGGTCCAATGCATATGTGGCAGTAATTAATGATCCGCTCCGCTCCGAGGCTTCTACTACTACCACTGCTTCACTTAGTCCACTTATTATCCTATTCCTTAAAGGAAAGTTATATGAAATAGGCTCGGTACCCGGCAAAAATTCTGATACTATACATCCCTTTTTTATTATCTCTTTATATAGTTCCTTATTTTGCTTAGGGTATATTATATCTACTCCGCATCCTAGTACTGCACATGTAAATCCATTATTTTTTAACGCACCAAAGTGAGCAAAAGAATCTATGCCTTTTGCCATCCCACTAATTATACTTACTTCTTTTTGACATAGCTCTCTGGAAATTATCTCTGATAAATTTTCACCATAGTAAGAACATCTTCGTGATCCTACTATAGCTACACTTCTGTGATGGTTTAATGGTACTATATCCCCTTTATAAAATAGAGCTATAGGAGCATTGTTACATTCTTTTAATTTAATTGGATATTTTTCCTCATTAAATAGGACCATGTTTATTTCTTTATCTTCTAATATATTTAAATATTTATTAAGTTCATCTTTATTCCACTGATTTTTCATAAGCAGTTTTACTTTTCTTTCTGACTCAATATCCTTACTTATGTATAAGCTATCATTACAATACTCGTAAATTGATTTTGATGCTTTAAATTTATTTAATAAATTTATCTTCAGTTTATTATTTAATTTAATTTTCACAAGCCAAATGTCATATAAATTCATATTATACACCTCTTTTATACTACATCACTTAAAAACCTTCTATATTGAATAGCCTCAATTAAATCCTGTTCCCCTATTAAGTCTTTTCCCTCTAAATCTGCTAAGGTGCGGGCAAGTTTAAGTACCTTATGATATACTCTAGTACTAAAATTAAATTTGTTATATACTTTTTCTATAAAAACTTTTTCTTTTTCTTTCAGCACACAATATTTCTTTATTTCAGAAGATGACATTTCCCCATTTGTTCTTATTTGTAAACCTTCAAATCTTTCTTTTTGCAGCTCTCTTGCTCGTTCTATTCTTTTTTTAATAAGTTTAGAACTTTCTTCTTTTTTCCCATTTCCTATGTCTTTAAAGTTTAATTTATTTACAAATGCAAATATGTCAATTCTGTCCATTAGTGGTCCTGATAACTTTTTAATATATCTCTTTCTCTCATAGTCAGTACATATACAATTTCCTGATCCATAATTTCCACAAGGACATGGATTTAAAGAACTCACTAGCATAAAATTACACGGATACTCAACTGTTCCTGTAGATTTTGAAATCTTTACTTTCCTGTTTTCTAATGGTTGTCTTAAGGCCTCCAATGAATTCTTATTAAATTCTAACATCTCATCTAAATAAAGGATCCCATTATGAGCCAAACTTATTTCTCCCGGTAAAAGTTTTGATCCACCACCTATAAGCGCTATTTTAGAGGCTGTATGGTGGGGGCTTCTAAATGGCCTATTTGATATTAGGTTATATTCCCTATTAAGTTCTCCGGCTACACTATATACCTTAGTACACTCAAGAGATTCTTCATAACTTAAATCTGGTAAAATAGTAGGTATTCTCTCTGCAAGCATAGTTTTTCCTGTACCTGGAGGTCCGTAAAGAATTATATTATGATTTCCAGCTGCTGCTACTTCAATTGCTCTTTTAACACTTTCCTGCCCTATAACCTCCTCAAAATCAATATTATATTTTACGGTTCTTGATATAGGATCTTCTGCATAAAAAGGCATCAAATCTTTGTACTGGAGATAAGAAACTACTTCCTTTAAAGTTTCAAAAGGATATACTTCTGAGTTTTTTACCAAAGACGCTTCTATACTATTAGAAATTGGAATTATAAATTTATTAAATTTATTCTCAATTCCTCCTATTATTATAGGAAGGGTTCCTCTTATGGCTCTAAGCTCTCCCCTTAGGGATAACTCTCCTAAAAATACGTAATCATCTATATCCATAGTAATTTGTCCTGATTCTTTTAAAATTCCTATAGCTATAGCAAGATCAAATAAACAACCTTCCTTTTTTACATCTGCTGGTGCTAAATTTACCGTTATTCTTCCCACAGGAAATTCAAATCCGGAGTTTATCAAAGAAGTTCTAACTCTTTCTTTTGATTCTTTTACTGCTATATCGCCTAATCCTACAATATTAAAGCTTGGAAGTCCTCTCCCAATATCCACTTCCACAGCTACCATAATTCCCTCAACACCTGTAAAAGCAGCAGAATTAACTTTAATAGCCATTTTTATCACCTCTTTTGCAATTTTAACCAAAATATATATTTTTTAATACATACGAGAATTTCAAACACAAAAATAAGCACCAAGCATATAGATAAGCTATGCGCTTGGTGCTTATTTTGACATTGCATGAATATTAAGAATTTTTCTCTAGTATTTTGAGGTATACTTATATTATAATATAAGTAATAAAACAGTTACGTTATTTTATTTAGTTTATGATATATTTCTACTAGAATTAGGAAATAATATTAATTAGACGATTTAAAAATGTTTTAAATGAGAGGAGAGTTTTTATGTATTCCTATAAAAAGGATATAGGAAATCTAGGAGAAAATATTGCAGAAGACTATCTTATTGACAGAGGCTATATTATTTTAGACAGAAATTTTAGGAGTAAAACAGGGGAAATAGATATTATAGCAAAAGACGGAGATTATATAAGCTTTATTGAGGTAAAAACAAGGTATGGAACTCTTTACGGAACTCCTGGAGAATCTGTAAATTATTTAAAACAATATCGCATATATAAAACCGCACAAATGTATATTCTTAAAAAAAGACTTAACAAATTTAATTTTAGATTTGATGTAATAGAAGTAATCTTAAATCATCTTAATGATGATTTCTCTATAAAACTTATAAAAGATGCTTTCCAAATATAGTTTATAAAATGTTTTTTAAAAAACTCATCCTATGTATTTTGCATGGTCCAAATTTTTTCAAAGCTTCTATATGTTCAGCTGTTCCATAACCAGCATTTTTTTCAAATCCATACTGTGGATAATTCTTTGCATAATTGTCCATAACATTATCTCTGTAAACCTTAGCTATTATGGATGCACATGCTATACTAGCGCTTTTAGAGTCTCCTTTTATAACATATTCATTTTTCATATTTATGTTCTTTATTGCATATCCATCAGATAAAACAAGGTTAGGCTGTAAATTTAAATTTAAAGTGGACTGTTTTAAAACCTCATTGTTGCACCAGCCTATGCCCTTTTCATCTATAATGGTATTCTCTATTTCAACAATTTTATAAGAAATACACTTCTCCTTAATTATAGAACTTAATTCTTCTCTTAATTTTGCAGATAGCTTTTTAGAATCTTTTATACCTAAAATAATATCCTTACTATTTGATTTATTTAAATCTAAGACCACTGTAGCTCCAACAACGGGTCCTGCTAAAGGGCCTCTTCCTACTTCATCTGTTCCAGAAACATATCCATTACTAATAAATCCCTTATCAAAATTGTACATGTTATTTACTCTTTCAATTTCTTTATTAGTTTTCTCAATAAAACTTTGCAAGCTTACTGAAAGTTTCTGTACATTTTTTCTATGGTCCTTACATAATAACTGTATTATTTCTTCTACATTTACTTGAGATTTTATATCAAAATAACTTTTCTCAATACATTTTATTTTGCTTTTGATTTCATCAAACTTTAAATTATAAAAATTTATATCATTTAAATTTTCTATCATAGTTTATATCCTTCATTATATAGTATCAGGTCTCTCAAGAGATATCTTACCTAGCTTTCCAGCTCTAAATTCATCTAGGAGCATAATAGCCACTCTATTATAATCTATCTCTCCCCTTGAAATTACAGCGCCTCTTTTTCTTCCTATATTATCCATATTCTCCAATGCGCTATCACTTAATGTCTCTAACTTATATCTATTTTTAAGATTTTCAGGATATTCCTCTTGAAGTTTTTCTATAAGCTTCAATGCCAAAGTTTCTATATCCATAATTTCATCCTTTATAGCTCCTGTAAAAGCTAAGCTTAAACCTACCTGTTCATCTTCAAATTTAGGCCATAACACTCCTGGTGTATCTAAAAGCTCAACATCCATTTTAGTCTTTATCCACTGCTTGCTTTTAGTAACTCCTGGCTTATCTCCAGTCTTTGCAATGCTGGCTTTTGCCATTTTATTTATGAAAGATGACTTTCCTCCATTAGGAATACCTACCACCATTACTCTATCTACAAATTTCATTATGCCCTTATTTTTTATTCTCTCATGCTTTTCTTTTAAAAGTTCATCTAACAAACCTCTAATCTTATTAGTTCCTTCACCCGTTAAAGCATTAAAAGCTATGGCCTTTACATTTTGTTTAGATAAAGTCCTTATCCACTGATTAGTAATTTCTTTTTCACTTAAATCAGCTTTATTTAAAAGAATTATTCTAGGCTTATCACCACAAATTTCTTCTATTTCAGGATTCGCACTAGATTTAACTATTCTGGCATCTCTTATTTCAATCACTGCATCTACTAATTTAAGATTTTCTTTTATTTGTCTTCTTGTTTTTGCCATATGACCAGGAAACCAATTTATTGCCATATCCATATATATCTATCCTTTCTTTAGGTTATTAATTTATACTTCCAAAGTTTCTAAAAGGATAAATCCTTAAAGCAGCTCTTCCTACTACCATATTGTATTTTACAAACCCAACTCTAGAATCTCTACTATCTAAACTATTATTTCTATTATCCCCTAAAACAAACACTGTTCCTGATGGCACTGTTACTTCAGGAAAGTCCTCCATTTTTTGTTCAAATATATAATCCTCGTTTTGAGAAATTCCATTTATAAATAAGGTATTATTTTCTACTTTCACTTTATCGCCTTCAACTGCTACTACCCTTTTTATAAACTTTTCTTTAGGGTTTGCTGGATATTTAATAACAACAATATCCTGCATTTTTGGTTCTCTAAAATAATATGAAACCTTTTCAACAATAAGCCTATCCTTATTATGAAGAGTAGGATACATAGATAACCCATCCACATTTACAGTTTCAAATACAAAAGTTATTATTAAAAATGCAGCTATTATTGCTATAAGTATAGACTTGCCTAAATCCACTAACTCTTTTACCATACGATAACACCACCTAATATATAAAAAAGGGACTTATTAAGTAAGCCCCATTTTTATTATAATCTTTCTTTTACTTTTGCAGCCTTACCTACTCTATCTCTTAAGTAGAATAACTTAGCTCTTCTTACTTTACCTCTTCTAACAACTTCGATTTTCTCAACAGTTGGAGCATTAACTGGGAATGTTCTTTCAACTCCTACATTGTAAGCAACTCTTCTTACAGTAAAAGTTTCTCTTAATCCACCGTTTTGTCTCTTTAATACTGTTCCTTCGAAAATCTGTACTCTTTCTCTGTTACCTTCTTTAATTCTTACATGTACTTTTACAGTATCTCCGACATTAAATTCAGGTAAATCATTTCTAATTTGTTCAGCTTCTATAGCTCTTATTACTTCTAACATTGTGCATTCCCTCCTTGAAAATATGTAACGCTCATGCCTATTTTTAAGACAGAGGAACGTCCGTACTAGCACAAAGGTTATTTTAACATATATAAACTTATTTTTCAACAACAATCTATGATTTTTTCTTCCATTTTTTTAATAATTTAATATCTTCTTCTGTTAAATTATAAGTTTCAAATAAATCAGGTCTTCTTTCTTCTGTTATAATCAAAGATTGAAGTTTTCTCCATTTGCGTATATTTTCATGATGACCTGATGTTAATATTTCAGGTACCTTTTCTCCTCTAAAGACTTCAGGTCTAGTATACTGTGGATATTCTAAAAGTCCATCATAAAAGGATTCATCCATAAAACTCTCACTACTTCCTAAAACTTCTGGAATTAATCTACAAACGGCATCCACTACAGGTATACATGCCATTTCACCTCCGGTCAAAACAAAGTCACCTAATGAAATTTCCATATCTATATGATTATAAACTCTTTCATCAATACCTTCATAGTGGCCACAAACAAATATTAATCCTTTTTCCTTAGAAAGCTCTTTTGCCATTTCTTGATTAAACGTTTTTCCCCTTGGGCCCAAAAAAATAACTTTACCTGAGTTTAGCTTCTTTGCATGGCTTATAGCATCCACTAACGGTTGCGCTGACATTACCATACCTGCACCACCGCCATATGGATAGTCATCTACCTTTCTATGTTTGCTTTCAGTAAAATCTCTTATATTTATAGTATTTATATTTATAATATTATTTTTTATAGCTCTACCCATTATACTGTGGTTAAAAATTTCGAACATCTCTGGAAACAAAGTTAAAATATCTACTCTGACATCCATTGCGAAACAGGCTTTATAATTACCTTTCTTTCTTCTATATTTATATTAACCACAATATCTTTTAACGCTGGAATAAGTAATTCCTTTTTTTCTTTAATCCAGTATACATCATTGCTTTTAGTTTGTATTACATCTGCTATTTTACCTAGATCTTCACCATTTTCATCATACACTGTACATCCAATCAAATCAGCTATAAAAAAACTACCTTCTGAAAGCTTTTCAGCATCATCTCTTTTTACTTCTATGTATTTATTTTTGTATTTCATTGCTTGTTCAATGGAATCTATTCCTTCTATTCTTAAAATAACCTTATCATTTTGAAACTTAACGCTTAATATATTTGTTTCCTTATTATCAATAAATATTTTATCTAAAGCTTTAAACGCCTTTATATCATCAGTAAGAGGAAATACCTTTACTTCACCGTTCAATCCATGAGTGTTTATTATTTGACCTACACTTAGATACTCTTTCATAATAATAGTCTCCTTTCTAAAAAAAAGAGTTAGGCATCCCTAACTCTTTTATAATATCTCTACAACAACTCTCTTGTTTTCCTTAATCGCTGCTGCTTTAACTACAGTTCTAATAGCTTTAGCTATTCTTCCCTGTTTTCCTATAACTTTTCCCATGTCTTCTGGAGCAACCTTTAATTCTAAAATTACTGATTGTTCTCCAGTTATTTCATTCACTTGAACCATATCAGGGCTATCAACTAATGACTTAGCTATAATTTCAACTAATTCTTTCATTTAATGCACCCCCATATTACTTTCCAAGCTTCTCTGAAACACCAGACTTAACAAAAAGTCTTTTAACTATTTCTGTTGGTTGAGCACCATTGTTTACCCACTGAATAGCTTTTTCTTCATCTATCTTGATAGTTGCTGGTTCAGTGATTGGGTTGTAGTATCCTATTTCTTCTATGAATCTTCCATCTCTTGGGGATCTGGAATCTGCTACAACAACTCTATAGAAAGGAGCTTTTTTAGCACCCATTCTTCTTAGTCTTATTTTAACTGCCATGTTTTTTCACCTCCTTTAAAAAGTAAAACAATTAATATATTAGAAAGGTAATTTTCCAAATAAGCCTTTTTTCTTGTTAAAGCCTTTTTGCATTCCCTTCATTTGCTTCATCATCTTTTTCATTTCTTCAAATTGCTTTAAAAGTTTATTAATATCTTGAATAGTTGTACCTGACCCACTAGCTATTCTTTTCTTTCTTGAAGAAGAGCTGCTTACTAAGGAAGGATTTCTTCTTTCTTTAATAGTCATAGAACCTATAATAGCCTCAGTTTTTTTAAGTTCTTTTTCACCTTGGCTAAGATCTACTCCTTGAAGCTCCTTAGTGCTTATACCAGGAATCATTTCCACTATTTTATTTAAAGGACCCAAGTTCTTCATTTGCTGCATTGCCTGCTGGAAATCCTCTAAATTAAATTCTTGATTCATAAGACGATTGCCAAGTTTTTCTGCTTCCTTTTCGTCTATTGCTTGTTGAGCTTTTTCTATTAAAGTCAATACATCTCCCATACCTAGTATTCGAGATGCCATTCTATCTGGATGAAAAACTTCAAAGTCATTCATTTTTTCGCCTATACCTACAAACTTTATAGGCTTTCCAGTAATAGCCTTTATAGAAAGGGCTGCTCCACCTCTAGTGTCACCATCTAACTTTGTGAGTACAACTCCTGTAACATCTAATTTACTATTGAAACTTTCCGCTACATTTACTGCATCCTGTCCTGTCATTGAATCTACTACAAGAAGTATTTCATCAGGGTTTACACCTTCTTTAACATCTTGCAGTTCCTTCATCAAGTCTTCATCTATATGTAATCTTCCTGCAGTATCTATTATAACTACATTTAAGTTATTGTCCTTAGCATGCTTTATAGCAGCTTTAGAAATATCTATAGGACTTACTTTGTCGCCTAACGAAAACACAGGAATATCTATTTGTTTTCCTACTACTTGTAACTGCTTTATTGCAGCAGGTCTATATATATCACACGCTGCAAGTAATGGTTTTTTATTTTTCTTCTTTAACTGAAGAGCAAGTTTTCCAGCTAGTGTGGTTTTACCAGCACCTTGTAACCCTACAAGCATTATTACAGTGATATTATTTTGAGCAAAATTTATTTGACTTTCTGTGGTTCCCATAAGTTCTACGAGTTCTTCATTTACTATTTTTATTACTTGCTGACCAGGTGTTAAACTTTCTAACACCTCGTTCCCCATAGATTTCTCACTTACTTTTTTCACGAAGTCCTTAACTATTTTATAATTAACATCTGCTTCTAAGAGAGCAAGTTTTACTTCTCTCATGGCTTCCTTTATATCTTTTTCCGTAAGTTTCCCCTTACCTTTAAGCTTTTTTAAAGTTTCTTGAAGCTTAGAAGCTAATCCTTCAAAAGCCATACATATCCTCCCTAAATATTATCTATCAACTGAGTTTTTATACAATCAACTATTTTCATTTGATTTTCATCACAGTTTTCTTCTAATTTATCTAGTTCAATTAGAATATTTCTTTTAACATTTGCTAATTGCATATTTTTTTGCATTATCTTCAGTTTTAATTCATAATCTAGCAAAAGCTTATTACATCTCTTTATTAAATCATAAATAGCTTGCCTGCTAGTATTTGTATGTTCTGATATCTCTGCTAATGAAAAATCTTCATTATAGTACAGATTCATAATATATGTTTGTTTTTCCGTAAGTAAAGCCCCGTAATAATCTAAAAGCAATGAAATTTCTATTCTTTCATCCATGAGTTTTGTGCTAATGCACACTCACTCCCTTATCACTTATTGACGAATTATATAATATCAAATTTTTAAATAACTGTCAAGTATTTTCACTTAACAGCTATTTAAAAATTAAATTCTGATTCAAACCTTGTAAAATCAATACTTAATATAATAAAATACTAAGTTTTAGAATAACGCTTCCACAAATTCTTCAGGATTAAATTCTTGTAAATCCTCTATTCCCTCTCCTACTCCTATAAGTTTTACTGGAATATCTAGTTGATGTTTAATAGAAATAACTATGCCACCCTTAGCTGTACCATCTAACTTAGTAAGTACTATACCATCTACTTTACATACTTCCATAAACTGTTTAGCCTGAAGTACTGCATTTTGACCAGTTGTAGCATCTAAAACAAGATAAGTATGCTTTTCTGCATCAGTATATTCTCTTTCTATAATTCTATTTATCTTACTTAATTCGTCCATAAGATTTTTTTTATTATGAAGTCTTCCCGCAGTATCACATATAAGAACATCAGTATTTCTTGCTTTGGCTGCCTGTATAGCATCATATACTACCGCTGCAGGGTCTGACCCCTCTTGATGCTTTACTAAGTCAACTCCTGACCTTTTACTCCAGACTTCTAGTTGATCTATAGCTGCAGCTCTAAATGTATCTGCAGCAGCCATCAGAACCTTATATCCATTCTTTTTAAGCTTAGCTGATATTTTTCCAATAGATGTGGTTTTACCCACACCATTTACTCCAACAATTAAGAGTATTTCAGGAGTTTTTTCTGGATTAATGGATACACTTTCTCCTCCTAATATCTCTAATATAACTTTTTTAAGGCATGGCTTTACTTCTACAGGGTCTTTTATCTTTTCTTCCTTTATTTTCTCTCTCAATCTCTCAATTATTTCTAAGGAAGTTTCTACACCTATATCTGATGTAATAAGTATCTCTTCTAATTCCTCAAATAAATCCTCATCAATGCTTACATATAATTTTAGCATTTGACTAATCTTATCTGTAAAGTTTCCCTTTGTCTTAGTAAGTCCCTGTTTTAATTTTTCAAAAAATCCTCCAAACATGATATCACTCCTTATGTTGTTAAATCTACTGATACTATTTTTGAAACTCCCTTTTCTTCCATAGTAACTCCATATAAAACATCACTAGATTCCATAGTTCCTTTTCTATGAGTTATAACTATAAACTGTATATTCTCAGAAAACTTTTTTAAGAACTCAGCATACCTTGCCACATTGGCATCGTCTAATGCTGCTTCTATTTCATCTAATATACAAAAAGGAGTCGGTTTCATTTTTAATATAGCAAATAATAATGCTATGGCTGATAGAACTTTTTCCCCACCTGACATTAAATTTATATTTTGCAACTTTTTTCCCGGAGGTTGTACATTTATATCTATATTACCTGTCAGTTCATCTCCTGTTAATATAAGATCTGCACTTCCTCCTTTAAATAATTCATTAAAGGTCTCATTAAATATAGTTCTAAGCATATGGAAATTTTCATTAAAAACGACTTTCATCTTTTCAGTCATTTCTCCAATAACATTCATCAGCTCATCTTTAGCTTTTATCAAATCTTCCTTTTGGCCATTCATAAAATTAAACTTTTCTCCAATTTCTTTATACTCTTCTATGGCCCCTACATTTACTACTCCCAAACTTGATATACTCATTTTTATGTTTGAAATCTCCTGCTTATATTTGTTTATGTCCTCTATTTCAATTTTAAAATTTAATGCTTTATAAGAATCTATTTCATGTTCTTCATATAGTTTATTTTTAAGACTTTGTTCCTCGGTTTGAAGTTTAGTTAAAATTACTTCATACTTATGGAACTCGCTGTCTTTTTTCTCCTTAAGAATATGAAACTCCTCTAACTGAGCTTGATATAAATTTATTTTTTCTTTTACTTTTATAAGTTCAATTTCTCTATCCTTAAATTTAACATCTAAATTTCTTATAGCTCCATTTGTAAGTTCTATTTTTCTGTCATTATCTTTAATTTTCAATCTAAACTCATGGATATTATTTGCTGAATTTTCCATAGATATTCTTAAGTTGTCTTTTCTTTTTTTAAATTCATCGATTTCTTTATCTATTCTTTCCACTTCTTTTACATTATTTAAATACATTTCATCTATTTGAGCTTTTTCTATTTTCTTTGTCATCAAAGTTTCTTTTATTTTTTCTAGTTCATCTTGTTTAAATGAAATTGCTTTTTCTATATCTGAAATCTTAGTTACATTGTTTGTTTGTAACTTTTCCAGTTCATTAACTTTAGCTTTATTTATATCTTTTTCTTTAATATTTTCTTGTATGTCTAACTCTATAGACGTTATTTCATTTTTAGATATGCTTAAATTATTCTTCAATCTAACAGTTTCATTATCTATATGAGAAAGTTTTTCCTGAAGTTTCGTTATTTCTATATTTTCATAATAAACTTGATCTTTTAAATTCAAGTTTTCCTCATCTAGCTTTTTAACAATTTCATTTAATTTATTAACTTCATTACTATACTTATCTATTTTTAGCGAAGTTTCTCTTATGGAATTATCTATTTCTTCTATTTCTCTTTTTCTTCCTATAACACTGGTATTTTTATTACTATAAATACTACCTCCTGTTAATGAACCGCCAGGATTTATTACTTCTCCAGATAATGTCACTATTTTATAGCTATAATCGCATCTTTTAGCTAATATAAGTGCATTATCCATATTATCACATATAATCGTTTTCCCCAATACGTAATCTACCGCTGGAGTGAATTTATTATTATATTTTATAAGTTCACTTGCGATACCAATATAACCATCCACGTTTTTTATATCTTTATTTAATGAAACCCTCTTACCTTTTATAATGTTTAATGGCAAGAAAGTACCTCTACCTAAATTATTTTGCTTTAAATACCTTATAAGTGTTTTAGCAATTTCTTCATTAGAAGTTATAACATGTGAAATAGCTCCTCCTAAAGCTATTTCTATGGCCTTCTCATAAAGTTTATCAACTTCAATTATTTCTCCTAGCACATAAGCATTATTTATAGCTTCTGGAACTCTCTGCTTATCTATAGCTTGCATAAGATTTTTTATTGACTTTGAATACCCTTCATACTGCTTATCTAAATTCAATAAAAAGTTATGATTAGCTTCCAGTTTATTATAAATGGAGTGTAATTCTCTTGTTTCTTTTTCTCTTATTGATAATTTATCCTTATGTGAAGATATTTCTTTTTTGTTACTTTTCATATTTTCTTCATATGTATTTATTTTGCCCTTTAGCTTATGGATTTCAGCATTAAGCATTTCTTTAGTATTATTGTTTATTTGTATTGAATTAATAAAACTATCACAAGAAGTTTTTAGCTGAGTAAGCTTTTTATTTAATCCTTCTATATTATTATTAATTAATATCACGTTATTTTTAATAGAAGATACCCTGCTCAAGTATTCCATATGATCTGCCTTAATTTTGTTTAATACTTTTTCTTCATTTTCCAATTCAGAATTTAAGCTTAATACAAGATTCTCTTTTTCTAAAACATATTTATTTAATTCTTTGCTTTTTAAAGACATATCACTGAGTTGTTTTTCAGAAAGATTTCTAGATTTATTTAACTCATCTATTTTTTTATCTATTTCTTCTAGATCCTTTGTAGAACTCATTGTAATACTTTCTAAATTTGCTATTCTCTCTAATAGTATATTATTTTCAGATACTGTATTTGCTAGTTCTTCTTTCTTGCTATAATAAGCTTTTCTTTCTTGCAAATTTTCATCTTCAAATTTTTTCAGTTCTTCATTCCATATGTCTAGCTCTTTTTTACAGTTATCATTTTCCTTATGTAAAATATTCAAATCATTTTTTATGTGTTTTATTTTATTACTTATTTCATCTATATCAGCATTTAATTTTTCAATAGAATGAACTATTATATTTACTTCCTTTAACTTTAGCTCCTCACTTAATCTTAGAAATTTTTTAGCTTTTTCACTTTCTACCCTTAAAGGTTCTAATCTTTCTTCATAAGTGTTTAATATATCGGATATTCTAGTTAAATTGCTCTCCGAATTTTGCAATTTTTTTTCAGCTTCTTGTTTTCTTGTTTTAAACTTTACTATTCCTGCTGCTTCCTCTAAAAGGTTTCTTCTTTCCTCTGTTTTACCACTTAATATAGCATCTATTTTACCCTGTCCTATTATGGAATAACCTTCTTTTCCTATACCTGTATCCATAAATAGTTCCTGTATATCTTTTAACCTGCACTGTGTGTTATTTATATAATATTCACTGTCTCCAGATCTATAAATCCTTCTAGAAACTGTGACGTCTGTATATTCTATTGGGAGTTCTAGCTTAGTATTATCTAAAGTTAGGGATACTTGAGCAAGACTTACAGGCTTTCTAAATTGTGTTCCGGCAAAAATTACATCTTCCATTTTGCCACCTCTTAAGTTTTTAACACTTTGCTCTCCTAAAACCCATCTTACAGCATCTGATATGTTGCTTTTACCACTGCCATTAGGTCCTACTATAGATGTTACTCCTCTTTTAAACGTAAGTTCTGTTTTATTTGCAAAGGATTTAAATCCTCTTATTTCAATTGATTTCAAAAACATTTACTATAGCTCTCCTATCTTCCAATCACAAGAGGTAACAAACTTGCTACAAACATTATAAGCACTATATATACCATTATTTTTTGTATTTTATCTCTTTTGGCTTTTTTCATAAAAACACCTCTAACTTAAAATATTTAATAATATACTAGTTTATATTAAAAAAACTAAAATATCAACGCTAAAAATAAAAACCATGATTTACATGGTTTTTCATATATTATCTTTGCTGAACAATAAATTTAATTGCTGTTCTTTCTTCCCCTTCTATATTAACTTCTGCAAAAGCCGGAACCACTACTAAATCAATTCCATTAGGAGCTACAAATCCCCTTGTAATGGCTATTGCCTTTATTGCTTGGTTTACCGCTCCTGCTCCTACCGCCTGTAACTCTGCACTACTTCTTTCCTTAATTGCTGCCGCCAACGCTCCTGCTACTGATTTAGGTTCTGATCCAGATGAAACCTTTAATATTTCCATAAATACTTCCTCCCCATATACCATAAAATAATCATTCCTATTATAGTTCAATTATCTTATTCTATATGAGCTTTAAATATCCTTCTTTATGCTTATTTATTATGTACTCATGCATCGACAATTTAACGTTTTTTTCATCTAGTTTCAAAACCAAATTACCCAATTCAATATTAGAATTTTGAATAACCTTAAAATTAACTGTCTTTAAATTACCTATCATGTCATAAAAAAATTCTTTTTTATTAGCATAAAGCTTAGAAATATCCTTGTTATTAATTTCTATTATAATTTCACCATTATATTTTGAAGGAACATTTTCAATAATCATATCATTCATTATGCTGCTCTCTACAAGCTCCCTAAATGCAGGATGGAATGGTCCTTGGACGATTTCTTTTCCTTCATTTATTTCTTCTGTAGGCTGAAGACCTATTCTTATAACTTTAATATTGTTGGATATAAGCATCCCATAAATTACTTTGGTTATCTTTATTGCCTCACTTAATGAATATGGTTTATACGAATTATTTTTAAGCATAAATTCCATAGGCGTATTTTTCACCACTAGCGCTGGATAAATTCTACATATATCCGGTTTCATAGATATTACTTTTTCTGTGGTCTCTATATCCTTTTCAAAGCTATCTCCAGGTAAGCCCAGCATTATTTGATGACCTAACGTGAATCCATATTCCTTAATTAACTTAGAAGACGTATATACTATCCCTTCTTCATGCCCCCTGCCTGATAGCTTAAGAACTTCATTATCTAAGGATTGCACGCCTAACTCTATTATATCTACTCCATATTCTTTTAAGTTATTTAATATCTCTCTGTCTATGCAATCTGGACGAGTAGAAAGTCTTATGTACTTTATTTTCCCTTCATCTTTATAACTTTTAGCTACTTTAAGAAGTGACTTTTGCCTATTCATATCTATTGCAGTAAAGCTTCCTCCAAAAAACGATACTTCTACAACTGCATTATCATTCTTTATGGTCTCCAAATAACTTTTTATTATATTATGAGTATAATCCTCGTCTACCACCTCATGAATTCCAGTAATAGAGCTTTGATTGCAAAATACACAATTATATGGACATCCTTCATGAGGTACAAAAATAGGGATTATATAATAACTTTTACTCATTATGTTCCTCCATAATTTTAATGGCTTCTTTTGCTGCATTTTGCTCTGCTTGCTTTTTGCTATATCCTGAACCATGACCTAATATTTTATCATTTAGTTTAACCTGAGTATAAAACTTTCTTCTATGAGGTGGCCCCTCATATTTTAAAAGATCATAAATAATCTCAACATCTCCTCGCTCCTGAAGCTTTTCTTGGAGCTTTGTCTTATAATCTAATATTATTTCATCCTTCATAGCTTTTTCTATTATATTAAAAAAATTACGTATTACAAATTCTTTTATAACTTCAATTCCCTTATCTAAATATATTGCTGCAATAACAGCTTCTACGCAATCCGCAAGTATTGAGGTTCTATCTCTGCCTCCAGTCAATTCTTCGCCTTTACTCATATTAATATACTGACCTAATTCCCATTTTTGAGCAACTTCAAATAATGAGTTTTCACATACGATAAGGGACCTTTTTCTAGATAATTCTCCTTCTGATTTGTTCTTATAATTCTTAAACAAATATTCTGTTATAATAAGTTGTAGTACAGAATCACCTAAAAACTCTAATCTTTCATTATATCCTATATTCTTCTTTTGATTAGCATATGAACTATGTGTAACAGCTACATCTAGAAGTCTTTCATCTTTAAATATAACTTTTAATTTTCTCTGCAATGTTTTTAATTCTACATCTCTTTTCATAACCAATAACTCCTCTTAGAAGTTTATTCTTCAACTTGCTTTTTTAGCTTAAACAAATTCAAGGATAAACTTTTAGTTTATTTGTTAAATTTTAAAGTCCCGTAAATATCCACGGGACTTCAAAATTATTCTTCAGTATGAGCTTTTATATATTCTACAATATCTCCTACTGTATTAATGTTTTCAGCTTCTTCATCTGGAATTTCTAAATCAAACTCTGTTTCTAAAGCCATTATTAACTCAACTACATCAAGTGAGTCAGCTCCTAAATCATCAACGAAAGATGATTCCATTGATATTTCCTCTGCATCAATTCCTAATTGTTCTGAAATTATATTTTTAACCTTTTTAAAAATCATAATTTTACCTCCCCGAATTCTTTTAATTAGATAATATTATATATTAATCATATCGTCAATACTATTAAATTTCATTTAAGATTATAAGTTCTTCTTTTATAAGTTCAATAATATTGTTGTTATGATAATTAATACATTGTCTTACAGCATTTTTAAATGCTCTTTTATCTGAGCTGCCATGTGCTTTAACACATATTCCATTTACACCTAAAAAAGCTGCTCCTCCATATTCCTTGTAATCGAATTTCTTCTTTATATTTTTAAAAACAGGTTTTAATAAGGCTCCTCCTATCTTAGTTGAAAAAGAGCTCATTATTTCTTCCTTTAATATATCAAATATAGTAAATGCAGTTCCTTCATACATCTTAAGAACAGTATTTCCTACAAATCCATCGCATACTAAAACATTTACATCTCCGGTAGGAATATCTCTAGGTTCTACATTTCCGATAAAATTCAAATTAGATTCTTTAAGAAGAGTGTATGCAGCTTTTGTAAGCTCATTACCTTTTTCCTCTTCTGCACCTATATTAACAAGGCCTACTGAAGGATTATCTTTTTTTAATATTTTCTCAAAATACACTTTTCCCATTGCTGCAAACTGAAGTAAATTATCAGGCTTGCATTCTGCATTAGCTCCTACATCTATAATCATAAATGGTGAATTTTTCCCTGGCATTATTGGAGCTAAAGCTGGTCTATCTATCCCTTTAATTCTTCCTACAATAAATAATGCGCCTGCCATAAAGGCTCCTGTACTGCCAGCTGAAATTATTGCATCAGCTTCTTTTGATTTCACCAAATTAAGCGCCTTATTTAAACTAGAATCCTTTTTTTTTCTTATAGCCATAACAGGTGGTTCATTAGAAGATATTACTTCTTTAGCATCTATTATACTCAATAAATTTTTATCGTATTCATAATTAGATAATTCTTTATTTAAAAGGTCCTCAGGTCCTGTAATAAGAAATTTCAAATCTTTAAACTCACTCAATGCTTCTATACATCCAGCGATTACCTCTTTTGGAGCTAAGTCTCCTCCCATGCCATCCACTGCTATAATCATAGTTACGACTTTCCTTTCAATAAAAAACTTGGTATTTTATCTGTAAAAAGTATATACCAATTTTTTAATAAATACAAGATAAAATGAAATAAAAAATATAATTTTGACATAAAATAAAAGAAAGTCAAAAGACTTTCTTTTATTTTTCAGAAGCTACAACTTCTTTTCCTTTATAATATCCACAGCCTTTACAAACTCTGTGCGCAAGTTTCATTTCATGGCACTGAGGACATTCAACTATTCCTGGCAAGCTTAATTTGAAAGTTTGTGCTCTTCTAGAATCTCTTCTACCTTTAGAGAACCTTCTTGCTGGATTTCCCACAGTAAACACCTCCTTAGTTTTATCAAAACAATTCCTTTAACTTAGCCAGTCTAGGATCTATATTTTCATCTCCACAATTACAAGTTGAGTGATTCAAATTAGTTCCACAACTCTGGCAAAGACCTTTACAATTTTCACTGCAAAGCCTTCTAATTGGTAAGCAAAGTATAATGTTATTTTCTATAATTTCTGTGATGTCAATAACATCACTATCTATAAAGATGCAATCATCATCTTTATTGGCATCATCATTAGAGAATTTTTCCTCAATAGAAAACTCCATGTTTCTATCAAAATTCTCTAAACATCTTGAACAACTAAGTTCAATTTTAACCTTTGCTGTAGCATTAAATGATATTTCATTTCCTAAGGCACTTAATGTTCCCTTAACTTCGATAGGAGCTAGAAATTTAATTTCTTCTTTCCCATCATAAAAACCATCTTCTTCAAAGCAAAGATCTATATCCTTTTTGGTAATCTTTTTTCTTAATAAATCAGATATATCTATCTTCATTTTTCTCACCTCAATGAATTAGCCACAATTTATTATATAAAGATGATAACTAAAAGTCAAGTTTTATTTGTTTTTTTGTTAAAATATGAAAATTCGTGCGTTATTTATCTCCAACTATTTCCTTAGTATCTCTAGCTATCATAAGTTCTTCATTAGTTGGTATAACATATACTTTTACTGAAGAATCAGGAGTGCTTATTTCTTTAGCAAATCCTCTTCCTTCACTATTTTTCTTTTCATCTATCTTAATTCCTAAGAATTCAAGATTCTTGCATATTTCACTTCTGCTTAATGCTGAATTTTCTCCAAGTCCTGCAGTAAATACTAAGCAATCCATTCCGCCCATAGCTGCTGCATAAGAACCTATAAATCTCTTTACTTTATAGTGGAATACATCAAGTGCAAGCTCAGCTCTATGATTTCCTGCCTCAGCTGCCTCTTCTATGTCTCTAAAGTCACTGCTTACTCCAGAAATTCCATATACTCCTGACTTTTTATTTAAAAGATTGTTTATTTCATCTATGCCTAGGTTTAATTCTTTCATAAGGAAAGTTATTATAGCTGGGTCTACATTACCAGATCTAGTTCCCATAGCTACACCTTCTAATGGAGTAAAGCCCATACTTGTTTCTACTGATTTTCCTCCATCAACAGCACATACACTAGCTCCATTTCCTAAATGGCATGTAACTATTTTTAAATCTTCTATGTTCTTACCCATCATTTCTGCTGCTACATTTGAAACATATCTATGAGATGTTCCGTGGAATCCGTACTTTCTAATTCCATAATTTTTGTATAATTCGTATGGTAAAGCATATAAGTATGCATACTCTGGAATAGTTTGATGGAATGCAGTGTCAAATACCGCTACCATAGGAGTATTTGGCATAAGAGCTTTACATGCATTTATTCCTATTATGTTTGGAGGATTATGTAATGGTGCAAGTTTTATACAATCTTCTAGGGATTTCATTACTTCATCGTCTATTAAAACAGAATTCGCATACTTTTCTCCACCATGCACAACTCTGTGTCCTACTGAAGATATTTCTGACATGTCTGAAATAACTCCATGTTCTTTATCTACAAGAGCACCTAATACTAATCTTATAGCATCTGTATGATCTTTCATTGGCTCTTCAATTATATATTTTTCTCCATTAACCTTTTGAGTAAGTATAGAACCCTCTATTCCAATTCTTTCAACAAGTCCTTGTGCTAGAGCACCTTCATTGTTCATATCTATTAGCTGATACTTTAAAGATGAACTTCCACAATTAATTACTAATATTTTCAATTTAACATTCTCCTTCCAGGTCTATATTTATATTTAATATAATTAATAAAATAAATCTTACTGATTTTGAGCTTGAACTGCTGTAACTGCAACAACGTTTACTATATCTTCTGGGCTGCATCCTCTTGACAAGTCATTTATAGGTTTTGCAAATCCTTGAGTTATAGGTCCTATTGCTTCTGCCTTAGCAAATCTTTGAACTAGCTTATATCCTATATTTCCTGCCTGTAAATCAGGGAATATTAGTACATTTGCCTTTCCTGCTACTGGGCTATTTGGAGCTTTAAGATTTGCAACTTTATCAACTATAGCTGCATCTAACTGTAATTCACCATCAATTTTAATGTCTGGTCTCATTTCTTTTGCAAGCTTAGTTGCTTTAGTAACTTTTTCAACTAATTCATGACTAGCACTTCCCATAGTTGAGAAAGAAAGCATAGCTACTTTAGGTTCCATATTGCAAAGTGTTTTTGCAGTTTCTGCAGTACTTATAGCTATAGATGCTAATTCTTCTGCAGTAGGATTTGGATTAACAGCACAATCTGAGAAAAGTAATAACCCATCTTGGCCATATACAGAATCCGGAACTACCATGATAAATGCACTAGATACAACTGAAGCTCCAGGAGCTGTTTTAACTATTTGAAGCCCTGGTCTTAATAGATCTCCTGTAGTATGAATTGCACCAGAAACCATACCATCAGCATCGTTTTGCTTTACCATCATAGTACCAAAATATAACGGATCTTTTACAACTTTAAGTGCTTTTTCAATAGTCATACCTTTGCTTTTTCTTAACTCATATAATTCTTTTGCATAGCCTTCTGTCTTATCACTTGTTTCAGGATCTATTATTTCTGCTCCATCAACACTAACACCGAATTTATTTGCTATCTCATGCACTCTTTCTTTATTTCCTACTAAAATTATATTTGCAAGATCATTTTTTATTATCATTTCACAAGCTTTTATATTTCTTTCTTCTTCTCCTTCAGGAAGGACAATGTTCATTTTATTAGACTTAGCTTTTTGCCATATTTGTTCCATTAATTTCATAACAAATATTACCTCCATCTTATACATTTTAATTAATTAAAGCACAATATATAATATAGGCCTTTTACCAAAGCTTTTCAAGGGTAAATTTTAAAAAAATATATATTATTTTAAAATTACCCATCCACTTTTTCCCTGAATTTTATGAAAAAGTATAGTATTTTTCAAAAAACGTGTTAAATAATTATCAATGTTTGTATAATTTGAAAATTTGTCTATAATAATTTATGTAAACAATATAAAATAATTACTAATTTTTGGAGGATAATTATGAAAATAGCAGGTATTGTTGTTGAATATAATCCCTTGCATAACGGCCATGTACTTCATATAAAAAAAACTAAGGAAGTTACTAAATGTGATGGTGTTATTGCGGTAATGAGTGGCCATTTTGTTCAAAGAGGTACTCCTTCCATTTTAGACAAATGGACCCGTGCCAAAATGGCACTTCTAAGTGGAGTAGACTTAGTAATCGAGCTTCCTTTAGTATATAGTATTTCTTCAGCTGAATTTTTTGCCTGGGGCAGCATGAGCCTGCTTAATAGCTTAGGTATAGTAGATTCTTTATGTTTTGGCAGTGAAAGTGGTAATATACTAGATATTATGAAGATATCTAATATTCTTGTTAATGAACCTTTAGAATTTAAAGCAAGTTTAAAAAAACATTTAGATAAAGGAACTCCCTTTCCATTGGCTCGAAATTTAGCATTGTACGAATATTTAGGAAATAACGAAAAAAATTGTTTGTCCTTTAACAATTTTTTCACCTCATCTAACAATATTTTGGGAATAGAATATTGTAAAAATTTATTGAAATTAAATAGCAGTATTGAACCCTTTACCATTTCAAGGCAAGGAAATTCTTACAATTCATTGGATTTGGATTCAAAATTTTCCAGTGCCACTGCTATAAGAAATTATCTACAAAGCAATACAGATATAAATCATATTAAATATTTTACCCCTGATAGTGTGTGGAATATACTTGAAAGTTTGAAAAAAAGCTCTTATTTATTTGATTTTGAGGATAAAGTATTAAATTATATAAAATATAAATATATTTCTGGAATTGGAGATACAGAAAAAATACCCGAAGCTTCTGAAGGACTTTCTAATAGAATTAACTCCTTTATTATTAGTTCTAATAATATGAAAGAACTTATACTGAATATAAAAACTAAGCGATATACCTATTCAAGAATAAGCAGGATTTTATATCAATACTTTTTAAATTTTGATACCTTTAACTATGATGCGCTTAGACGAAACCCATGCCCTTATGCTAGAATTTTGGGCTTTAATAGTATAGGAAGAGAAATGCTTAAACAAATGAAAAAAAGCTCTTCTATTCCTATATATACTAAGCTTCCGAAACATCTTCCTGAAATATTAGAAATAGATGTTAAAGCAACTAAATCCTACAGTTTAATTAATAATTTTGTAGACCCAT
This sequence comes from Clostridium sp. HMP27, assembly GCF_000765165.1. Classification (NCBI taxonomy): domain Bacteria; kingdom Bacillati; phylum Bacillota; class Clostridia; order Eubacteriales; family Clostridiaceae; genus Clostridium; species Clostridium sp. HMP27. The sequence goes on along the minus strand of NZ_JMFY01000014.1, from coordinate 69,377 downwards.
TTGCAGATTATAAAACCAAGCCTATAATTCTAGAGTAATAAAATTCAATCCTTACAATATATTTATATTAAAGTATTTTTATAAGGATAGTTTTATGATAAGAATTATATTATATTTAATGATTATAATATCAATAATACTAATTTGTTTATTACTAAAAAATAAGTCTATGTTAATAACTTTAATTTGTTCCATATTGATAATAAGTTTTGCCTTAAATCCTAGTATTTCAATAGCTGGCACCATAGAAGGAGCTCATTTGTTTTTTTATAAAGTGTTTCCTTCATTATTCCCGTTTTTAACTATATCAAATATAATGTTGTACTGTAACGGCGTATTTATATACTCTAAATTTTTCGGAAAGTTTCTTTGCCTTCCTCTTAGGTTACCAGTACAATGCAGTTTTGTTGTAATAATAAGCACCTTGTGTGGATATCCGCTTGGAGCAAAATACGCCTGTGAGCTATATGAAAAGAAGATTATAGATTTCAATACTTGTAAAAGACTTCTAAATATAGCCTCTAATGCTAGCCCCTTATTTGTTATTGGTTCCGTAGGAGTATCAATGTTCAAAAGTTTAAGAATGGGTTATATATTATTAATTGCCAATTATCTGTCCTGTTTCATTATGAGCTTAATAATAAAACCCGATGAAAAAAAGATCCCATATAAATCTGCTGTAAATACTACCTATGATTTGAATTTAGGGTCAGCACTTAGAACTTCTATTGAAGATTCTATAAAAACTTCTTCATCTGTAGGTGGGTTTATAATATTGTTTTCAGTCATAAATAGCATAATAAAAAATAGCATCATTTTTGATGCTATTTTAAAAAATATTAGTATACTATTTAATATTCCTACAAAAGTTATACAAGGACTTTTACTAGGACTTATTGAAATGACAAATGGATGCAATATACTCTCTACTACAGATGTTAATCCTGCAATAAAGCTAAGTATTGCAAGTTTTTTAATTGGATTTAGCGGACTATGTATACTTTGGCAGTGTAATTCTTTTATGAGTAAATTTGATTTTTCCCTTATTAGGTATAGCAAATATAAATTATTACAAGGGATAATAAGTTCAATCATATGTTTTTTAACATATAATATCTTTTATACTACTTCCCCTACATTTAATAACTCATATTATAAGATATCTACAATCAATTTATATATGTACATTTTTTTAATTATTATATTACCAGTGGTAATTTATAAAATTATTATTACACTTAAAAAGTTACTTTTTCATACTTCTTAGTTCTTGTATATTTTCTCTTATGGTATCAGATGTAAACTTTACTTCGCCCTCTAAGCTACTTATAAAACGCTCCATTTCATCTTTGATGCTATTTAACATTTTATCGCTTTTTTCTGAGATTTCTTTTTCTAGCTCAGTTAAAATTTCATCTGCATATTCTCTAGCTCCAAGCCTTAAAGCTTTCGCATCATTTTGGGCTGAAGAAATTATTTCTTCGGCTCTTTCCTTTGCTTCAATGGTGATATCATGGCCTTCTATTTGCCTTTTTAAAACTTCAATGTTCTCTTTTTTTATCTCTTCTGCTTCCTTTTGCGCTTCACTTATTATTCTATCCTTTTCTTCATAAACCCATTGAGCTTTCTTAAATTCTGATGGCATATAATTTATTATTTTATATACCGCTTCAGTAATTTCTTTTTTATCTACCATTATCTTGCCGGTCATAGGCACTTTTGATGCCGTTTCTATTATCTCTTGAATATATTCAAGTAACTTAAGTACGTCCATAATTAAATCCCCCTATTTTTCTCTATCCTTTCTAGTACATCTTGTATAATTTCATCAGGCACTAATCCCTGTATACATCCTCCAAACATAGCTACTTGTTTTACAGAAGATGAACTTAAAAATGAATATTCTGCCGCTGTCATCATAAATATTGTTTCCATATCAGGATTTAATCTTTTATTCATTAATGCCATTTTAAACTCATACTCAAAATCTGATACTGCTCGTAGTCCTTTTATAATAACTTTTATGTTTCTTTCCTCCATAAAATTAACTAAAAGTCCACTAAAGCTTTCTACTTTTACATTTGGTATATCCTTAGTAGCTCTTTTTATAAGCTCTACTCTCTCATCTATTTCAAACAATCCTTTTTTATCGGGATTTACCAGTACTCCTACTATGACTTCATCAAATGTCTTGGATGCTCTTTTAATTATGTCTAAATGCCCATTAGTTATAGGATCAAAACTACCTGGGTAAACACCTATGTTCATTTTATTCCTCCCTATACTCGTAAAAGCAAACAGTTGTATTGCCATATTTTCTATAATCAGTTAACTTAATATTATCTGTTCCCTGATATATTTCTTCAATTGAATCAATTTTACTCACTATAATCCCATCTCTATTAAGCAAGTTGTTATCGTCAATTATCTGCATAGCTGGTGGAATCATTTCTCTTACATAAGGTGGATCTATAAAAATCAAATCAAAAACCATTCCCTTACTTGCTAGCATCTTTAAGGCCTCATAAGAATCCATATTTAAACATGTACATTTATCTTCAAAATTCAAACTTTTTACATTTTGCTTAAGAATACTAAAGCTTTTTTCTCCCATATCTACTAAATAGCACTCCTTAGCACCTCTACTTACTGCTTCCAATCCTAAGCTTCCTGTACCTGCAAAAACATCTATTGCCTTTGTTCCATATACACGAAATTGAATCATATTGAATATATTCTCTTTTACTCTATCTAAAGTAGGTCTAGTTCCCATACCTTCAGGAGGTAAAATCTTTTTTCCTTTTGCAATACCTGCAATTATTCTCATACAAATTCCTCCTCTTCCTTTTTTCGTTAATTTCTCTAACATTTTATCACATTTAGTTCTTTATTTAAAGAATAACCTATTTTATTTAATAAGGTTGTTAATAATATTATAATGAGGCATCTAATTAAAGCATATATATTTTGAGCTATTTTGTAACTTATTATAAATATAATTTATAAGTTGCTTATAATTTTCATCTTCACTTTTAATTATATACTTTGCCTCTTTATTAGCTTCTTTTAATAAATTCATATCTTCAGCTAAATTAGAAAGAATAAATCCTTCATCCCCATGCTGCCTTAATCCAAATATTTCTCCAGTTCCTCTGATTTTCAAATCCTGTTCTGCTATATAAAATCCATCACTGCTGTTTACCATAGTCTCCATTCGCTGTTTAGTAACCTCATTTTTAATTTCTGATAAAAGTATACAATAAGACTTATATTGCCCTCTTCCTACTCTTCCTCGCAACTGATGAAGTTGTGCAAGACCAAACCTTTCCGAATTTTCTACTACCATCAGCGATGCATTTGGAACATTAATCCCAACTTCTATAACTGTTGTAGAAATTAAAATCTTTATTTCATTACTTTTGAACCTTTCCATAATAGCATCCTTATCTTTAGATGACATTTTACCATGCAAAATAGCAATTTCTATATTTTGAAAATAACTTTGCTTTAATTCATTATAAAGTTTTTCTACTGAACTCAATTTTAAATCTTCATTTTCCTCTACCAAAGGACAAACTATATATACTTGTCTTCCTTCATCTATCTCCCTTTGCGCAAAATTATATGCTCTATCTTTTTTCTTAATATCTATACAGTATGTATGAATTTTTTGCCTCCCAGGAGGAAGTTCATCAATTAATGATATATCTAAATCTCCATACAAATATAATGCCATTGTTCTTGGTATTGGAGTTGCCGTCATAACTAGCACATCTATATTGGCTCCCTTATTAAAGAACTTACTTCTTTGCATAACTCCAAATCTATGCTGCTCATCGGTAATAATCAATCCTAAATTATAAAACTCCACATCATCTTCTATTAATGTATGAGTACCTATAATTATATCAATATTCCCAGCCTTTAAATCTTCTTTTATCTTTTCTTTTTGTTTTTTAGTAGTACTTCCTGTCAAAAGTTCTACTTTAACATTAAAGGCATCTAAGATTTTTAACATTTCTTTATAATGCTGTTTTGCTAAAATTTCTGTAGGCACCATAAATGCACCCTGATATCCATTTTTAACTATGTTAAACAATGCTATGATTGCAACTATAGTTTTTCCACTTCCTACATCACCCTGAACTAGTCTATTCATGCATCTACTTTGCTTTTGATCTGCCAATATTTCCGTTATAACTCTTTTTTGTGCATTTGTAAGCTCATAAGGTAGTGAAGACATCAACTCATTCACTTCATCATAAATTTTAAATGCAGTTCCATTATTACTCTTGTTTCTATAATTTCTTAACAATAATGTTTTTAATGAATATGTAAACAATTCTTGAAATTTCAATCTTCTTTTTGCTTCATGAAGTTCATTTATATCTTTAGGCTTATGAATTATTGATATAGCCTTATTTAAAGAACAAAATTTATACCTATTAATTATTTCTTCTGGCAAGTTTTCTTCTATAGAAATTTCTTTTAATACCTGGTCTATTAAATTAACTAACAGCTTATTTTTTACCCCTTCTTTTAAAGAGTAAATAGGCATTATACTTCTTGTTAAACTAGTATCCTTACTTAAAATATTTTCTTTCACAACTGAAGGATTTATAAGAGTATTTTCACCCTTGTAAATTTGAATTTTCCCCTTTAATAAATATATGTTTCCAATAACAAAATGATTTTTCATGTATGGCTGGTTAAACCATTGACACTTAAATATATTTTCTCCCTCACTGAATAAAAGAGTAGTAAGTACCTTCCCACCTTTGGTACGTATGTCTCTTTTTATCTCCAATAAAGTAGCATTAATTATTACCTCTTCTTTATTATTTGCATCATTTAAATTTCCATATAGAGTTACCTCTTTATAATCCCTAGGAAAGTATAATAAAAGGTCTATAACAGTAAATATGCCACACTTATTTAAATTTTCTCTAGCTTTAGGTCCTACTCCCTTTATACAGCTTATATCACTGTACACATTCATATTATCACTCCATATATTAAGTTAAAATAATCTATACTTTCCTATACAGTAAAAAAAGCCTTAAGGCTTTTTTTACTCAACAGAAAATATAAAATAATATAAAGGTTGATTTCCTTCATAATATTGTATATCTATATCGCTATATTTATCTTCTAACTCATTTACAAAAGTTTCTACCTGTGCCTTATCACAATCTTCTCCATAAAAAATTGTTATAAGTTCACTATTTTCATTAACCATTTTTTCTATAAGATTTTTACAAACCTCGAATTTATCGTCACCTATTTCTTCTATTTTTCCTTCTCTTAGTCCTATTATATTGCCTTCTTTTATAACCTTGTCATCAATTTCTGTATCTCTTACTGCATAAGTAATAGAACCTGAAGCTACATTTTCTATAGAAGTATTCATAGCTTCGATATTATCTTCAACTGTGGCATCTGCATTAAAAGAAGTAATTGCAGTGATTCCTTGAGGAATTGTCTTTGTAGGAATTACATGTACACTCTTTTCTGCAAGCTCTGCAGCTTGAGTTGCTGCCATAATTATGTTTTTATTATTTGGAAGTATAAATATATTGTCTGCCTTTATTTCATTAATAGCATTTAATATATCTTCAGTACTTGGGTTCATTGTTTGGCCACCTTCTATCACCACATCAATACCTAAGTCTTCAAATATATTTTTTATTCCTTCTCCTAAAGAAACAGATACAAAACCATACTGCTTATTTGGTAAGTTTTCTTCTTCCATTTCATTATTATCTTCTTTGTAATCATCTTCTAAAATATGTCTATGCTGTTCTCTCATATTATCTATTTTTATTTTTGAAAGTTCTCCAAGGCTTACAGCCTTAGATAATATAAGACCTGGATCATTTGTGTGTATGTGAACTTTAACCAGTCCTTCTCCACCTACCACTATCATAGAATCTCCAAGTGGTTCTAACTCTTCCTTAAATTTGTCTATATTTACTTTTTCAGAAAGAATAAAGAACTCAGTGCAATATCCATATTTTATGTCTTCAGTAGATAATGTTTTTTGAACTGAAGCTTTATTTTCTTTTACTGTTTCATTTATTATTTCCACAAACTCTATATCATCTTTAAGAACCTCAAGCATTCCTTTAAATATTACTAAAAGTCCTGCTCCACCAGCATCTACTACCTTAGCCTGTTTTAAAACTGGAAGCATCTCAGGAGTTTTCGCCAAAACATCTTCACTATGAGAACATACTTCTTCCATAAGCTTTGTAATATCTGTTTCAGTGCTCCTTATAGCAGCTTCTCCTGCTGCACGTATAACGGTAAGAATTGTTCCTTCTGTCGGCCTCATTACAGCCTTATATGCAGATTTTGAACCTTCCATTATACCTTCTGCAAGTTCCTTTGCTGTTATCTCTACTTTACCTTCTAACCCCTTTGACAATCCCCTAAGTATTTGAGAAAGTATAACTCCAGAGTTTCCTCTGGCACCCATTAACGCTCCCTTAGCAAGTATTCTAGCAATTTTACCTATATCTGCTCCGTTTAAATTTTGTATTTCGTTAACTGCTGACTTAAACGTCATTGACATATTTGTCCCAGTATCACCATCCGGTACTGGAAAAACGTTTAACGAATTAACATATTCCTTTTTTTCCTCTAGTTTATTGCTAGCATTTACCATCATATTATAGAAATGCTGTCCATCAATACTTAAGTGCTGCATATTATGTTACCTCCTTAAACTCTGACACCCTGCACATTCACTGTTATACTAGATACTTTTAAACCTGTATAATTTTCTACATTATATTTTACCTTTTGAATTATATTATTTGCAATTACAGAAATTTTAGTTCCATATCCCACTATTATATATAACTCTACAACTAGTTTATTTTCCTTCATACTAATTTTTACACCTTTGCTAAGGTTTTCTCCTTTTTTTAAAAGCTCCCATAATCCGTCCTTTGCATTTTTAGAAGCCATTCCAACTACTCCATAACATTCCATTGTAGAAACTCCTACAATATTTCCTAAGATTTCTTCAGAGTAATTAATATATCCATATTCATTAGAAATATTTCCAATCATAATAATCCTCCTTATAAATAACCGCTTTATAAAATATTTTATATTAAATAACGGATTTATTCAAGGAAATATAAATTATTATAATAATTTTCGTATTATAATTTATATTATACTTGCAAAAATTACATGACTTATGATAAAATGATATAGGCTTAAATTGAGAAGATTTTACTTTTCTCAATTTATAAAGGAGGTGTTTTTAATGTCAAGAAAATGTGAAGTATGCGGAAAAGGAGTTGTAGCTGGAGTTCAGTACAGCCACTCTCATCGTCAATCAAAAAGAACTTGGGCTCCAAACATAAAAAAAGTTAAAGCTATAGTTAAAGGAACACCTAAGACTATACATGTTTGCACAAGATGCCTACGTTCTGGTAAAGTACAGCGTGCTATATAATATAAAAAATGCAATTGTTAACCAATTGCATTTTTTATTTTTTTCTAAGTATACATTTAACTATATTAGATATAATCTTTGGGAGCTTGATTGCAACTATCCTCATATAATCCCCCTTAATCATCATGATTTTCAATTAGATACCAACCTACATATATAAATCCTGCCCCTGCTATCAGTATCCATCCCCATATAGGTACTAAAAAGGTAAGTACTATACCAATTCCTACAGATCCTATTATGAGTCCTGCTTTCTTTTTTGCTTTATTCCAGCCTTTAGACATAGTATTTCCTTTATCATAATTGCTTATAATATAGTATATGAATAAAGTACCGTTAATGGCACAAAAAACTTTGCTTATTTTAAAATAAGCAAAGTTCTAAAATCAATCTCTACTTTCAACTATTAAAAGTAGTCCATTTTTAAATTTTACATTTACAACTTCATCTAATAAAAACTCATTAGATACGGCTAAAGGATCTCCGAGTTTCAGCTCATAATTATTTAAAGGATATTTCCCACCTTGAATAGTTAATCCCTTAACTGTTTCGCCATAGCTTAAAAGAGAAAAATATTTATATCCTCTATATTTTAATGTTATATTTTTATCTGTTAATAAAATTATATTGTTATTATCTCTTATATAACATTTTACATTGTGTTCTAAAAATTTTACTAATAAACCTACATTCCCTAATACATGATCCATTCTAGTTCCAGTAGCACCAAGTAATACTACTTCATCTGCTTTTCTTTTCAATACTTCTTCTACTGCAATAGATGTATCTGTATCATCCTTTTCTACAGGAAACTTTATTATAGATACATTTCTATCCTTAAAGCTTTGCAATATAGATTTATCTATGGAATCAAAATCTCCAATTATGTCATTAGGCTCTATTCCATACTTATATGCAGCTTCTGCTCCCCTATCTGCACATATTATGTACTCAGCATCTTTTACTTCTTCTTTTACTATATCCCTAGAAGGCATTTGCCCTCCAGCAATTATTACTGCTTTCATTTTAAAGCCTCTCTAAGATTTTTTATATTCCCCTCTACATCATTATTTTTAAATACCGCAGATCCAGCAACTATTACATTTGCCCCACTTTCAACTACTTCCCGTATATTGGATACATCTACTCCTCCATCCACCTCAATTAAAAGGTTAGGATTAAATTTATCTTTCAACTCTTTTACTTCTCTTATCTTGTTTGAAGCATACTTAATATATTTTTGTCCTCCAAAACCAGGATTAACACTCATTATTAAAACCATATCTAGTTCTGGTATCAGGTCCTTTATGTTAGATACAGGCGTCCCTGGATTTAATGCTACTGCAGCTTTAACTCCAAAGCTTTTTATGTAATTTATAGTTCTATCTATATGCTTATCAGCTTCATAATGGACTGTTATTATATCTGCTCCAGCCTTTACGAAATCCTCTATGTACCTGTCAGGTTTTTCGATCATCAAATGAACATCAAAAGGCATTTTTGTAACATTTCTTATGCTTTTAATTATTGGCATTCCAAAAGTAATATTTGGCACAAACATACCATCCATTACATCTATATGTACTATATCCGCTCCATGAGCTTCAATGTTCTTTACCTCTTCCCCTAACTTTGAAAAATCAGCTGATAATATTGATGGAGCTATGTTTATCATCTTCCATCTCCTCCTTTGTAAGATTTCTTCTGTGAAACTTCTTCAATAATTTTTACGTAAAAATCATATCTTTTAGAATTTATATTTCCATTCTCAACTTCCTTTTTTATAGCACAACTAGGCTCCTTATAATGAAGACAACTATTAAATTTACATCCTCCTAAATAATCATTAAATTCCGGAAAACAATCCTGTACATCTTCTTTATTAATAAAACTTGTATCTAATGAAGAAAATCCAGGAGTATCTACTATAAAGCCTTTACCTATTTGTAAAAGTTCACTGTGTCTTGTAGTATGTTTACCTCTTTTTAATTTTTCACTTATATTACCTGTCTCCATTAGGGTTTTTCCTGCCAATGTATTTATTATAGTTGATTTACCTACACCAGAAGGTCCGCATAGCACTGTAACGTTGCCGTCTAAATAGTCTCTTAGTTCTTCTATGCCTTCTCCTTCTTTAGCCTTTAAAAACACCACCTTATATCCCGCACTTTTAACCATATTCACAACTTCATTTTCATGTATACAATCTGTCAAGTCTGTTTTATTAAAGCATACTATTATATCAAGCTTATTAAATTCACATAGCATTAAAAATCTATTTAGTAAGTCCTCATTAATGTCAGGATTCTTTATTGCAAATACAACTAGTGCTTGAGTAACATTTGCAACAGAAGGTCTTATTAGCATATTTTTCCTTTCATATATGTCTTCAATAACACCTTTCCCATTTTTCTCTTTTATCTCTACTTCATCCCCTACCATTGGAGAAAGTTCGTTGTGTCGAAACTTTCCCCTAGCCTTGCATTCAATAATTTTATCTTCACTCTTTACATAATAAAATCCGCCTATGCCTTTTATTATAATTCCCTGCATAAATCCTCCTTTAAAATCATCTATATTCAATTGTTTATTGAATTATAATTCCCTTTGGTTTATTTTCTTGGGTTGTGGTTTGATTATTTCCTGCTTGGTTATCTTGTGACTGATCGTTATTTCCATCAGTCTTATCATCTTCATTTCCATTTTCCTTATCTTCGTCTGGATTTGTCACAAGTTTCGGATCAAATACATAATAGGTTACATTTAATGTGGTTCCCTCTTTTACTTGAACTCCAGGTTCTATACTTTGATCAAAAATCTTTCCTTGTAAAGTCTCATCCCCAGTTGCTTGAGTGTTTGTATTCCCTAATTTTAAATTAGAATTAGCAAGTAATATCTTTGCTTGCTCTATTGTTTTTCCATTTAAGCTTGGAACAGTTGAATATTTAATTTCAACGCCTTTACTTACCACTACATCCACCTTTGTATTTTCATCTACTTTTTCATCACGAGATGGACTTTGACTTATAATACAATTCTTAGGAATAGTATCATCATATGCATATTGAACATTACCTAATTGCAAATTATATCTACTTAAAATGTCTTTAGCCAATTGTAAATCTATTTCTTTTAAATCAGGGACCCTTGGCTTATCTTTGCCTGCACTTAATGTAACTCTTACTTCTGAATTTGTCTTGACAGAAGTCCCTTCCGTTGGATAACTTCTTAGAACAGTGCCTTCAGGTTTATCATTTTTTTCTGTACCAATCACTGTAAATACCAAGTTTTTACCTTCTATAATATTTTTAGCTTGATCTTTGCTTAATCCTTCTATTTTAGGTACTATAACATCCTGGGTTTTCTTTTCTCCCTGAGAAATATAGTTATTAAATATCACATATCCTGAAGCAAATGCAGTAATTAAAACAAGTATTATAGCTGTAATAGCTATTATCATTCCTCTTTTTTTCTTATTTATTTTATTTTTCCCTTCATAATCATCATCATCTTCATCTACAAGAACATCATTTGCAGATTTATTATGATTCAATGGATCTACTTTTATAGCTTCCATAACTCTAGTTCTATCTTCATCCATATCAAAAAAGGTTACATTAATTTTTTCTTTGTTTTTTACTTTTCTTAGATCCTGTAACATTTCCTTAATACTTTGATATCTCTTAATAGGTTCTTTTTCTATAGATTTTAGAATCATATTATTAATGCTTTCAGATATATTAGGAACTATATTTTTAGGCGGAATCGCTTGTTCCTGTATATGCTTCAAAGCTACCGAAACAGGGCTATCAGCATCATAAGGTACTTTCCCTGTTATCATTTCATAAATCACTATACCAAGTGAATATATATCAGTTCTTGCATCTACATAACTTCCCTTTGCTTGCTCAGGCGAAAAGTAATGTGCAGATCCCATAACTTTACTAGTATTTGTAATAGTCACAGAATTAGTAGCCTTTGCTATACCAAAATCAGTAACTTTTACTAAGCCTTCTTCAGTTACCAATATATTATGAGGCTTAATATCTCTATGTATTATATTGTTTCTATGAGCACATTCAAGAGCTTTAGCTATTTGTATAGCTACATTTATTGCTTCTTCTTCATTTAATTTGCCTTTTTCTCTTATAAATTCTTTTAGTGTCTTTCCCCTTACATATTCCATAACTATATAATGTATATTATTTTGAGAACCTACATCGTAAATATTTACTATATTATTATCTGAAAGACTTGCTGCTGCAGTAGCTTCTCTTTTGAATTTATCTACAAATTGAGAATCCTTTAATAACTCATCCTTTAATATTTTTACTGCTACAAATCTATTAAGTAAATGACATTTAGCTTTATAAACTTCAGCCATGCCCCCTTCACCTATTTTTTCTAGCAGCTCATATCTATTCCCTAGTAAAGTTCCTACCATCTTTACACTCTCCTTCAAAAACTATAACTGAAATGTTATCTCTACCGCCTCTTTGTTTACTACATTCTATAAGCAATCTACATGAATCTTCTTGGGTATGATTAAGCACTATTTCACAAATCTCTTCAGGAGCAACGTCATTTGTCAATCCATCCGTACATAATATTATATTTCTAATTTCTTTAAGATTTAAATCAAACGCATCCACTTCTATTTGTTTGTTAGTTCCAAGTGCCCTTGTAATAATATTTTTGTTTGGATGCTTTTTAGCCTGTTCTTCAGTTATAGTTCCATTATCAACTAGCTGCTGTACCAATGAATGATCTTTTGTAATCTTTTTTATTTTGTTATTCTTATCTATAATATAGCAACTACTATCACCTATATTGGCAACAATAGCTTTACCTTCACTGATTAAACATGCGGTTATGGTAGTACCCATCCCAGAAAGGTTTTTTCTGCATCTTGATAAATTAAATATTTCCTCATTAGATTTTTGAACTGCTATAGTAATTTCTCTCTTTAAATCTGTAATATTACTTAACCCTTTAATATAATCAATAGTAAGATCAACTGCTACTTTACTAGCTACTTCTCCTGCGCTGTGTCCCCCCATGCCATCGGCAATAACGTATATAGATCTATCTTTAGCTTTATAATAACCGACGGAATCTTCATTGATTTCTCTTACGTTTCCTACGTCTGACAGTATACCCACCATACAACTCCACCTCTTCAATTTAAACTTTAGTTTTTATTGGTATAGCTTCTTCTTAGTTGTCCGCATGCTGCATTTATATCAGATCCCATTTCTCTTCTTACTGTAGCTTCTATACCATTTTTAATTAATATATTACTAAATCTTTTTATATTTTCATTTGTAGACCTTTCAAAACCACTTTCCTTTACTTCATTTACAGGTATTAAATTTACATGACACAACATACCCTTAAGTTTTCGGCTTAATTCTTCTGCATGATTGTCACTATCATTTACACCACTAACTAATGCATATTCAAATGTGATTCTTCTATTTGTCTTTTTTATATAAAATTCACAAGCTTTTAAAAGCTCTTCTATACTATACTTATATGCTACAGGCATCATATTTTTTCTTATATCATCACTTGGAGCATGAAGTGATATAGCCAAAGTTATTTGTAACTCTTCATTTGCTAGATCAATTACCTTAGGTACAATCCCACAGGTTGATAGGGTTATGTGTCTTTGCCCTATGTTTAAACTATAGGAAGAATTCACTATATGTATAAACTTTAAAACATTATCATAATTATCTAAAGGCTCTCCGCTTCCCATCATTACAATATTGGATATTCTCTCCCCTGTAGCCTCTTCAGCTCTTAATATCTGCCCTAGTATTTCTCCTGATGTTAAATTTCTAATTACGCCATCTAATGTAGATGCACAAAATTTACAACCCATCTTACATCCTACTTGAGTGGAAACACATATAGAATTACCATGATTATATTTCATAACTACGGTCTCAATAACATTGTTGTCCGCATATTCAAATAAAAATTTATAAGTATCTTCATTTTTTGATTTTAACATTTTTACTACTTTAGGTAAACTAAAATAAAAATTATTTTTCAATTTAGTTATAGTGTTTTTAGGAATATTATTCATATTGTCAAAATCAAACGTCTTTTTATATACCCAATCAAAAACTTGTTTTGCTCTAAAATCCTTTTCTCCGTTTTCTCTCATCCATGTTTTAAGCTCTTCTAAAGAAAAATCTAGCATATTTATCATAAAAACACCTATCCTTGTTTCCTTAATTTAGCTATGAAAAATCCGTCCATATTATCATCAGGCAAAATGGTTACAGTTCCCACTTCATTATAGATTATATTATCAATATTACCATAAAATAGAGGTTCTATTTTAAATTCCTTAAAATTTTCTAAAAACCACTTTATGTTTTTTTCATTTTCTTCTTTATTTAAAGTACATGTTGAATAAAGAATTATTCCTCCTGGTTTTACATATTGGGCAGCATTTTCCATTATATCTCTTTGTATAGGAATTAAACTTTTCAAATCTTTATTTGTTTTATTCCACTTTATTTCAGGTTTTTTTCTTATTATTCCAAGTCCTGAGCAAGGAACATCTATAAGTACTCTATCTGCTTTATTTGAAAGTTCTTTATTAAATACAGAAGCATCCATTGCATCTAAATTTATACTGGTCACACCAAGCCTTTCAATGTTTTGCTTAATTAAAGTCAATTTATTTGGATGTATATCAAAAGCATAGATTGATCCTGTATTATTCATTATTTCAGCTATATGAGTTGTTTTTCCTCCTGGTGCACTACAAAGATCAAATACCACCATATCATCTTCTAGTTCCATACTTGGAGCTACAAGCATTGCACTTTCATCCTGCACTGTAATATATCCTTCTTTAAAAAACGGATTTTTTTCTATACTTCTTCCCTTTATTATTTGTATAGCTTCTGGGCAAACTTTTCCCTCTTGTATGTTATATTCGTTACTCTCAAGATTTTGCCAAACCTCATCATAGTTAGTTTTTAAATTATTAACTCTAACAGTATTTGATGGAACTGAATTTAAGCCTATTAATATACGTTCAGCAATTTCTTTATCATATTGCTTTACGAATAATTCCACCATCCATTCTGGAAATGAATATTGAAAACTTAATCTTTTTATATCATTTTTAAATTCTATTTTTAAATCCTTATTACGTATGAAATTTCTTAAAACTCCATTTACTAATTTAGAGAATTTAAAGCACCTTTTCTTGGCAAGTTCTACACATTCATTTACAGCCGCAAAATCCGGTATTCTATCTAAATACTTTATTTGATAAACTCCTATTCTTAGTATATTAACTATTTGCTTATCCAACTTATTTGTACCACTTTTTAGGAAGTTATCTAATATTTTATCTATAGTATATTTGTACTTTATGGTACCATATACTATTTCAGTTACTAATGCTTTATCTCTTTCTTCTAGTTTAGAAGCATTTAATTTATAGTTTAATATAATATTTGAATATGCATCCTTGTAAAAAACTTCATTTAACGTATCTAAAGCTATTTCTCTAACATCATTCATATTTATACCTCAATTCATTAAAATTACTCTTTATAAAGCGAAATAGTTTTCCAGAACTCATACTTTCCGGAAAACTTATCTTTCACTAGTCATCTCTTCTGCTATTACTTAAAACTATAAGCCTTAAAAGTTGTGCTACAGACATAAGGGTAGCCGCCACATATGTCATTGCTGCTGCGCTTAAAACCTTTTTTGCTCCTGCGACCTCATCTTTATAAAGAATCCCTGTATTTTCAATCATTTTTAACGCTCTATTAGATGCGTTAAATTCTACAGGAAGAGTTATAAGCTGAAATATAACTACTGCCGAAAACAATAGTATTCCTATATTTAGAAGTCCTGGAAGTCCTAAAACAAAACCCAGTAAAAATATAACCCATGAAGCATTTGAGCTAAAGTTTACAATAGGTACTATGGAGTTTCTGATAATCAAAGGAGAATATCTTTCTTGATGTTGAAATGCATGCCCGGTTTCATGAGCTGCTACTCCAATAGATGCTACAGAAGTTCCATAATACACTTCTTCCGAAAGCCTCATAACCCTGTGCACCGGATCATAATGATCTGTTAATTTCCCTCCTACAACCTGCACCGGAACATCAAATAACCCTTGGCTATCCAGCAATTTTCTTGCTACTTGTGATCCTGTATACCCATTTACACTTCTTACGGCAGAATATCTTTGAAACGTTGAATTTATTTTTAACTGGGCCCATCCTGATATTATAATAGCAGGAATTAAAATTATCATACTACTATCAAAATAAAACATATGGTATAGCCCTCCTCTATTTTAAACGTACTCCTTTTTCTATAGTGTGTCCTTTAATGTATTCTTGTACATATAAAGGCTTTCCTGAAGGAAATTGTACTTTCTTTATTAGTAAAACTTTATTTCCTGTAGATACTTTTATACCACTTTTATCTACATCAATAATAGTTCCGCACTCTTTATTACTATCTTCGTTTGTTAACTCTGCTTCAAGTATTTTCATTCTTTCATCTTTATAATAAGTATACGCTATAGGCCAAGGATTTAAACCTCTTATCAAATTATTGATTTCTTTGCTATCTTTCTCCCAGTTTATTTCAGCTAATTCTTTATTTAGCATAGGAGCGTAGCAAGAATCCTCTTCAATTTGCTCAACTCTTGATATTTCCCCATTAACTATTCCTATAATAGTTTTTACTAAAAGATCAGACCCATCTATCATTAACAAATCATGAAGCTCACCAGCAGTCATATTATTTGTTATCTGTACTTTGCTTTTTAGAAGCATATCACCTGTGTCAAGGCCTATATCCATAAACATTGTTGTATTCCCGCTTTCGCTTTCTCCATTTACAATTGCCCAATTAATAGGAGCTGCCCCCCTATATTTAGGTAAAAGCGAAGCATGTAAATTTATGCATCCATATTTAGGGATTTCTAAAACTTCCTTTGATAAAATTTGTCCATAGGCTACAACTATTATAAAATCTGGAGAAAGTTCTTTTAACGCTTTGATACATTCTTCATCTTTTTTTAAGTTTTCTGGTTGATATACTTTTATATTATTTTCTAAAGCTACTTCCTTAACTGGGGACATAGCAAGCTTTTTCCCTCTTCCTTTAGGCCTATCTGGTTGAGTGAAAACTGCATTTATATTAAATTCATCTATAAGTCTTTTTAAAGCTGGTACCGCAAATTCTGGGGTACCCATAAATACTATATTCATAATACTTACCTTCCATCTTCCTTTATAATCTTATCAACATATAGTATTCCATCTAAATGGTCTATTTCATGACATAGTGCTCTTGCCATTAGTTCTTCACCTTCTACAACAATTTCTTTACCGTTTCTATCTAAAGCTTTAACCGTTACTTTATATGGTCTTTCCACTGGTCCCTGTTCTCCAGGTATGCTTAAACATCCTTCTTCATCTATGTAGGATCCTTCAGATTTTATTATTTCAGGATTTATTAAAAATACTGGTCCTTCTCCTATATCTATTACTACAACTCTTTTAAGAATGCCTACCTGTGGAGCTGCAAGACCTACTCCATTACTTTCATACATAGTTTCTAACATATCGTCTAAAAGTATTTGAATTCTATCATCTATCTGCTCTATTTTTTTACTTTTCTTTCTTAATAATTCGTCTCCAATTTTTCTTATACTTCTTAATGCCATAATAAAATTACCTCCATATATTTATATTAAGCTTAGTGGATTTACATCTATGCTTATTCTTATATTATTATAACTTTCTTTTACTGAATCATATATACTATTTTTTATTTCTTTTTTTATATTTTGATTTAATTCGCCTTTTATTATAATTTGCCACCTATAATTATTTTTTATTTTAGAAATTTCTGAAGGACATGGTCCTAATATCTCTACTTTATTTGTATTTTGTAATAGTGATTTTAAATTAACCGCCACATTTTGTATGTTTTTAATCAATAGATCCTCATTGGGACTACTCATATTTATAAGCATTAACTCTGAAAATGGCGGATAATTCATAAGTCTTCTAAGTGAAAGCTCCTGTTCAAAAAACTCCTCGTAGCTGTTTTCTGCAGCACACTGAATACTATAGCTATCTGGATTATAAGTTTGAACTATAACTTCTCCCTTTTTCTTTCCTCTTCCTGCTCTCCCAGCTACCTGTGTTATAAGCTGAAATGTTCTTTCTGAAGAATGAAAATCAGGGATGTTTAAAGATAAATCCGCTGCAATAACCCCTACAAGTGTTACATTTTTAAAATCTAATCCCTTAGCAATCATTTGAGTTCCAACCAACACATCAGCCTTTTGTTCTTTAAAAAAGTTATATATATTTTCATAAGAATTTTTGCGACGAGTTGTATCAAAGTCCATTCTTAACACCCTGGCAGCCGGAAAATATTTCTTCACTTCTTCTTCAACTTTTTCCGTTCCAACTCCAAAGTATTTTACATACTTGCTCCCACATTCAGGGCATATTTGTGGAACCTTCTCAGTTTTACCGCAGTAATGGCAGCTTAAATTATTGCTGTTATTATGATATGTAAGTGAAATATCACAATTACTGCATCTAAAGACATATCCACATTTTCTACAAGATACAAAAGTTGAAAATCCTCTTCTATTTAAAAATAATATTATTTGTTCATTTTTTTCAAGTCTGTCCTTTATACCTTCGAAAAGACTACTACTAAACATACTTTTATTATTTTTAACAAGTTCTTCTCTCATATCCACTACATGAGTATCAGGTAATAAAGCCCCGTCTGCTCTTTTCTTAATTGTAATTAGTTCTAACTTATTATTAATAGCTCTATAATATGTTTCTATGGATGGAGTGGCGGAACCTAAAACTAGTTTGCAGCCATATATATCACTTAACATTTCTCCAATTTCCCTAGCATGATACTTAGGATTGCTATCAGATTTGTAGCTATTTTCATGTTCCTCATCTATTACAATAAGACCTAAGTTTTTAAATGGCAAAAATATAGCCGATCTAGCACCTATTGCAACCTTTACTTTTCCGTCTTTAACTCGAAGCCATTCATCATATCTTTCGCCTTCGGAAAGCTTACTATGAAATACTGTAATATCCTTTCCAAATCTCCCCTTAAATCTTTCAACCATTTGAGGCGTAAGAGAAATTTCCGGAACTAATATTATAGATTCCTTCCCCTTGTTTATCATTTCTTCAACTAAATTCATATATATTTCTGTTTTACCGCTGCCTGTTACACCATGAATTAAAAACAACTTATTTACAGAATAAATTATTTTATTTAAAGCAGACTTTTGGTCATTATTTAAGGCTTTCTTTTCATAAAGTTCATATTGTCTTGAATTATATCTATTTATTATATTCTCTTCTTGGGTTAAAAAATTGTGTTTAAGCATTGTATTAACGGAAGACAATGAAATATTAAATTTATTACTTAGAGCACTTTTAGTATATAATCCATTATTTTCACTTACTACTTTATATATTGAAATATAAGGTTCCTTACTAAATTTTTCATTTAGGCTATCTGAAGTATAAATTAAGTTTTCCTTCTTATTTTTCATCCCTTTAAATAATGCTGATGGAAATAGTGCTCTTATCACTTCCATATGAGTAGATAAATATTTTTCCCTCATATTTTTTATAAGTGTAAGATATTCTGGTGTAAGTAAAGGAAAAGAAGTATCAACTTTTACTATTTCTTTGATATTTTTTATATCCTCAATTTCCTTATAGATTTCCATTATAAACCCATCTATTTTTTTGTTACCTAATCCAAAGGGCACATATACCCTAGAGCCTACTACAGCCTTTTCTATTAAATTATCAGGTATTTTATATGTAAATACTTTATCCAATTGAATGGATGTACTATTTATAATTACACCAGCATATTTATCCACTTAATCACCCTTTAGCAAATATTTTAGTAAATAAAAGAGGCTATCTTTACAATTCCATTTTGCAAAGTAACGCCCCTTTTATCTTAACAACTTATACTTCTTTGTTTTTATTATTGATAATATCAAATAATTTCTGTGCTACTTCTCTTTTACTCATTTTTTCTAATGAAAGTTTTTTTCCTTCTCTAGTAAGTATAGTTACTCTATTTTCACTAGATTGAAATCCTGTATCTGATGAGGTTATATCATTAGCAACTATGTAATCTAAATTTTTCTTTTTCAGCTTAGATTCTGCATTACTTATTAAATCATTGCTTTCTGCTGCAAATCCTACTAACACTTGATTTTGTTTTATTTCCCCTAATTTTTTCAATATGTCTGTATCTTTTGCAAAATTTAAAACAAGTTCATCAGAGGCCTTTTTAATTTTATTTTGTGAGTACTCTACTGGCTTATAATCTGCTACAGCAGCAGCTTTTATAACTATGTCTTGAGAGCTAAAGTGTTCTAAAACCTCGTTTAACATTTCTTCATTAGTTGTTATATTTATAGTATTTATTCCAAAGGGAGCCTTTAACGATGTAGGACCTGACACCAATGTAACTTCAGCTCCTCTATCTCTAGCTTCCTCCGCTATAGCATAACCCATTTTTCCTGAAGATCTATTTGTTATAAATCTAACAGGATCTATTAAAGACCATGTAGGTCCTGCTGTAACTAATACCTTTTTTCCTGCCATATCTTTTATTGGATAAAGCATACTTATTACCTTATCTGCAATAAGTTCTGTATCAGCAAGCTTTCCAGCTCCCACATCTCCACAAGCAAGCCTTCCACTTTCAGGTTCTATAAACTTATATCCATAATCTTTAAGTTTTTGAATATTATTTTGAACTATTGGATTTAAATACATATTTGTATTCATTGCAGGTGCAAATACTACTGGAGCGTGAGTCGCCATAATAGTAGTGGAAAGCATATCATCTGCTATTCCATTTGCTACCTTTCCTATTATATTTGCAGTAGCTGGTACTATAAGCATTAAATCAGCTTTTTTAGCAAGAGATATATGCTGTATTTCCCAATGTTTAGGCTCATCAAACATATTAGTTACAACCATGT
Organism: Clostridium sp. HMP27; assembly: GCF_000765165.1. Taxonomy (NCBI): domain Bacteria; kingdom Bacillati; phylum Bacillota; class Clostridia; order Eubacteriales; family Clostridiaceae; genus Clostridium; species Clostridium sp. HMP27. The sequence continues at coordinate 48,831 of NZ_JMFY01000014.1, read as the reverse complement.
TTTGGCTTAAACTCTGGAAGCTTAAAGGATTTACAAATTCACCTGCAGATTCAGTCATAATTACGTGAACATCTATGTTCTTTTTTCTTAATCTGCTGATTACATCTAAAGCCTTATATACAGCTACTCCTCCTGTAACACCTATAACTACAGTTTTTCTCTCCATTTTTACTTTATACCTTCCTTAACAGTTTCATAAGTAATAGCTGTTGCCTCTATTTCATTTATAGCTACAGTTACTGGTTTTGTTAAATCAGTATTTATAAGTGGTGCATCACCATCTATAAGCTGTCTTGCTCTTTTTGAAACTACTACTACTAAAGAATATCTGTTATCAACTTTTTCTAATAAATCCACTATTGATGGATTAATCATAGAGTTGTTCATGCATCAATCCCTCCTTACAATCAAATATTGTCTCTTTCATTCTATCTACTCTGCATCTTTCTGCAGATACTATAGATTCAATTTTCCTAACTGCATCTTCTACATTATCATTGACTACTGCATAATTATATTTAGAAACATAGTTTATCTCCTTATAAGCAGACTTAAACCTAGTCATAAGGGATTCAGGTGTTTCTGTACCTCTTTTAGTAATTCTATTTTTTAATTCCTCCATAGAAGGTGGTAATATAAATATAAATACTCCCTCTGGATAATTATCCTTAACCTTTAATGCTCCCTGAATATCTATTTCTAAAATAACATCTCTTCCTTGTTCTATCATTTCTAGAACTTTGGATTTAGGTGTTCCATAGAAGTTTCCATAAACCTCTGCGTATTCTAGGAAATCATCGTTGCTAATTTTAGATACAAATTCCTCTTTTGCAAGAAAATAATAACTTTTACCATCTATCTCTCCCACTCTAGGGGAACGAGTAGTTGCAGAAACAGATATCCAAAAATCATTTTTATCTAATAAAGCTTTGCATACTGTTCCTTTACCTGTACCTGAAGGGCCTGAGATTACTATTAAAAGTCCTTTTTCCTTCATTAGCTGTCAACCTCTTCTGTATCTTCAACCTCTTCTTTAGAAGATAATCTATGTGCCACTGTTTCTGGCTGAACCGCTGATAAAATTACATGATCACTATCTGTAATAATAACTGCTCTAGTTCTTCTTCCATAAGTAGCATCTATAAGCATTCCTCTATCCCTTGCCTCTTGAATTATTCTCTTAATTGGAGCTGATTCAGGACTTACTATAGCCACTAACCTATTAGCTGAAACAATATTTCCAAATCCTATGTTTATTAGTTTAATACCCATTACTTGCCTCCAGTACTTACTCTATATTTTGTATTTGTTCTCTTATTTTTTCAATTTCGTTTTTTATTGAAATAGCTAAATTAGATATATTTAAATCATTAGCTTTTGAAGCAATTGTGTTGGTTTCTCTATTCATCTCTTGTATTATAAAATCTAACTTTCTTCCAATAGATTCGTCTAACTTAAGTGTTTCTTGCATTTGAATTATATGACTATTAAGTCTAACTATTTCTTCATCTATGCATGCTCTATCTGCAAGAATAGCTACTTCCATAGCAATTCTGTTTTCATCTATATTATAGTCTTCTAAAAGTTCTTTTAACCTATCTTGAAGCTTTTGCTTATATGTTATAGGAACCAAAGGAGCTCTTTCTTCTATATTATCTAATATATTTTTTATATTATTACATTTTTCTATTATATTTTCTTGTAACTTATTTCCTTCTATTTGTCGCATTTTAAGCAACATATCAATAGCTTCATTAAGCGGACCTGATAAGCTTTTCCAGAGTTTCTCTATGTCCTCTTCTTGCTGCTGAATTGTAACTACTTCAGGAAATTTTGCAACTAAAGAAAGTGATATATCATCTTTTATATCATATCTGTTTTTTATGCTGCGAAGACACTCCACATAACTGTCTGCCAAAGTTTCATTAAAAACAGTTCTTATATCTTTCTTATCATATGTAGTAAGATTTATAAATACATCTACTTTACCTCTACTTATTTTCTTTTGTATAGTAGACCTTATCTTATCTTCTATAGAAATTAAACTTTTAGGCATTTTTAGATTTATGTCACAATATCTATGATTTATGCTTTTAATTTCTACAGTAAAACTTCTACTGTCATCCTCAAAGGTTGCCCTTCCAAATCCCGTCATGCTTCTAATCATAATTTTCATCCTTCCATATAACTAAGCTTAACACACATATTCATTATACATACATATTTATAATAAATTCAAGCATATTTTGCAATAACACAAAATATGCTCGTTTTTTCAGCTATTAATTTAAATTATATCATAAATCTTGCATTATTGAACTTTATTTATTTAAATTATTTAATTTACTTAATCCTTTTTCCAATTCTGTTTTATCCTTAGTAAGTGACATTCTAAAATATCCATGACATAGGTTTCCAAATACATACCCAGGAGTCACTATAATTCCACACTTATTTAATAATTCTTCACAAAATTCATCTGTTGTATACTCTCTAGGAACTGTAGCCCAAATATAAAATGTGCCTTTACTCTTAAAAAACTTTATATTACATTCTTTTAGCTTTTTTTCTGCAAATTCTATTCTTTCATCATATATCTTTCTTACTCCATTTATATAATCCCTGCCAAGTTTAAATGCTTCAACGCCTGCCCATTGAACTGGTACAAACTGACCAGAATCCATATTCATTTTTATTTTTAGTATGGCATTTAATACTTCTCTATTTCCCACTACGTATCCTAATCTAAATCCTGCCATGCTAAACATTTTAGAAAAACTGCCAAATTCTATAAATCTTTTTTGATAGTCAAACTGCATTAAACTTAAAGGGGCTTCAGTTCCTCTTATAATCTCATTATAGGCTCCGTCATTACATAATACTATATTATTTTTATAGCAAAACTCAATAATTTCCTTGAAAAAATAAGGATTTGCTGCAGCACCTGTAGGATTATTGGGATAATTAATTAAGAACATCTTAGATTTATTGATTATTTCATTAGGGATAGCTGAAAGATCTGGAAGATATTCATCCTTTTCTTTTAAAGGTATTTTATATGAAACCGCTCCCCATAACTTTGCTGATAAATCATATACAGGATAAGATGGCTTAGGAATTATTGCATAATCACCTGCATCGCATAATGCAGGTATTAAGTTACTTATTCCTTCTTTAGACCCAATTAATACAAGTACTTCTTCTCTATCTAGTGTTACTCCATATACATCCTTATAGTATTTAATTATCCCATCTTTTAACTCCTTTATCCCAGCATATGGAGGATAATTATTGTACCCCTTGTAAGTTAAAGACTTTTTTAAGCCTTCAATTATTGTATTATCAGTTAGTAAATCAGGGTCCCCTACTCCTAAGTCTAATACTTCTTTTCCTTGACTTAATAAATTTTCCTTTATTTTATCCAATTTACCTAATTGATATTCGGGAAGGCTATTTAATCTGTTATTTATTTTTAACATTTGTCCTCCTAAAATATTTCTTACTATTCTATTATTTTATTCATTTTTTCTTTTATGTGTTACAGTTTACATTTAGCTCCTATTTACATAATGTATATTATGTAAATAAGGCCTCGAAAAAATAAAGGTCTGAATATTCAGACCTTTAACATGTATTTTTGATTTTATCAATATATTCCTCATCATCACTTATTCTAATCAAACTCTCTATGAAATATTTATCTCTATTTTTAGGTAATCTTTTATGACTTATAAGTTTTATCATTATCATACATATATCATATTTATGCACATGTGTATGTCCGCTTTTAAAGCTTTTTTTCGTGTTGTGTATTATAAAACCGCTTCCTGCTTTATATACCTTAAAATTAAGGTTTTGGTATATTTGAACACTCAAGTCTATCACCTCTTGGTTTTATAATATCCCGATGAAATTAAAAGTCTATTTAAAAGACATCTATTGTTTAATACATATTATGAGATATTTGATAAAATGTTAAAAATAAAGCTTGATTTTAAAAAGCATTCTCTTTATATAAAATCAAGCTTTATTTCTTATACATCTACATCTTCATTTTTAATCTTTAGCACATTTTTATGTGTTAAATTAGTATCTTGTAGAACATCTGATATTTCTTTATTATCATCTATCATTTTTCTTGCTCTTTTACAAGCTTGTGTATAAGGTAATTTTTCATTTTTCTTAACCATAATACTTTCCTCCTCTTTTGTTATATACTAAATTTATTTTAACCATAGATAAAACTATTATTCTTCCCAAAATCTTACTAAATTAGATTGAGCTTTGTTGATATTCCATGCGTACCCATCTCTATGATAGCTAAATACTTTTATACTATGTTTATCTTCATACCATTCCTTAAACTTTTTAAATTGTTCATTACTCATTTTATGAATTTCAGTTCCCCATTGACCATTTAATTCTATCATCATATATAAACACCTCCACTTTTATATATTCATAAATTTATAATTTTATTCTAACTCTTTAATCTATCACAGCCTCAAATCCCTTTTCCTTTAGCTTTTTAACCATTGCTTCAGCATTATTTTTATCTGTAAATGCTCCTAACTGAACTTTATATATCTTATTTCCCTTATTATCATCTTTTACAGGAACACTTTCTGAGGGCATCTTTCCTGTAAGTCCTTTAACTATAGCATTGGATATCTTTTCTGCATTATATTTATTCATATCCTCCTTGCTATCTATAAAAGATACTTCAATTAATATAGCAGGAGCCTTTGTGTTCTTTACCACATAAAGCCTACTTCCATTCTTTATCCCTCTATTTTTATATCCTAATTTTACGAGTTCACTTAATACACTTTTTGAATATCTCTCACCTGCAGTACTTCCTGGATAAAAGTATACTTCTGACCCCTGTCCACCTCCAGCATTAAAATGAATAGATACATATAAATTTACATTATTTAAATTTGAAACTTGTACTCTCCTATTTAAACTATCTGTAACACTATTACATCTTACTGGAAGCACGCTTATAACTTCATGTCCTAGATTTTTCAACTTTTCTATGACCTTTAATCCAACTTCTTTTGTTAAATTATCTTCAAACTTTATTCCTTTAGCTCCAATGTCTGGTGTGCAGTTATGCCCTATATCTATAGCAAATTTCATTACAATCACTTCCTTAATTAAATTGTCACTACATAATATGCAAAAGTAATTGTAAGTGCTCAAGTTTTAACTGTTAACAATTATTTTTAAACTATTTTTCCCAGACTAATGAGTATCTCCAAAAAAGCTTACGTTTAACTTTTGCTGTTGGTATATGTTTTTTAACAAATAACTTAATCTCATCTATTGTCATATATGTATCATGTTCACCATGTTTTTCCCAAACTTCTTTTGAGTGAGCATCATCTTTTTGCAATCTACCGTTTTTTATTAAATTCATTGCAATGTTAGGGATAAAAGCACTACCCCATATAATATAATCACTTAAGGTCTTGGCTTCTGCAAGGTCTAGTATAATTAGTTTACCACCTTTCTTAAGCTTATCCTTTGCAAAGCATAAAAGCCACTCATAGGGCAAATGATGTGCTGTGGCTGTTGTTATAATAACATCGATACTATCGTTTTGAAATTTCATATCCAAAATATTTCCGCAAATATACTGGATATTTTTATTAGGGTGTAAAACTTTTGCCTTCTCAATCATCTTATCTGCAAGATCAACTGATATCACCTTCTTAGATTTTTTTGATAACATAAGTGAAAGTTCACCCTTACCACAACCTATGTCAAGACAAGTCTCAACATTATTTGGTATAAATTTTATTAGATGCTTGAAATAACAATTGTTATGATTCCATTTTAATTCGTCAAGCTCAGAAATTTCATTAAAATCAGTTTTCACTACATTATAATCTTCCATTTTCACACCTCTCTTAATAAATAAACTTCTTGCTATAACATTCCACATCACTATACACAATCCTCTATAAAATAAAAAAAGCCCAGCTGCCTAGGCTAAACTTGTCTGATAAATGTAAATAAGTTTGTCCAATTTCTGACTAAGTTGCACCACTTCATCAGAACATAAGCATATGTCTTCTTCAGTTAATCGGTTTAATTCCTCTCTAAGAACCTCAATTTCCTCTTCCATTTGTAATAACCTCTCACTTACAATTTTACACAACATTAGCAATTATAGTACTAAATTCAAAACAATTCAACAAAATTAAGTTCATTTAACACTTTTTTAACAATATGTGCTTGTTGCTAGAAAAATTAAAATATATATAATAGAAAACTCGAGCCTAGGCTCGAGATAAATTAATCCTCTTTCAAATCTTTTATATCTACATTTAATTCTGTATCTGTGTTAATATCTTTAACTTTAACTGTATCGCTTTGTTTATCAATATTTTCAAGCCAAACAGGGTTTCCTTTATAGCTTACTCCTATTACACCTAATGATTCAATAATTTCAGCAGCTCTTTTTGTATCCATATTTGTTTCTCCTTTTTAAAGTATTTATTATATATCTTACCCCTTACTTCAAATAGTTATTAATTTAAAATCTCAATTCTTACAAAACTTATATTTATATTTTATTTGTGCAATATAAGTTATGGAGGTGTTGTTAATGGATACAGATAAAATTACTACAAATAAACATGATACTCTGATAAAAAATTAAAAAATTATTCTCAAGTAAAAAGCTTTGATAGACTATCAAATGAAGATTTTGAAATTGCTTCTGCAATAACTGCAGGTGGTGATGAATCTATGATTAGTATAGACATAAATGATTAAAAATACTAAAAGTAATTTGCTACTCTCTTCTTAACTTGGTCTTTACAGAACATTGTATTTATAGAAATCGCGCTAAAATTAGAAAAGCCCGTAGTTCCTTAAAACTACAGGCTTTCTTATGGTCTGGGTAACAAGACTTGAACTTGCGACCTCATGCACCCCATACATGCGCGCTACCATCTGCGCTATACCCAGGTATCACCGAAATTATATCATATATTGAATAATTTGTAAATATTTCATTCAAATTAATCAAAACTTTCTTAGTTTCAGCTATAATTGCCTTATGATAAATACTTTCCATCTAAATTCATCGAATAAAAATTATAAATTAGGGACTTCGCAACGAAAATCCCTAATTTATATAGAATTACTAAAGTATTATACAGATAAGTCCTCCATTACCTTCATTTATTATTTTCTGCAATGTTTTTTGAATCTTTATCTGTACATCTTCTGGCATCTTATAAAGCTTGTTTTGCAATCCATCTTTAACCAATACCTCTAATGATTTACCAAAAATATTGCTCTGCCATATCTTTGAACGATCATTTTCAAATTGCTCTAATAGAGCTTTTACCATTTCTTCACTTTCTTTTTCTGTTCCCATTATAGGTGATATTTCTGTTTCTATATCTGCTCTTATGAAATGGAGTGATGGTGCACTTGCTTTTAGCTTAACCCCACACCTATTACCATTTTTAACTATCTCAGGCTCTTCTAGCTTCATTTCTGAAAGTTCTGGAGCAACTAGACCATATCCTGTTTCTTTGACATCCTTTAATGCTTGTGCAACCTTATCATACTCTAATTTAGCCTTACTCATTTCTTCCATTATAGATAATAATTGATTTTCACCTTTTATTTCTCTATTACATATTTCACCTAATATATTATAGAATAATCCCTGTCTAGGTTTTAAATCAACTTTTGCTGTGCCTTCCCCCATATTTACTTCATTTAATTTTGATTCCCCTAAGAATTCAAATTCTTTAAATCCATCTAAAGTCTTTCCTATATCTCTTACTTTGTATATGGATGTACACATATCTTTAACTAAATTAATAAAATCTACTTTTAGCCAGTGAGCTTTATCTAAGTTTTCTATCCATTCTGGCATATCAATATTTATTTCTTTTACTGGGAATTCTTTAAGTACTCTAGTAAATATGTTTGTAATATCCTCTTCTTTCATATTTAACACATCCATTGTTTGTACAGGAACGTCATATTTTGCTTCTAATTCTTTCTTAAGTTCTATTGTATTTGGATCATACATATGCTTTGTATTTAATACAATAATAAAAGGTTTATCTATTGCTTTTAACTCATTTACAACTCTCTCTTCTGTTTCTACATAATCTTCTCTAGCAATATCAGTAATTGATCCATCAGTAGTTACAAGCAATCCTATAGTTGAATGTTCATTGATAACTTTTTTAGTTCCAATTTCTGCTGCTTCTTCAAAAGGTATTTCGTAATTGTACCAAGGAGTTGTAACCATTTTAGCTTTTTCTCCATCCATGTACCCTGAAGCGCCTTTCACTATATAACCTACGCAATCTACCATTCTTACTTTAAACTTAGTGTTATCTTTTAGCTTTACTTCTACAGCTTCGTTAGGAACAAATTTGGGTTCTGTAGTGTGAATGGTTTTGCCTGATGAGCTCTGAGGCAGTTCATCTTGAGCCCTCTTCTTTTTGAATTCATTATCCATATTAGGCAAAACCATCATTTCCATAAACTTCTTTATAAACGTTGACTTTCCAGTTCTTACTGGACCTACTACCCCTACATAAATATCACCTTGGGTTCGTTCTGCAATGTCCTTGTATATATCAAAATTTTCCAAGATAATTTACCCTCCCAATCTATAATTTTAACAGTATATATATATTAGTTAAAAGCTTAAAATATTACTAATAAAATAAAAAGCATATGGCGCATAAAAATATCATATACTTTTATGCGCCATATGCTTTTAAGCACTATATAAACTTTAAAACTCTTCTTTTTTATCCCTAGACATTAACTCATATACAGCATATTTGGGATCTTTTTCTTCAAAAACAACCTTATAAAGCACATCAGTTATAGGCATGGAAACATCCAGCTTTTCCTTTAAATTATAAAATGCTTTGCAAGCCTTTATACCCTCTACTACCATTCCTATTTCCTTAACGGCCTCCTCTGGTGATACACCTTTACCAATTAATATACCAGCTCTTCTATTTCTGCTATGCATACTAGTACAGGTAACTATTAAATCCCCAAAGCCAGTAAGCCCAGAAAAAGTTTCAGCTTTTCCTCCCAGCTTTTCACCTATTCTAATTATCTCGCTCATTCCTCTGGTCATAAGTGCAGCCTTTGCATTATCTCCGTAGCCTATTCCATCAGATATACCTGCAGCCAGTGCTATTATATTTTTAACTGCTCCACCTATTTCAACTCCTATTAAGTCTGAATTGGTGTACACTCTAAATTTATTAGTCATAAATACATTTTGTATTTCCTTTGCATAGCTCATGTCTTCTGAAGAAGCTACAACTGTTGTTGGGATATCTAATGCAACTTCTTCAGCATGGCTAGGTCCAGAGAGAATTACTATCCCATTATCTGAAATTTCATCTCTTATAACCTCAGATAACCTCTCTCCTGTATTCTCATCTATTCCCTTTGCAATACTTATTATAATACTATCCTTTTTTAAATAAGGTCTTATCTTACTAGCTACTTCTCTTATAGCTTGAGAAGGAACTGATAACACTATATACTTACTCTTTTCTAATGCTTCTTCTAAATTTAAAGTTGCATAAACATTATGTGGAACCACAACACCTGGGAGATAATTAATATTTTCCCTCTTATTGTTTATGTTATCTATAGTTTCATAGCTTCTATCCCATACGAATACGTCGAAACCTTTTTTAGCCATCATAATAGAAAGTGCTGTTCCAAAACTTCCTCCCCCAAGAAAAGTGATAGAATTCCCCATCATATTAACTCTTCCTTTCTCTAAACTCCATCTTTATACCTGTTCCGCTAAAGTCGAAACTATCTCTTAATTGATTTTCTAAATATCTTGAATAAGAAAAATGTAATGCATCAGGATTATTTACAAAGAATATAAATGTAGGAGGCTTTACTCCTGTTTGAGTAGCATAGTATATTTTCATTCTTGTAATCCCTACTATAGGTGGTTCCTGCATAGTAACCGCTCTTGATATTACATCATTTAAAACTCCTGTTTTAACTCTCTTATTATAGTTATCATAGCACATTTTTGCCATTTCTAAAACCTTATGTACTCTCTGTCCTGTTTTAGCTGAAATAAATAAATATGGAGCATATGACATAAACGCAAGTTCATGCTGAAGTCCTTTTTTAAATTCAATCATAGTATTTGTTTCTTTTTCAATTAAGTCCCACTTGTTTACAATTACCATAATTGCTTTACTCATTTCATGAGCATATCCTATTATTCTCTGATCCTGTTCACTTATTCCATCCTCTGCATCTATCATAAGTATACATACATCCGCTCTTTCTAGAGCAGCATAAGTTCTTACTACACTATATCTCTCTATTTCATCTTTAATCTTACTTCTTCTTCTTATTCCAGCAGTATCTACAAGAATAAACTTGCCTTCTTCTGTTTCTATTACGCTATCTATTGCATCCCTTGTTGTTCCAGGAATGTCACTTACTATATTTCTTTCTTCACCAAGTATTTTATTTACTAGTGAAGATTTTCCTACATTTGGCTTACCTACAAATGCAATTCTTACATATTCATCTTCTTCATTTTCTCCAATTATGCTATCAAAGTGTTCTACAACTCTATCAAGCATATCTCCAAGACCTAAGCCCTGAGAAGCTGAAATTGCTATAGGATCACCTATTCCTAAATTATAAAATTCATAAGCATTGTCTTCTTCAGCTATTCTATCTACCTTGTTTACAACTAGTACTATAGGCTTCTTAGACTTTCTAAGCATTTGGGATACTTCATAATCTGCAGGAGTTATTCCTGATTTTCCATCTACAAGGAAAACTATTACATCTGCTGTTTCTATAGCTATCTGCGCCTGTCTTCTCATTTGAGATATTATAACATCATCACTTTCTGGTTCTATACCACCAGTGTCTATCATAGTAAAGTTATACTTAAGCCATTCTGCTTCTGCATAAATTCTATCTCTTGTAACCCCCGGTGTATCTTCTACTATAGCTATTCTTCTTCCTGCTAATTTGTTAAATAAAGTAGATTTGCCTACATTTGGTCTTCCTACTATGGCAACTATTGGTTTAGGCATTTTTACTCCTCCTCACTATATTCATTTATTTTATCTATTAAATCTTCTCCAGTATACTCACATATTAATATTTTTTTATTAAAATGTTTTTCTAATTCTTCCACTGTTACATCATCTAAAAACACTTCTTCCCCTGCTCTTAGTATGTTCCTTGGGATTATTATATAATCACCTAATTCATCATCTTTTAACTGTTTTTTTATATCACTACCCGTTAAAAGCCCTGCAACAGTTATAGTACTCCCGAAAAAGTTATTTACAATAGGATTAACCTGAACTTTTATATTAGTATTTACCTTTTGAATTTCTTCAGCTGCTGCTTCTATTTCTTTATATGCTGATGTTCCTGTAATTAAAGTAAAGCTTCCTTTTTTATTAGGCATTAAATTACCTAATCCTTCTTTAATATTTTCTCTAAAGATTCTTATCATTCCTACCCCATCTTCTAGTTGGTCAAATTTATCATAAAAATCTTTAGTTGGAACATCTACTTCCGCTGTAACATAAAATTCGTCAGAAAGTCTTACAAACGGATATCCTATTTCATTTATGTATTTTTCCTGAATCTTTTTCAAACCTTCAATTTCCATTAAAGAAGTTTCTTTATTATATAATGTCATATCAAAAAGCCCTTCTCTAAATTTTGTAATTCCAACTGGAACTACTGCCACATTTTCAATTGAAGGATGTAATTTATAAAGATCTTCAACAGTTTTTATAAGTTCTTCGCCATTATTTACTCCTGGACAAGAAACCACTTGGCAATTTACTTTTATGCCTCCACGAGAAAGCTTTACGAGTCTTTCATATACATTGCCGGCAAATCGATTACTTAACATCTTTTGTCTAAGCTCAGGATTTGTAGTATGAACAGATACATTTATAGGACTTATCTTATATTCTATAATTCTATTTATATCCTCATCTGTCATATTGGTTAATGTTACGAAATTTCCTTGTAAAAAAGACAGCCTTGAATCATCATCCTTAAAATATAATGTTTCTCTCATTCCCTTAGGTAACTGATCTATAAAACAAAATATACACTTGTTAGAACAACTTCTAGCTTTATCCATTATAGAATCTTCAAATTCTACTCCAAGATCCTCATCATAATCCTTCTCTATTTCAAGTTCCCATATCTCTCCATCAGCCTTTTCTATTAGAGCAACTATTTCTTCATCTGCCATTAAAAACTTATAATCTATTATATCTTTTACTTCTTTTTCATTTATGGAAATTAGTTTATCACCTACTTCTATTTCTAATTCTTCTGCAATACTCCCAGGCTTTACCTTTGATATGGTATTTTTCATTAAATCACTCCTAATTATTATGTTTACCCCTTAATTCTATAATATTACCTTAATCTTCATATTTAGTCAATCCAAAAGGATTTATTGAGTATTTTCTATCAATTTATATACATGGCAAGCCTTCTACAAACTTATAAAACTCCTCATAGTTTCCCTCATAATCAGTAACATAACTTTTATCATTTTTATTTAATATATTATCTTTTATGAGATATGTTTTTATGCCTATATTTTTAGCCACTAAATCCTCTACTGTATCATTTCCCACCATAAGACATTCCCCTGGTTTCTTATTTATATCTTTTAAAACTTCCTCATAAAGCTTAATTTGCGGCTTACAGTAATGATTTTTTTCAAATGAAGTTATATATGTAAAATCCTCTGGTTTAAACCCAGCCCACCTAATTCTATGATGTATTGCCTTTATCGGAAACAGCGGATTGGTCACAACTACAACATTATATCCCTTTTCCTTTAACAGCTTTACACTTCTTATCATCTTCTCTTCTGACTTCACTGAACTTTGTACCCTTAAGAATTCATTATCATAAAAGTTATCAAATCTATGCCAAAATTCATGCAATCTATTATTAACCCTTATATTAAAATCTTGCATAAACACTTCTTCATTTGTTCTTTCATCTAGGCTTGACACCATAGTCTTTGTAGATGCCCATATATGTTTGCCTAATTCCATTGGATCCATTAGGTCACTAAAGGACTTTCCAATTTCATTAAAATAAACCTTTTCAAATTCTTCTGCATCCATTGATAGTAATGTTCCATCTAAATCAAAAAGAATAGTATTCATTATTCTGCACCTCTTTATTCTGAATTATTTTTTATAAAATATCAAGTGATTCTTAGGTTTAGATGGAGTTTGCTTGTAAGGAATATCTTTTCTCCATCTAAACCTTAGAAGAACTTATCCAGGCGCGTATCAGTGCTTATGCACAACATAAGAACTCTAACTGATTGAAGTCAAAGAGTCCTAATATTCCCCGCTTTGAAGAAGATGGGGGTGTTAGCAATGGTAGCGATCGGACAAATCTATTTTATCAGATTTCATATAAAAAGGAAAAGACATACAACAATTAATATATCGCATGTCTTTTTAATACTATTCATTTAAATCTATTTGTTCTCCAGTAACAAGATAAATAGTCCACTCGCATATATTTGTAACGTGATCTGCTATTCTCTCTAGGTATTTACATATAAATAAAAATTGTGTTGCTTGATTAATAGTACTGTTATCCGCTGCCATTATAGGAAGCATTTCTTTAAATACCCCTCTATATATGGCATCAATCTGATCATCCTTTTTACACACAATATAAGATCCTTCTACATTTCCATCTACATAACAATCTAAAGATTCTTTTATCATTTCATTAACTAAATTAGACATCTTAGGAATATCAACTAATGGCTTTATAAAATTTTCGTCTTTAAGTCTAATAGCAATTTTAGCAATATCTACAGCATGATCAGCCATTCTCTCTAAATCTGTTACTATTTTAGTAGTAGTAAATATCATACGTAAATCCTTAGCTAGTGGCTGCTCTGTAGCTATAAGCTTTATACATTTGTCTTCAATTTCCTTTTGAAGATCATCAACCAAGTCATCATCTTCAATTATTTTTTTTGCCAAAACAACATCATGATTTACTAGAGCCTCTATACAAAGATGTATTTGTTTTTCTACAATACTGCCCATTCTCAATAAATCATTATGAAGTTCTGTAAGTCTTAAATCAAATCCTCCTCTTGTCATAACCCTCACCTCTTATATCATTTTAAGTTTTAACCAAATCTACCTGTAATATAATCCTCTGTTCTCTTATCTGTCGGCTTGTAAAATATATCTTCCGTTTTATTAAACTCCACAACTTCTCCACTTAAGAAAAATGCTGTATAATCAGATATTCTTCCTGCCTGCTGCATATTATGAGTAACTATTATTACTGTATATTCCTTTTTTAACGTATCCATAAGCTCCTCAACCTTTAATGTGGAAATAGGATCTAGTGCTGAAGTTGGTTCATCCATTAAAAGTATCTCCGGTTCAACAGCTAATGTTCTTGCAATACAGAGCCTTTGTTGCTGACCTCCAGATAGTCCCATTCCATTTTTCTTTAATCTATCCTTAACTTCATCCCAAAGTGCCGCTCCTTTCAAGCTCTTTTCAACTATTTCATCTAACTTCGATTTGCTTGTTATACCATGAATTCTTGGTCCATAAGCTACATTATCATATATAGACATTGGAAATGGATTAGGTTTTTGGAATACCATTCCAACCCTTTTTCTAAGTTCTATTTCATCATAATCCTTATATATATTTTTCCCCTCAAATAATACTTCCCCTTCAATTTTTACGTTTTCTATCAAGTCATTCATTCTATTTAACGTTCTTAAAAATGTAGACTTTCCACATCCTGAAGGGCCTATCAAAGCAGTTACTGCATTTTTTTCTATTTCTAAATTTATATTCTTAAGTGCTTTTGTAGCACCATAATGAAGTTCAAGATTTCTAGTTTGTATTATGCTCATATTAATCCTCCCTATTTACTCCCCGTATAGGACTCATAAATCTTCTTACCTATTATACGCGCCAATATATTAAATATTAATACCATAATTATAAGTACTGCTGAAGCTCCATTTCCTACTCTAGTAGCATCTGGAATCATTCCCTCAGAATTAACTTTCCAAATATAAACAGCTAAAGTTTCTGCCGGCCTAAATAAATTAAATGGAGATGATTTACTCATTAAAGTAGACGCCTTAAAAGACAGAGATGGAGCACTCATTCCTGCGGTATAAAGTAATGCTGCAGCTTCTCCAAATATTCTTCCAGCAGCTAGAATTACCCCTGTAAGTATTTGAGGCATAGCTGATGGCAGTATTACTCTTTTTATAGTTTGCCATCTTGTAGCTCCAAGCCCTAAACTTGCTTCTTTAACTCCACGAGATGCAGCTTTTATAGCATTCTCACTTACTCTTGTTAATGAAGGTAAATTAAGTATTGTTATTACTAACGCTCCTGCAAATAATGTAAATCCCCATTTGGTCATTTTTACAAATACTAACAATCCAAATAATCCTACCACTATAGAAGGCAATGATGCCATAGTTTCTATGCAAAGTCTAATAAAATTAAGAATTCTTCCCTCTTTTGCATATTCTGCTAAATATATACCCGCTCCTACACCTAAAGGTATAGTAATTAAAAGAGAAACTATAAGCATATAAAAAGAGTTAAATAACTGAGGACCTATTCCTCCACCAGCTTCCCCTATCTTTGGTTCTCCAAACAAGAAAGATGGAGTAATTGTTCCAATTCCTTTAAATAATATATATCCTATTAAAGCTACTAGAAGGAGTACCACAAAACTTGAAATTACATATAAAATACCAGTCCACATCTTATCTTTAAATTTAGGATTCATTATTTAACTTCCCCCCTTTTGCCAATAGCTCTAATTACTAAAATAAATACAAATGAAACTATTAAAAGAATTAATGCAAGCGTCCATAACGCATCATTCCAAGCAGTTCCTGATACGGTATTCGCCATATCCATGGTTAATACTGAAGTTAATGTACTAGTTGGAGTTAACAAACCTTTAGGTAATTTAATAGTATTTCCAATTACCATTTGCACCGCTAATGCTTCTCCAAAAGCTCTTGCAATTCCAAGTACTATAGCAGTAAGTATTCCATTTTTAGCAGCTGGAAGTATTACCTTGCTTATGGTTTGCCATCTTGTAGCCCCAAGTCCATAAGATGCCTCTATAAAATCCTTTGGGACTACCTTTATCGCATCTGATGAAAGACTTGCTATAGTTGGAAGTATCATTATACTTAACACTAAAACACCTGCAAGTAGGCTAAAACCAACTCCTCCAAATATACTTTTTATAAAAGGAAGCAGTACAGTTATACCTATCCATCCATAAACTACTGATGGTATACCTACAAATAATTCTAATGCTGGTTGCAATACTTTGTTACCAAGCCTTGGGGAGATATAATTCATAAAAATTGCAAGTGCAATGCTTATAGGTGCACTTATTAAAACTGCTCCAATAGATACAAGTGTTGAGCCTATTATAAATATACTTGCTCCAAAAGTTGGATCATCTGCATCCGGGGACCACTTTGATGAAAATATAAAATCACCAATTGAATATCCGTGTTTTGTAAAGGTACTAATACCTTTTGATGCTATAAAAAATATTATGCTCAATGTTAAAACCACTATTAAAATTCCACAAAATGTTGCATAAGATTTCCCTAAATATTCAGTTCTTAATCTGTTAAATTTTCTATTTTTACTCACACTTATCATCATCCCTATTTTACTATTTGAGTTAAAACTGCCACATATTATTTACACAATAAGGCTAGTTGCATATATAAATGCACCCAGCCTGCTTTAATAATTAAATTATTTTATATCAGTTGCTGCAATATATCCTAATTTTTCAACTACAGCTTTATTTTCATCACTCATCATATAATCAATGAAAGCTTTTGTTAATCCTGTTGCTTCGCCTTTAGTGTACATATGCTCATAAGACCAGAAAGGATATTTTTTTGCTGTTATATTTTCTTTTGTTGCTTCTACATTATTAATTTTTATAAGTTTTAAATTTTGTCTTTTTTCCTCTGTTAAATAAGATAATGCAATATAACTTATTGAACCTGGTGTAGATGTTATAGTCTTTTCAACTGATCCGCTGGAATCCTGAGTAGTTCCAAGTCCTTCTTTCTCACTTTTTCCGTCCATAACAGTCTCTATAAAAGTAGCTCTAGTTCCTGAGGACTTTGGTCTATTAACAACTTGTATTACTAAGTCTTGACCACCAACTTGATTCCAATTTGTATATTTTCCTTCGAAAATACCTTGAACCTGTTCTTTTGTTAAGTTATCTGTTTTTATATCCTTATGAGCAATAACCGCAAATCCTATTGCTGCTACTTTATGATCTACTAACTGTTTAGCTATTTCTTTATCCTTAAGCTTTGATTCTGCAGTTACATCAGAATTCCCTATTTCTACTGAACCTTCTGCTACTTGATTTAATCCTGCTCCGCTTCCTCCACCTTGCACATTTATAGTTGCTTCTGGATTTTTAGCTTTAAAGTTTTTAGCCGCCTGTTCTACTAATGGTTGTAATGCTGTAGAACCTACTGCAGTTATTGTTCCTGAAATTTTATCACCATTTTTTGTATCTCCAGCTTCTTTATTGTCTCCACCACATCCTACAAATGCTCCTGCAACCATAGTAATAGCTAAAGCCGCTATGATTGTTTTTAAACTTTTTCTTTTCATTTAAGAAAAACCTCCATTCAGTTTAAAATTATTTTAAATGATTGCTACAAGAATAATATTAATCTATTAAGGTTAAGTGACTATTATCGGAATGTTAAGGACAAGTTAAACTAATAGTTCTTGTTTTATACAAGAACTATGCCCTAGTTTGAGTTTAAGCCTTAATCCCTTTACTATATTAGTATCTTCATTCATTAAACTTTCTATGTGCTATAGCTGGTATTTACTCTAGGTATGTTATGAAAAAATTATAAAGGGACATCCTATATAATTAGGACTGTCCCTTTATAATTGGTATGCTAACTGTAAACTTACTTCCTTTTCCTACTTCACTTTCTACTTTTATCTCGCCTTTAAAATTTAATACTATGTGCTTTACTATAGCAAGACCTAATCCAGTTCCGCCTTGTGCCCTGCTTCTAGCTTTATCTACTCTATAAAACCTTTCAAAAAGCCTTGGAATATACTCCTGATCTATTCCTACACCTGTATCCTGTACCCATATGCTACATTTATTATGTATAGCTTCAGTACCTATAGTTATACTTCCACCTTTTTCAGTATACTTAATTGCATTATCTATTAGGTTTATAAGCATTTGCTTAAACTGATCCTTACTTCCAAAGATATTAGGAATCTTTTCTCCTACTATTTTTAAAGATATGTTTTTATTATCTGCTGAATTTTTAACTAAATAACATATATCTTCTATATTTTTATTTATATCTATACTTTCTTCATTTATTTCTGCTGGGTTAGCATTTTCTATATGAGATAAAGTTAAAATATCATTAATAAGCCTTGTAAGTCTTCCAGCTTCTTCATTTATTATATCTAAAAATCTTTCCTTTGTTTCTTTATTTTCTACATATTTTAATGTTTCTGCAAATCCTTTTATAGACGTAAGTGGTGTTTTTAACTCATGAGATACATTAGTTACAAACTGCGATCTCATACTCTCAAGTCTTTTTATGTCTGTTACATCCTGTACTACCGCCACTGTACCTATAAGATTTTTACCACTATTTATATCTGCGGTTTTTATTCTTAAATCTCTTTCCTTTGGCCACAATATTTTTATTTCTTTATATTCATCGGTCTTACTTTTAAAGATATTTTCTAATTCAAAATCCCTTATATTATCTAAAAGATTTTGACCTATTATATCCTTACTTATACCAAATATATTTTTAGCGTACGGATTAATCATTATAACTCTAAAATTCTTATCTACTGCTATTACTCCGCTATCCATACTCTTCAGTATTGCCTCGAGCTTATTTTGCTTATCCATTGAGTCATTTAAGGTAACTTGTAGCTGCCTTGCCATATTATTAAAGGTTTTCCCAAGCTCTCCTATTTCATCAGAAGAATATATATTTACCCTTCTATCTAATTCTCCTGCAGCTATTCTTGAAGTCATAAACTCTAGGTCTTTAATAGGGCTTACAAGCCCCTGTGAAAGTCTGGAAGCAAATAGAAAGCAAATAACTATAGAAAATAGCGCTATACCCATATAGTAATGCACATACTTCCACTTGAAACCTATAACACTAGTCATTTCAGCTGCACTTCTTATAACATATCCATCTCCAAAATAAGTTGCAAAGTACATAGTGTCCTTATTTGTAGATTCACTATGCCGTACCCTATACCCCATGCCATATTTTCTGGCTTCTTTCACTTCATCACGTGTATTATGATTATCCATATTTCTTGGATTAGCTTGAGAGTCTAGAAGTACGTTCCCTTCCCTATCTATTAGAGTTATTCTAGTATCTCCACCTGTAAAATCTCTTTGTATAAATTCACTTACATTATTTACATTTTCCTTTTGGATTAATTTTATAATTAAATTGTTATTTGATTTTAATATTTTTTTTGTGCTTTCAACATATTGATAGTTTATCATAATAACAAATAAAGTTATAACTATAACTAGACTTATTACAAGAGTTGTAAGCATATAAAACATCAATTTTTTTTTCATATTATCACCTATTCAGATATATTAAATCTATAACCTACACCTCTTATAGTTTCTATAAACTGAGGACTTTTATCATTTTCCTCGATTTTTTGTCTTAAATGTCTTATATGAACATCAACAGTTCTAGTTTCTCCCACATATTCATATCCCCATATCTTATCTAAAAGAAAATCTCTTGTTAAAACCCTTCCCTTATTTTTTATGAGTATTTCTAGTAATTCAAATTCTTTTAGTGTTAATTCTACTTTAAAATTGTCTTTTATAACTTCATGCTTTTCTAAATCAATAATAACATTTCCAAACTTATAGGATTTATCAATATTTTGTACCGATGTCCTTCTAAGAACAGCTTTTACCCTAGCTAAAATTTCTCTTATTGAGAAGGGTTTTGTTATATAATCATCTGCTCCTAATTCTAATCCTAAAACTTTATCAAATTCCTCTCCCTTAGCTGTTATCATAATTATAGGGGTAGTGGATATATTATTATCTTTTCTTACTTCCTTACATACATCGTATCCATCCATTCCAGGAATCATTAAATCTAAAAGAATTAATTGAGGTCGCTCACTTTTTATAAGCTTTAATGCATCGATTCCATTATCAGCATATATTGTAGAATACCCAGAGTTTTCTAAGTTGAATTTTAAAAGTTCCCTTATATGTTCCTCATCATCTACTATTATTATCTTTTCTTCTGCCATACCCTGCCTCCTAATTATTGAAATCTTTAAATATATTTTACCATTCCTAATTCACAATTATAATATATTATTGTGTGAAATATAACTTTTTTAACTATATATTAACTTTAATTAAGAATAAATTAACAAATAAATAAAATTTCTCATAGAAATTTATTCTATGAGAAATTTTATTTACTTTCTATAAGTCTTTTTATTTCTTCCATAAATGTATTAACATCCTTAAACTGTCTATATACGGATGCAAATCTTACATAAGACACTTCATCTATATTCTTTAAGCTTTCCATTATTAGCTCTCCAATATATTCAGATCTTACCTCAGTTAACATCTCATTATTTATCCTTTTTTCTACTTCATCAGCTATAGACTCTATTTGGCTTCGTGATATAGGTCTCTTTTGGCAAGCCTTTATAAGTCCATTTACTATTTTAGATTTATCAAAGTATTCGCGACTCATATTCTTTTTAATAACGAGTATTGGTACTGTTTCTATTTTTTCATAAGTGGTATATCTTTTAGAACACTTAAGGCACTCCCTTCTTCTTCTTATAGATGCATTATCTTCTGCTGATCTGGAGTCAACTACCTTACTTTCCGTATATCCACAATAAGGACATTTCATAAATACAATCCCGCCTTTTATTATAGTTTAATTCGTAATTTTTCTGTTATTTATATTATACACAAATTTTATTATTTTTCTACTCTATATTAGCTTCAAGAATATCTGCCCCATCTACTAATATAACATCTACACCTATTTTCTTCACTCTACTCCAAGGTACTTCTATATCATTAATTTTACCAAACCAACTCATCTTTTGGCTAGGTAATATAAACGATAATACCTTGCACTGCCCTATATCTATCTTAAAATCCTTTATGTATCCAAGCTTACATCCGGAATTAATATCTATAAGTTCCATGCTTCTTAAGCTATTTATAGAGTAAAAAGTATTGTTCATAAATTCTTCCCCCCAGATTATATTTATTTTATATATTATATTGTATGAAAAAAATCTATATCCAATTACGGATATAGATTTTTTTATTTAAATAATAAATATTTAAACATATTTTTTCATGTGCTTTAATGCTGTTTTCTCAAGCCTAGATACCTGTGCCTGAGAAATTCCTATTTCATCTGCTACCTCCATCTGAGTTCTTCCATCAAAAAACCTAAGTGTAAGAATTAATTTTTCCCTATCATTTAACTTTTTCATAGCTTCTTTTATGGAGATATTTTCAAGCCAACTGTCATCTACATTTTTATTGTCACTTATTTGATCCATTACATAAATTGCATCTCCTCCATCATGGTAAATTGGTTCAAATAAGGATACAGGATCCTGTATAGCATCTAAAGCAAATACTACTTCCTCTCGTGGAACATCTAACTCCTTAGCAATTTGGGTTACTGTTGGTTCCTTATTATTTTCTGATACCAATCTATCTCTTACCTGTAGTGCCCTGTATGCAATATCTCTTAAGGAACGACTTACTCTTATTGAATTATTATCTCGAAGATATCTTCTTATTTCTCCAATAATCATCGGCACTGCATATGTAGAAAATCTTACATTTTGACCTAAATCAAAATTATCAATTGCTTTAATAAGCCCTATACATCCTACTTGAAATAAATCATCTACATTTTCCCCTCGATTATTGAATCTTTGTATTACACTCAAGACTAATCTTAAATTTCCCCTTATAAAAGTTTCTCTAGCCTCCGTATTACCGTCTCTCATACTTAATAAGAGCTCTTTCATTTCCTTTTCCTTCAATACAGGCAGCTTAGAAGTATTAACTCCACAAATTTCTACTTTGTTAATCATCATTAATAATCAGCCCCTTCGTATTATTGCATTTAAATTATTTCCCCAGAAGCTGATTTTTATACTAGAGACAAGTTTATAACATTTTATTTATTTCTTTTTTTAATCTTTTTATTATTCTTTTTTCTAATCTGGATATATAGGATTGAGATATACCAAGCATATCCGCTACTTCCTTTTGAGTCTTTTCTCTTCCTCCTTGAAGCCCGAATCGCAAATGCACAATTTCTCTCTCTCTATTACTAAGCTTATTCATAGCTAGGAGTAAAAGCTGCTTATCAACCTCATCTTCTATCAAATTATATACTTCATCTGTATCTGTTCCCAATATATCTGATAATAATAGCTCATTTCCATCCCAATCAACATTAAGTGGCTCATAAAATGATATTTCTGATTTAACTTTACTATTTCTTCTAAGGTACATAAGTATTTCATTTTCTATACATCTAGAAGCATATGTTGCAAGTTTAATCTTTTTATCAGGATCAAAGGTATTTACAGCTTTTATAAGTCCTATGGTTCCCACAGAAACTAAATCTTCTATGCCTACTCCAGTATTTTCAAATTTTCTTGCTATATAAACAACAAGCCTTAAATTTCTTTCTATCAAAATTGATCTTATGCTTTCATCTCCAGCCATAAGTTTTATTACTAAATCTTCTTCTTCCTCTTTGGTTAGTGGTGGTGGAAGTGCATCATTTCCCCCTATATAATATAACTTTTTAGTAAATAACTTTAGCTTTGCTAGTATTCTGTTTAATAACAATTTAATTTTTAACATATTTCTTCCCCCAATGCTTAAATTATTCCCCTGCTTAACAATGCATTATAATCCCCACTTTGACTTAATTTATTATCACAAAAAGCTATTAATGCTTCTCTATCTTCAAAACATCCATTTATGTTGACTTTTATTTTCCCCGGCTTTATAGCCTGGAGTTTTCCACTATATCCATTTATAACACTATAAGGTATGTAAAACATTTCTTCACTTTTAAAATTAGTTTCCTTAAACATATTTCTTTCTACAATTATTACCGGATACCCCGTAACTGGTTCTACAAGCTCATTTCCTGTGTCTAGAAAAGCTTTGATTTTCTGCGAATTATTATTTAACACAATTTCTAAATCAAATATATAGCTTTGTAAACTTTGGCGATCTTTTATAAATAGGATTACTCTCCTTAAAATTACATACATAATCATAAAGGACAATATAAGCTTTTTATAAGAAAAATCATATATTATCATATTACTATCTAGATCCTTAACTGAATTTAATTCTATAAATACACATAAGCCTGCAAGTACCATAGAATATAATATAAATAATACAAAAGTTTTTAAGTTGAACATTATATCTTTTCTTCTAAAAGTTATTAATATCATTATTAGAGCTATAAAAAATTTTACAGGAAAACTTTTGAGATAATTTAAGCTGTCTTGCAATATAATTAATATATATAGACTTCCAATAAATGCTGCCAAGTTTATATACAGGCGATTTATGGATACTCTTATAGTTTGTGCTGTAATTTCTAGTAAAAATCTATTAACTATAAAGTTCTCCAAGAGTAATACATCTAGATATAAAGTCATTGCTTTCACCTCTTAAATAATATTATATACTTATATTTTTCAAAATTTTGTCATATTATGATATCGATTCCTTTTTTTATTTATTATAATTTTCTACAAAAAATAAAAAATCCGACTTTTTATTTCTAAGTCGGATTTTTTAATATTATTAAAATTATTTTCTTTGTCTTCTTAAAAATGTAGGAATTTCTAAGTCATTTTCATTATAACTATCAATTCTATCTATTCTATCTACAGTTGCTGCTACCTCTGTTTTAGTATCATTTTTTATGTTTACAGAAGAACTTGGTGTACTTATACTAAAACTATCACTATTCTTCCTTATTCTTTCAGTTTCAAATCCTGTTGCAATTACTGTTATTCTTATTTCTTCTTTTAAACTTTCATCTATTACTGCACCAAATATTATATTAGCATCTGGATCTGCAGCTTCCTGAACAATTTCAGCCGCTTCATTTATTTCAAGTAATCCTAAATCTGATCCACCAGTTATATTTAATAAAACTCCAGTAGCGCCAACAATGGAAGTTTCAAGTAATGGGCTTGAAATAGCTTCTTTCGCTGCCTGCTGAGCCCTATTATCCCCTGTTCCTGTACCTACACCCATATGAGCGAGTCCCTTATCTATCATAATAGTTCTTACATCCGCAAAGTCCAAATTAACAAGTCCTGGTATAGTGATCAAGTCAGATACACCCTGTACACCTTGTTTTAATACATCATCTGCTAATTTAAAAGCGTCTACAAGCGTTGTTTTTTTATCTACTATATTAAGAAGTTTTTCATTAGGTATAGTTACTAATGTATCTACGCTTTCCTTTAAGTTTTTAACTCCCATTTCAGCATGAAGCATTCTTTTTCTGCCTTCAAATGGGAAAGGTTTTGTTACAACACCTACTGTAAGTATTCCCATTGATTTAGCTATTTGTGCAATTACAGGGGCTGAACCTGTACCTGTACCGCCTCCCATACCAGCAGTTATAAATACCATATCTGCGCCTTTAATTGCTTGAGATATTTCTTCCTTACTTTCTTCTGCAGCCTTTTGGCCAATCTCAGGATTTGCACCTGCTCCCAAACCTTTAGTGAGCTTATCCCCTATTTGTATCTTTTGAGAAGCATGAGATAATATCAACGCTTGTTTATCTGTATTTATCGCAATGAACTCAACATTCTTTAATCCTTCTTTTATCATTCTATTAACAGCATTATTACCGCCGCCACCGCAACCTATAACTTTTATCTGAGCAAACTGTTTTACATCAACATCGAAATCTAGCACAATAATACCTCCCTTTATATTAGAAAAAATCTGCAAAAAAGTTTCTTATTTTTGAAAAAACTCCATTACTGCTTTCTTCTGTATCTTCTTCATCTTTTTCATCATCCCAAACAATTGATTTTTTTTCATATTTCTTAGACTTATGATTTCTCATTTCATCTAAAGCTTCTTCTTTACAAAGGTTTACTTTCCCTGAATCAACAACATCTTTAACTACACCTACTGCAGCTGCACATATAGGACTACCTACTCCAGTATAATCTGGAATACCTATTCTGACAGGCTTGTCTAATATTTCTTTACACAAATCGCTGCAACCTTTTAATAAAGCTATACCTCCTCCTACTACTACTACTCCAGAGACATTGTCCATTTCCTCACTTATCATAAGCTTTTTCTTTATTAGTAGGAGTATTTCCTCCACTCGTGCAGTTATTATCTCTGTAAGTACATTATAATCTATTTCTACAATATTGTCATAATTTGTGTTTATTTTTATTTTAAAATCTTCGTCAATAAAATTGGACTTTCCACTTCCATAGTTTACTTTCAACTTTTCTGCTTCAGAGAAAGGAATCCTTAAACAAAGAGAAATATCGTTAGTTATTATATTTCCTCCTAAAGCTAAGTTATCACTATAACAAAGCTTTCCATTCTTAAAAACAGATATATTGGTATTTTCTGCTCCTATATCTAAAAGAAGTGTACCTATTTTCATTTCCTCATCTTTTAAAACTACATTTGCTGTTCCTAATGGTTGAAATACCATTCCACTTAAATTCAGCCCTGCTTTTTTGATACTTTTGAACAAATTATTTATCACTGTAGATTGAGATAATATAAGTTGAGCATCAACTTCCAATCTTAAGCCACTCATGCCAATTGGATCTGTAATATTATCATATCCATCCACCATAAATTGTTGTGGTATTACTCCTATAATTTCTTTATCGGATGAAATCGTAATAATTTTAGCGGCTTTTAGTACTCTGTCCACATCATTTTTTTTAATTTCTCTATCTTCCGAAGATACTGCTACAACTCCTCTATTTACTATAAGTTCACATATCTCCCCTGGTATTGATATAAATATATCACTTATATCAAAGTCTATCATTCTCTCCATTTGTTCTATGCAGTCTTTAATACATTCAGCTGTACTATCTATATCAACTACAATGCCTCTTTTTATACCACTACACTTAGTAGAAGTAACGCCCATTACTTGCATTTTTCCATACTTGTCTAGCTTACCTGCTATAGCGCATACTTTGGAAGATCCGATATCCACTCCTACTACATATTCCTTCATTAAGCTTTTCCCTCCTTAAGAGAACCATTACAAATTTATATATTCAACAAAAAAGAGTTTTTTCCTCTTATATATAATAATTTTTTTTATAAAATATAATTTTAATGAAAATTATTTGCATTTATTAGTACAACTACTAAAAAAAGAAAGATTTATTAAATCTTTCTTTTTTTATATTTTGTTATACACTTAGTTAATTAGCTTTTTCTAGTTCTTTAATATCTACACTTCTAGTATGTAATGTATGACTCCATTCCTTGTCATTCTTACGAATTATTCCTTGGATTGATATAGGTAGCCAAGTAATAGAGTATATAGGATATATCAAATAATACAAGAATATTTTAAAATTTAATTTTTTATCTAATATTAATATAAAAGGAGTATATATAAATTGTAATATGGCAATAAGAAGTCCAATTATAGTTACCATATTAAAATTCAAATTAGCAATTCCATTCATATTCTGTAAATTAGAAATTATATTGAATACCTTAACTCCTTGGTTAAATCCTGCTATTGCCATAGATATTCCAAGCAATATTATTACGATTGGCTGTATACTGTAAAGTGCACAATCTAATGCAATAAAATTGAACTCTTTTATAGCTTTCTTTAAAAGCTTAAAGAAATATCTGTCAGCCACATCTGCAAACCCCTGCATCCATCTTCTTCTTTGAAACCAAGATTGAACTAAAGTTAATGGCTTTTCATCATAAATTTTAGCATCATGAGCCCATCCTACTTTATGCCCATTAAGAACTAACTTGCAAGTAAACTCTAGGTCTTCTGTAAGACAAGTAGCTCCCCATCCAAGTTCTCTTAATATGTCAGTTTCAATACAAAAGCCTGTTCCGCCCAATTGATTTGAAAGTCCCAAATTGCTTCTTGAAAGCTGAAACATTCTATTTGATGTCCAAAATGAAATAGAATAACTCCCTGTTATCCATGTATCGGTAGGATTTTTACTGTCTAAATATCCCTGTACCACTCTAAATCCTTGACACATTTTCTTGTTAATTTCATTCAAAAAGTCCTTATGTACGAGATTATCAGCATCAAATATTGCGACAGCATCGTATTTTTTATCCATTTTAAATATATTATTGAACATCCATTCTAGAGCGTAACCTTTTCCTCTTTTTTCTTTATTAAATCTTTCATAAACTATAGCTCCTTTTGAGCTTGCCTTTGCAGCAGTCTGATCTGTACAATTATCAGCTATAACAAATATATCATACAATTCTCTAGGATAATCCAGCTTGTGTAAACTATCCACAATATTACCTATAACTATCTCCTCATTATGGGCTGCTACAATTAAGGCAAAACTTTTTTGTGGATTTACTTTTGTATTATCCCTCTTTCTCCAAATCCCAAAAAAAGATATGCAAAGATAATACATAGAAATTGTAAAGACCACTAATGTAAATACTCTGGAAGTAAAATATATTATATTTCCTATTAACTCCACTTAAAAATCCCCCCTAATTCACAGATATTTTAGCATAAATACACCGTAATTACTATAGAGATGTTATAATATTTTTTAATTATTTTATATTTATAAGAAAAACTATGGAATAGTTAGATAAACAATAAAATTATTATTTTAATCCCATATAATCTTAAGTATTCCTTTATAATTAAATATTATCCATTTTAAACTCTTTTATAACCTTTGATATATATTAATAAAAATGTTATAATATTATAAATAAAGTATATAATATTATTATATATCTAAAAAAGGGGGTAGAGCCTTATGAGGCGCTACGAACTGATTTATTTTGTAGACTTGAGAAGGCTTCATAAAAAAGATGAATCCTTCTGGTAAACCTAAAATCCTTTTTTAAATTAATATTCTTAAGGAGGATTTAGGTATGGAAACTTTAATAAAAAAAGAAGAAACTTTATTGGTATCAAATAATAAAAAAAATGAATCAAAAAAAGAGATAAAGACTTCAAAATCACTTACTTCACGTGAAGTAAATTTAAAAATGTATGATTATATGATATTTTAACTAGAGGAGGGATTACTACAATCCCTCCTTAATTTTATAACATCGTTAACTTTTGAAACATTTCTCTATCAATAGAATATAATACAGCATCTTCATAACTTATTGCTTGCTTTTTATAAAGCTCTGCTAAATTCATATCCATAGTTTTCATCCCATATTTTGAACCAGTTTGAATCGAGGATTCAATTTGATATGTTTTTCCTTCTCTTATCATATTTTGTATCGCAGGCGTAGATATCATAACCTCTAAAGCTGCAGTTCTTCCATTTTGATCCAAACGCGGCACAAGTTGTTGAGATATTACTCCATTCAGCACCGCTGCCAATTGAATCCTTATTTGTTGTTGTTGATAAGGAGGAAAAACATCTACTATTCTATCAATAGTTTTACTTGCTCCTATAGTATGTAATGTTGAAAATACTAAGTGCCCTGTTTCTGCAGCGGTAAGTGCTACAGATATTGTTTCTAGATCTCTCATTTCTCCTACTAATATAACATCTGGATCCTCTCTTAAAACAGATTTTAATGCTGCTGCATAACTCCTACTATCTTTACCAATTTCCCTTTGATTTATTATAGACTTATTATGCTTATGAAGGTATTCTATAGGATCTTCTAGGGTTATAATATGAGATGCCCTATTTAAATTTATCTCATTTATCATTGCCGCCAGTGTAGTACTTTTACCAGACCCTGTAGGTCCAGTTACAATCACAAGTCCCCTTTGCTTCTCTGTAAGTTCTTTTACAACTGATGGAAAGCCCAATTCGCTTAATAAAGGAACCTTAAGACCTACCGCTCTTAAAGCTATTGCATCACTACCTCTTTGTTTAAATACATTCACTCTAAATCTGCCAATTCCTGATATAGAATAAGATGTATCAGCTTCACCTATTTTTTCATACTCTTCATAACTGTCTTGTAGTATCTCTTTAGCATAATTTTGCACATCTTCTGGTGTTAATTTTTCCCTGCCTATAGGTACAAGTTCACCATTTACTCTTACTATTGGAACTATACCTACTGTTAAATGTAAGTCAGATGCTCCTTCTTTGATAGTAATTTGTAATAAATCATTTAATAATATCAATTTATTTCTCCCTTCTTCCTATGTACCTTTCCAAATTGAAATTTCCTTATAATACTTAACCTTAACATAAGTTTAGAATTTATTTATTTACTCCTAGAGTATTAGATTCTAAAAAATATAAAATCTTAAGAGAACACTTTAAATCATAATGCGATTAATACTGTTTTTACTTATGTCAATTACTTTTTTAGCTTTAGTAGAAATCTTCTTATCACTCCCTACATAGAGCATAGCTACAAAAATCCTATCATATTATTATTCGTAGATTTTTTAATAAAATTTAACAATTTCTTTGTTTTTATATTAAACATTTTGTTTTTAATGATATTTTATTACATCTCTAAATAATATTCAAAATATATTTACCATAAAATCAATAACTTACCAAAATACCACTTTATCATTTACCACCATTCATTTCCTTATATAACTTTTTCAAAGCTCTTTTTTCAATACGTGACACATAGGAGCGTGAAATCTTTAGCATTACTGCAATTTCTCTTTGTGTTTTAGGTTTTCCATCTATTAGTCCATATCTCATTTCTATAACTGCTCTTTCTCTTTCCTGTAGCACTGAACCTATTTTACCATATAGCTTCTTTACCTGAATCTTATTTTCTACTATTTCTATTATAGAATCTTCCTCACTGCTAAGTATATCCATTAATGAAATTTCATTGCCCTCCTTGTCTACTCCAATGGGATCCTGTAAATATACTTCCCCTTTAGATTTTTTGTTATTTCTTATAAGCATTAATATCTCATTTTCTATACATTTAGCAGCATAGGTGGCAAGTCTTGTTCCTTTTCTTGTATCAAATGAATCAATGGCCTTAATTAATCCCACTGTACCAATAGAAATTAAATCATCCATATCTTTACCTGGATATGCATATTTTTTTACTATATGTGCTACGAGCCTTAAGTTTCTTTCCACTAATACTCCTTTTGCTAGTACATCTCCATCTTTTAATTTGTTCAAATAATATTCCTCTTCTTTTTCATCTAGTGGCTTAGGGAAAGAATTAGAACCTGTTACATAAGCTGATAAAAACAATCCATTTCCCAATAAATTAAGGAGACAATCAAGTATAAACATAGTGCTTCCTCCAAACAATGCTTATTAATATAATATGTGTGTTTATACAAAAATGTGCTTGGCCACCTATTAGTTAACAAGAAATATATAGTCTATTAAAATTAAAGAAACATTTTTTATGCTAATACATTAATAAAAAATCGGATTAAATCCGATTTTTTATCATTTTAATATCCTTTATTGATTTTTATTTATTAGATACTCTGCTATATCCCTAAATATTGGCGCTGCTGTAGTTCCACCACCTTGTGTATCCTTATTTATATTCTTTACAAATATAACTACTGTATAAGATATATTTTCTTTTTTTAAAAATCCAATAAACCAACCATCTGAAAACTTCTTGGTGATGTTTTCTCCTTTGTCATTTTTTATGACTTCATATCTTTCTGTAGTACCAGTTTTTCCGCCTACTTCTACTCCTTCTATACTTGCAGCCTTTGCTGTTCCATTTAGAACTACATTTTTCAAAGAATTTTCTATAATACTTGCTTGATTCTCAGTAAGTACTTGCTTGGGTTTTAAGCTAGGTGTATATGAAATAGTTTCGTTATCCTTTACAAATTCATTCAATATAACTGGCGGTACATACTTCCCTTTATTTACTATAGTATTTATTAAATTTAATGCTTCTAGAGGTGTAATTCTTAAATTTTGTCCTATTGACATAATTCCTAAAGTTCCATCTTCTGCCTTAGGATTCTTAACTTCAATATTCCCCTTTTGTTCCTTACTAAGCCCTAATACCTTTTCCAACAAATGCTGGTCATTGCATAACTGGTTTAGTTTATCGAAACCTACGTTTACTCCTATCTGTGAAAAGGTATCATTGCAGGAAACCTCAAAGGCTTGATTTATATTTAACTTACCATGACGCTTATCTGTCTTTTTTTCATGAACTCCTGTACAAGTAAAGATTTTATTTTGAATATCTGGATACCTTATTATTGCCCCTTCATATACTAGCGTTTTAAAAATTGATCCTGGGAAAAATCCATTTAAAGTTTCTGCACCTATAAGCACATTAGGTAAAGTCTCATCCTTCTGTACTAAGGTTCTTATTTTTCCCGTTGATGGTTCAGAAATTACTACTCCTACTTGTTCATAATCACTATATTTTTCTTCAAGAAGCTTTCTTATATCATCTTGAAAATCACTATTCAATGTTGAAATTGTTTTATTTAACGAATCCACATTGTCACTTTTTTCTTCCGTTATATTTCCATCTAGATCTGAATTATATATGTAAGAATTATTTGTGGAATCTTTAAACTTTTCATTTATGATCATTTCTAGACTATTTTTTTCTTTTAATGAACTATCTTGGGTATTTCTTATGTTAGTTAATACATTTTCTATTTTCCACACGTCTTTTCTTTCTACTTCATCATATTTATATAAATAAAATCCCTTTACACCTTTTATATTTTTCAATTTATCATAAGTGTTTTTATCAATGTTAAAATAAAGCTTCTGACTGTTATTATTGTAATTTCCATTACTCAAATCATAACTTTCATCATAATTTTTTAATATGTATATAAATTTTAGAAACTCCTCATAGTTAGTATCTAAATTGTTTTTAGAAAAAACAGATGGCAATACAACTACACTATACTTAGAATTATAAGCTAATAAATCTTTTCCGCTGTCATCTACTAACCTATAATTTAATTCCTCTCTTTTTTCCTTAAATTGATATTGAGAATCTGCCATTACACTATATTTTTCTCCATTACTATATTGTATATGAAATATTCTTATATCCAATAAAAAAAAGATCATAAAAAATAAAAGACCTATTATAATACATCTTTTTTTCATATTACCACCTCCTGCAAGTTATAATAAAGATTAATTTTAACTCCTATTATATCCAACACAGCCTCTTTTATACTAAACACAAAAAAGGTATACAAAGCTGCTATTATTTAGAGCTTTATATACCTTTTATTTAACAAGCTTAGAACTAGTTCTCGTTATTTAAAAGAAGTTGCCTTATATTCCCTGCAATTACATCTATGGCCACTTTATTCTGTCCACCTTCTGGTATTATTATATCAGCATATCTTTTACTTGGTTCAATAAACTGCATATGCATCGGTCTTACTACATTTAAGTATTGATTTATAACAGAATCAAGTGTTCTTCCTCTTTCTTTGATATCTCTTAGAAGTCTTCTTATAATTCTTACATCTGCATCAGTGTCAACATATATCTTAATATCTAAAAGTTCCCTTACAGTTGGTTCTTGCAATACAAGTATGCCTTCTACTATTACTATATCTCTTGGTTCAACTTTAACAGTTTCTTTTTTTCTATTATGCGCTTCAAAATCATATATAGGTTTTTCTATATTCTCTCCTTGCATAATAGATTTTAAATGCTTTACTAATAAAGAAGTATCAAAAGCATCTGGATGATCATAATTAGTTTTTATTCTTTCTTCAAAAGAAAGATTACTTTGATCTTTATAATATGAATCCTGCTCTATCATAACCATGCAATTATCAGGAAACCTCTTACATATTTCTCTTGCAATAGTGCTTTTACCTGAACCAGTACCACCTGTAATACCTATTAAAACTGGACGCTTCATATTATTTTCTCCCCTTAGATATAATATAATTTAACTATTACTTTTGCTTAATAAGCATATAATCTTTTTCTAGAACTTCATTAACCTTTGCTTTATAAATCATCTGTGCTACTGGGGTAGAATCTATCTTTTCTCCATCTTTATTAGTCAAGTCTTCAAGCTTTATTTTAAAATTTGCTCCTGTAGGTCTTAAAATCTCTACAGTGTCCCCTTCAAATATCTTATTTCTTTGTTCTATAGTTGCAGTTTCACTATTTTTATCGTAATCCCTTACTATTCCCACTATATCATAATCCCTTATATAGGATGAATTTTCGTATATCTGACTATCCTTATCACCAAAGTAGAAGCCTGTATAATAATCTCTATGACTTGTCTTTAAGAGATTATCCATCCATTCTTCCTTGAACTTGTACTTTTCAGGATCTTCCATGTAACTATCTAAAGCTTCTCTATATGATTTCACTACAGAAGCTACATAATAAGAGCTCTTCATTCTTCCTTCAATTTTAAAGGAATTTATGCCAGATTGCACTAGCTCTGGTATGTGTTTTATCATACATAAATCCTTTGAATTTAATAAATAAGTACCTTTGTCATCTTCAACTATTGGGAAATATTGATTTGGTCTTTTTTCTTCCACTAAAAAATACTTATATCTGCAAGGCTGAGCGCACTCACCTCTATTAGAATCTCTACCAGTCATGTAGTTAGATATTAGACATCTTCCTGAATAAGACATGCACATAGAGCCATGTATAAAGGCTTCTAAATCACAATCCTCTGGTATGTTTTCTCTAACTCCTTTTATTTCTTCAAGGGATAGTTCCCTTGCTAGTACTATTCTTTTTACTCCTTGTTTATACCAAAAAGTAGCCGATTTATAGTTTACATTGTTTGCCTGAGTGCTTAAATGTATTTCTAAATTAGGTGCTACTTCCCTTGCCGTCATTATAATACCTGGGTCTGAAACAATTATAGCATCTACACCTGTATTGTATAAATTAACTAAATATTCTTCTAATCCATCTAAATCTTCATTATGTGGAATTACATTTACAGTAACATACACCCTTTTCCCTCTTGTATGTGCAAACTCTATTCCTTCTTTTAACTCATCATCACTAAAATTATTTGCAAAAGCTCTTAAATTAAGCTTACTTCCACCTAAATATACTGCATCTGCACCAAATGTTATGGCGGTTTTTAACTTTTCCAAACTTCCTGCTGGTGCAAGTATTTCTGGTTTATTCATTTTCAAACCTCCTTTTTATAACTGCTACCCCATCTCCCATAGGAATAACTGATGTTATAAAATCATCTTCAGAAACCATATTCAAAAATTCCCTCATACGTTTTACTATTGTAATTTTCCTTCTCTTTACGAGTTCGTCAGAGGCTACCATTCCTCTAAATAACACATTATCTGCTACTATAATACCATCTTTATTTAAAAGCCTTAAACAATGAGGTAAAAAATGGTTATAATGGCCCTTACCTGCATCCATAAAAATTAAATCATATTTTTCATCTAATTTTTCTAGGATTTCTAAGCAGTCTCCTTCTAAAATATCTATATTTTCTTTAAAACCAAAGTTTTCTATATTTTCTTTAGCCTGTTTTATCATTTCAGCATCTCTTTCAATAGTATCTATATGGAAGTCACCCTTAGAAACACTTGCCATAAGTATAGCTGAATATCCTATAGCTGTTCCTAATTCTAGTATTCTTAGAGGTTTTTTTATATCTATCATAAGCTCTAAAAATCTTCCTACTTCCTTGTGTATAATAGGCACTGAATTATCTCTAGCATATTTTTCTAAAGCATCAAGCTTTTCATTATTTCCCTTTATGAGACTTCTTATAAATTCCTCCATATAATCATAGGCAATTGTGCTCATTATAACCTCCTACCTAAAAGCCCTGGGTCTTTTCTTTGACTTTTAAAAACTCTTGATAATCTTTTGTAAAAAAGTGTGTACCATCATTATATGATACAAAAAACAAATAATCTGTTTTATCTGGATTTAAAGCAGCTTTTATTGATTCCTTGCTAGGACTTGCTATCGGTCCTGGTGGCAATCCATCATTGATATAAGTGTTATAAGGAGATTTAACTTCTAAGTCTTTATAATAAAGTTTATCTTTATGTTTACCTAAAGCATAAAGTACTGTAGCACAAGACTGCATCTTCATTTGCTTTTCTATTCTATTGTAAAAAACAGAAGCAACTTTACCTTTTTCGTTTACTCCAGCTTCCTTTTCTACCATAGATGCTACAGTTATTATTTTATCTATATCGTCTTTTGTGAGTTTACTGTCTTTACTTATATCATTAAATACTTCTTCAAATCTTTTAATCATAGTTTCTATTATATCTTCTGCTTTACTTCCCTTTAAAAATTCATAGGTATCAGGATAAAGATATCCTTCTAAAGCATATTTTTTCTTAGAATTACTATTTATAAACTCAGGCAAGGGATGCTTTTTCACTGCAGCTATAAATTCCTCTTTAGTTAAAAGTCCCTTTTCCTGAATAATATTTGCTATAAGATCAATATTAAATCCTTCTGGAATGGTTAATTTTACAAGGCTTTTATTGTGAGTCCCCTTATTTAAGGCCCGCATAAAATCCGTTAATGAAACATCCGAGTTAAATTCATAACTGCCTTGCTTTATAGATACAGGAAGGTTAGCTCTTTTTATATAATGTTTTATTATATACTGATTTTTTATTTCCTTATCATTATATAATTTAGATAATATTTTATATAAGCTATCTCCCTTTTCTACGGTTACTTCTATATTACCATCCTTTTGAGTAAAAGGATGGCTAACAGTATTGTTATAGTAAATTATAAAATATGCTGAAGCACTAATTAAAATTAATAAAGTTATAATTAAAAAAGTTAACTTCTTTTTCATAATTCCTCCAGAGTAACTTAACCTTTTCTTGCTGCTCTCTTTCTTTGTTCAGAATTTAGTATTTTCTTTCTCATTCTTACAGTTTTAGGAGTAACTTCAACAAGTTCATCAGAAGCTATAAATTCTAGACACTGCTCTAATGACATAGGTACTATAGGAGTTAGTTTTAAAGCATCATCAGATCCTGAAGATCTAGTGTTTGATAGATGTTTTTTCTTACATACATTTACATCAATATCTTCAGCTCTAGAACATTGTCCTGCAATCATTCCAGCATAAACATCTGTTCCTGGTCCTATAAATAAAGTTCCTCTTTCTTGAGCATTGAAAAGTCCATAAGTTATTGCTGTACCTGTTTCAAATACTGTAAGTGATCCTCTTGATCTTTCAGCTATATCTCCCTTATAAGGCTCAAAGCTATCGAAAACGTGATTCATTATTCCGTTACCTTTTGTATCTGTCATAAATTCATTTCTAAATCCTATAAGTCCTCTAGCTGGTATTTTAAATTCAAGTCTTGTATATCCATTTACAGCAGATGTCATATTTACCATTTCTGCTTTTCTAGGTCCTAGCTTTTCCATAACAACACCCATAAATTCTTCAGGCACGTCAATAGTTAAGTATTCTATAGGCTCCACTTTTTTGCCATCCATTTCTTTAAATATTACTGTTGGCTTAGAAACCTGGAACTCATATCCTTCTCTTCTCATTGTTTCTATAAGTATAGATAAGTGAAGTTCTCCCCTTCCACTTACTTTAAATGACTCTGCAGTATCTGTTTCTTCCACTCTTAAACTTACATTAGTTTCGATTTCCTTCATAAGTCTATCTCTTAAATGTCTAGAAGTTACAAACTCTCCATCTTGACCTGCAAAAGGAGAATCATTAACCATAAAGTACATGCTAAGAGTTGGTTCATCTATTTCTACGAATGGAATTGCTTCAGGTCTAG
Organism: Clostridium sp. HMP27; assembly: GCF_000765165.1. NCBI lineage: Bacteria > Bacillati > Bacillota > Clostridia > Eubacteriales > Clostridiaceae > Clostridium > Clostridium sp. HMP27. The sequence goes on along the minus strand of NZ_JMFY01000014.1, from coordinate 11,645 downwards.
TTACATCTGCAACAGTTTCCCCTATATTTATGTCAGCAATACCTGCAATAGCAACTATATCTCCAAGCATAGCTTCCTCTGTTTCTTCTCTCTTAAGTCCACTATAAACATAAAGACTGCTTACTCTAACATTTTCAACTTTTCCATCTTTTCTTATAAGTGCTACTGTTTGATTTTTCTTTATAGTTCCTCTTTCTATTTTTCCAATACCTATTCTTCCAACATATTCACTGGAATCTATTGTAGTTACAAGCATTTGAAGAGGCTCATCTATATAACCTTCTGGTGCTTTAACATTTTTTATTATAGCATCAAATAAAGGCTCCATATCTGTACTTTCATCTTCCATTTCCTTCTTAGCTATTCCTTGTCTTGCAGAACAATAAACTACAGGGAAATCTAACTGATCATCATTTGCTCCTAGCTCTACGAATAGGTCAAAAATTTCATCTAACACTTCTTCAGGTCTTCCATTAGGTTTATCTATTTTGTTGATAACAACTAAAGGCTGAAGATTTAGTTCTAGGGCCTTTTTAAGTACAAACTTTGTTTGAGGCATAGCTCCTTCATAAGAGTCAACAACTAAAAGAACGCTATCTACCATTTTAAGTACACGCTCAACTTCTCCACCGAAATCCGCATGTCCTGGAGTATCAACTATATTTATCTTAGTACCATTGTAGTTTATTGAAGTATTCTTTGATAATATAGTTATACCTCTTTCTTTTTCAAGGTCATTTGAATCCATTACTCTTTCTTGAACTTTTTCATTTTCTCTGAAAACATGGCTCTGCTTAAGCATTGCATCTACTAAAGTAGTCTTACCATGGTCAACGTGAGCAATTATTGCTATATTTCTTATATCATTTCTAGTAAATATTTTCATATATTTTCCCCCAATATATCTTCTTAAATTTTTTTTTCAAAAAAATTGGATACATTTAAGTATCCAACATCTCCAACATATCTATTTTAATAGTATAGTAATAAAAAGTCAACTTATGTAAAGTATTTTTGCTATTTCGACATTTAAACTTTAATTTGACTCTTCATTCAATAATTGAATAATTTAGATTTCCATAATTATAGGAAGTATCATCGGCTTTCTTTTAGTTCTTTCATATAGGAATCCTCTAAGAGAATCTTTTATACTAGACTTAATAGAAGCCCATTCTTTAATATGTTTTTCTTCACATTGTCTTAATGCTTCTTTAACCACATTTCTTGCTTGTTCCATTAAATCTTCTGACTCTCGTACATATACAAATCCTCTTGAAATGATATCTGGACCTGCAATTACACTTCCAGATTCCTTTTCTATAGTTACTACAACTGTAAGTATTCCATCTTGAGATAAGTGTTTTCTATCTCTAAGTACAATATTACCTACATCTCCTACTCCCAGGCCATCTACGAATACTTGCCCTGACGTTACCATTCCATTTTTTCTTATGCCATCCCTACTTACTTCTATTACATCGCCATTTTCTGGAATAACTACACTACTCGCTGGTAACCCTAATTTTTGAGCTAGCTCTGAATGCTGTTTTAAATGTCTATATTCGCCATGAACAGGCATGAAATATCTTGGTTTTACTAGAGTATGCATTAGCTTGAGTTCTTCTTGGCAAGCGTGACCGGATACATGAATATCCGCTAAAGCCTCATATATTACCTCTGCCCCTTTTTTAAATAGCTGATTAATAACTCTTGATATGAGTTTTTCATTTCCTGGAATAGGTGAAGCAGATATTATAACCATATCTCCTGGCACTATATTTACTTTTCTATGGTCTGATGCAGCCATCCTTGATAAAGCAGCCATTGGCTCTCCTTGGCTACCTGTGGTTATTATTACTATCTTGTTACTTGGATATTTATTTATAGAATCTATATCTATAAGTATATCCTTAGGAGGATTAATGTATCCTAGCTCCTTAGCAACTTCAACTATATTTTCCATACTTCTTCCGGAAACAGCAACTTTTCTGCCATATTTATCTGCTGCATTCATTATTTGCTGAACTCTATGAATATTTGAAGCAAAAGTAGCAACTATTATTCTACCCTTTGCTGTAGCAAATATACTTTCAAAGGCCTCCCCTACTGTGCTTTCAGACATTGTATATCCTGGTCTCTCTACATTTGTACTGTCAGCAAGCATAAGCAGCACGCCTTTTCTTCCAAGCTCTGCAAATCTATTTAAATCCGCTACACATCCATCAATTGGAGTAAAATCTATTTTAAAATCTCCTGTATGAAGAACAACACCAATAGGAGTATGTACTGCAATCGCTACTGAGTCTGCGATACTATGACTTGTTCTTATAAACTCTACAGATATATTAGTAAGTCTTACTATATCTTTAGCACTAATTCTTTTAAGTTCTACAGACCCTAATAGGTTATGTTCTTTAAGCTTCGTTTCCACTATTCCAAGTGTAAGTTTTGTTCCATATACAGGTACATTTAGCTCTCTTAATACATACGGAAGAGCGCCTATGTGATCTTCATGGCCATGAGTTAAAAATATTCCTCTAACTCTCTCTTTGTTTTTAATTAAATATGATACATCAGGTATAACTACATCTATTCCGAGCATTTCTTCATCTGGAAACTTAAGACCGCAATCTATAACCATTATATCATTTTTATATTCTATAGCAGTTAAGTTCTTTCCAATTTCATTTATTCCACCCAGCGGTATTATCTTTATTTTTTCTTTTTCTCTGCGCATTTTATCCCTCCTTTGTATTTTATTATTGTCTACTGGTTTATTATTGTCTACTGGTTTGTGATTGTCTGTTGGTTTGTTATTTTCTTGAACATTCATTACATAATCCATAAAATTTCACACTATGATCCTCTATCTTAAAATTATATTTTTTTTCTATATTCTCTTCCAATTCTTCTAAAAGGTCCCCTTGTACTTCTATGACCTTACCACAATTTCTACATATTAAATGATGATGTTGATGATTTTCATCTTCGTGTATCAATTCATATCTGCTGCATCCATCATTTAAATCCAATTTTGAAAGTAAACCCATTTCCTCTAAAAGCATAACTGTCCTATATACAGTTGCGAGTCCTATTTCTGGACATTCATCTTTAACTAAATTATATATTTCTTCAGTAGTTAAGTGACTACCCTCATTCTTTATTATAATTTCTACAATAGCTCTTCTCTGTGGAGTAAGCTTATATCCTTTTTCTTTTAAAACATTTTTTAAATTTTCCACATCTTCATAAGGAACCTTTGCCATGAAATTACCTCACTTTATTAACCCATATATTTTAGTATTTGCCTTAATTTTCTATACTTTATTATAATTTTAAAAGCTATGTATTGGAACATAGCTTTCCCTTAAGTATTAATTCAGCTCTTCCCTAAATATTAATTCAAATCTTCATCATCAAATAATGTTTCATAAGCTTCTACCACAATAGCAAATTCATCTTCATCATCTACTGTAACAAGTAGATCGTTTCCATCTTCATCTTTATCTATTCTAAGCGCTACAGCTTCATCTGTATCTTCATCCTTTGGCACTACAATTACATATTCTTTATCTTCAATATCTAATTTTGTAATAACCTCAAATTCTATTTCTTCGCCATTTTCATCTGTAAGAACAATATTTGTTATATCGTTTTCCATAATATACACCTCTTTCAATTTATTTTTATTTTATTTTATTTTGAAATACTATCTAAATATCCCTGTAGTATGTAAGTTGCAGCAATTTTATCTACTAATTTTTTTCTTTTACTTCTTGATAAATCTGCTTCTAACATAACTCTATGAGCTGCTACAGTAGTTAATCTTTCATCCCACATTATTATTTCTAAATTTAAAATTTCTTTTAATTTATCACAAAAGGCTACTACCTTTTCACTTTGTGGTCCTAGCGTTCCATTCATGTTTTTTGGGAGTCCTGATACTATCTTTTCTACTCCATATTCTTCACAAATCTTTTTCAATTCCTCAATATCTATTTGCTCAGTTTTTCTACGTATAGTTGTAATTCCTTGTGCGGTAAATCCTAATGGATCACTTAAGGCCACCCCTATAGTTCTATCTCCTACATCTAGTCCAAGTATTCTCATAAATTTCTCCTTTTGATTTGCTTCTTTTTAAAAATAAAAATGCCCTAAGGGCATTTTTATTTTATACCTAAATAGGTTTTTAAAACTTCTTCTAAGATTTCATCCCTTTCAAGTTTTCTAACTAGAGCCCTTGCACCATTATAGTTAGTTATATAGGTAGGGTCACCTGATATTAAATATCCTACCATTTGATTTACAGGGTTATAACCTTTTTCTTTAAGGGCACCATACACCTGTGTCAAAATTTCCTTAGTTAAATCTTCTTTGTCCTTGATCACATCAAATTGAATGGTGTTATCATTCCCCATTTTCCTTCACCCCACTTAAGTAAAAAGTTTATATTTTATATACTCGTATATTTATTATAAAACATAATACTTAAAATGTATACTATTTTGCTAAATTTGCCACTATAGTTTCTACTACCCCTATAGCTTCTTCTAGTTTTTCCGGTAATTTACCACCAGCTTGAGCCATGTCTGGTCTTCCACCGCCGCCACCGCCAGCAACTGATGCTACTTCTTTTATTATCTTTCCGCAGTGTATTCCTTTAGCTATTACATCTTTAGTTGCCATAGCTACAAACTGCACTTTTTCATCTGCATTACTTCCAAGAACTACTACACCTGATTCAATCTTGTTACGTAATTTGTCAGCTAAGTCCCTTAATGCATTGGCATCTACTCCACTTAACGCACCTGTAACTACCTTTATTCCATTTACTTCTTTTATACTATTTAGTATTTCATCCTCTGATCCGCTAGCAAGCTTTGACTTTAGCTCTGCTATTTCTTTGTCTTTGGTTTTCATTTCATTTAACTGAGAACTTATCTTGCTTAAGATTTCTCTTTCAGAAGTTTTAAGTAATGCTGCTGCTTCTTTTAATGTTTTTTCTTTTTCTTCAACATACTTTATAGCATTTAATCCAGTGAAAGCTTCAATTCTTCTTATACCTGCAGCTACACCACTTTCAGATATAATTTTAAACAATCCTATTTCTCCAGAATTAGTTACGTGAGTTCCTCCACAAAGTTCCTTGCTGAAGTCACCTACATTTACAACTCTTACATCTTCTGCATACTTATCATCAAATAATGCTGTGGCACCACTTTTCTTAGCATCTTCTATAGACTTAACTTCTGTGACAACTCCACTAACTTTCATTATATTTTCATTTACTAAAGTTTCTACTTCTTTAATTTCTTCTTCAGTTAACCCTTGAAAATGATTAAAGTCAAATCTTAATCTTTCACTATCCACATAGGAACCAGCTTGCTGTATATGTTCTCCTAATATTTTTCTTAAAGAAGCATGTAAAATATGTGTAGCAGTATGATTTCTTCTTATGTTATTTCTTCTTGGCTCATTTACTATTAAGGTAACTCTACCTTCTTTTAGTATTTCCCCTTTTGTAATTTTTATAAAGTGTAATATCTTTCCACCCACATTTTTTTTGCAATTTAAAACCTCTCCTGTAAATCCTTCGCCTTTAATGATACCTATGTCCCCAACTTGACCTCCCATTTCAGGATAAAAAGAAGTTTTATTTACAACAAGTACTCCTTCATCTCCTTCTTTAAGAGAGCTTACCATTTCTTCATCTTTTATAAGAAGTAAAACTTCTGATTCTTCCTTTAATGAGCTGTAGCCAGTAAACTCAGTATTCAATTCCTTTGGAAGCTTATTTAATATAGTATCTTCTGCTCCCATGTAGTTACTTTCTCCTCTAGCAGCCCTTGCTCTTTCTCTTTGTTCCTTCATTTCCTTATTAAATCCATCTATATCTATAGCTATTTCTTTTTCTTCTAATATTTCTGCCGTAAGTTCTAGAGGGAATCCATAAGTGTCATATAGTTTGAAAGCTTTATCACCAGAAAGAACCTTTTCTCCATTTTTAATTAACTCATCTATATATTCATTTAATATATCTATACCTGAGTCTATAGTTTCAGAAAATCTTTCTTCTTCAAGCTTAATAACTTTCTTTATGTATTCTTCTTTATCCTTTAATTCTGGATAAGCCTTATAAGAATTTTCTATTACTACATCACATATTTTATAAAGGAATGTTTCTTTAATTCCAAGAAGTCTTCCATGTCTTGCAGCTCTTCTTAAAAGTCTTCTTAAAACATATCCTCTGCCTTCATTAGATGGTAAAATTCCATCTGATATCATAAATGTAACACTTCTTATGTGGTCAGTAATTAATCTTAAAGATATATCCTGTACTCTATCTTTTCCATAAGCTATACCTGCAGCTTCACTAACCTTATCTAAAATAGCCCTTATTGTATCTACTTCAAATATGCTGTTAACTCCCTGCATTATAGTAGCCATTCTTTCAAGTCCCATACCCGTGTCTATATTAGGACTAGCAAGTCTATTATAATTTCCATCTTCATCTTTATCAAATTGAGTAAATACTAGGTTCCAAAACTCTATTACTCTATCTTCTTCCGCCGCCTGTAAAAACTCTTCTACAGTATTTAACTTTCCTTCTCCTCTATCAAAGTGTATTTCAGAACAAGGTCCACAAGGTCCTTGACCTATTTCCCAGAAGTTATCATCTTTTCCTAGCCTAAATATTCTAGTAGGATCTACATCAGTAGTTTTAGTCCATATATCAAAAGCTTCATCGTCTTCTAAATATATAGTTACATATAACTTATCCTTTGGAATATTTAAAGCTTTTGTTATAAACTCCCATGCCCATGGAATAACTTCTCCCTTAAAATAATCTCCAAAAGAAAAGTTTCCAAGCATTTCGAAGAATGTACCATGTCTTGCTGTCTTGCCTACGTTTTCAATATCTCCTGTTCTTATACACTTTTGACAAGTTGTAACTCTATTTTTAGGTGGAACTTGAACTCCTGTAAAGTAAGGCTTTAATGGTGCCATACCTGCATTAATTAAAAGTAAGCTCTTATCATTTTGAGGTACTAATGGAAAGCTTGGTAATCTTAAATGTTCCTTTCCCTCAAAGAAGCTTAAATATGCTTCTCTTATTTCGTTTAATCCCATTTTATTCATATAAACTTCATTCCTTTCTTTGAATGTTTTAAATAGTATACTAAAATAAAGGTAAATAAAAAAAGCTCTAGTCTCCTACAAGGGACGAAAGCTTCCGTGGTACCACCCTAATTATATAAGTCACATAACTTATATCTCTCAATATAATAAAGGCTCCAAAACAGCTTCAATACTTATACTAAGAAGTTTTCACCATCCACTTCCTCTCTTAATAGTAAAATAGTATCTACTCATTTTTTTCATAGCCAAAATATTCATTTTGATAAAAATTATAAATTAAAAAATATTAAATGTCAATATTTTAGTCACTATGTGGCATAAATTCACAGGCTTTTATCATAAAAATTTACGCTAAAACTATTGTAAAATCATATGTTTTATATTAGTATAAATATCGCTGTGTAAATTTAAAATGAAATATAACTTATTAAATAAACTTAAATTAAGGAGGCAACTATGACAGAAATAACTAAAGATAGAGGAGCGAATAGATATTCTCTTAGAAATTTCCTGAAATTTTTGATACCATCGTTAATAGGTATGTTATTATTTATGACACCTATTACACTAGGTGGAGAAGTTACAATACCCGTTGCATTTTTTTCTAAAAATGTACAAACCTTATTAGATGGATTTTTACCATTAATAATGACTATCTTAATAACAGTTTCATCTTTTATTACTATGATAACAAAAATATTTAAACCAAAATTTATAATAAACAACGGATATTTAAAGAATCTCTTTGATGTAACTCCCGTTTGGTTTGCAACAAGAGTTATTGGTATGGTTATTGTATTAGCTACTTTCTTCAAAATAGGAAGCGAGGCTATATATTCTGATAACACCGGAGCACTTTTATTATATGATCTTCTTCCTATTTTATTTGCAGTATTTTTATTTGCAGGTTTACTATTACCTTTAATATTAGATTTTGGATTACTTGAGTTTTTCGGTTCCCTACTAACTAAAATTATGAGACCTGTTTTTAATTTACCCGGACGTTCATCAGTAGATTGTATAGCTTCTTGGCTGGGAGACGGAACTATAGGCGTTCTTTTAACAAGCAAACAGTATGAGGACGGATATTATTCCTCTAGAGAAGCAGCTATAATAGGTACTTCTTTTTCAGCAGTATCTATAACCTTTTCTTTAGTAGTTATTGCTCAAGTTGGACTAGGACATATGTTCGTTCCATTTTACCTTATAGTAACATTCTCTGGTTTAATAGCTGCATTCGTTGTTCCTAGAATCCCTCCTCTTTCTAGAAAACCTGATTCTTATTACAATAATAATAAGAAAGCCGCAAGTGAAATTATTCCTGATGGATATTCATCCTTTAGTTGGGGACTTTCTCAGGCTGTAGAAAGAGCCGAGCAAAATAATGATATAAAGAAATTTTTTATAGATGGGCTAAAAAATGTTTTTGATATGTGGCTTGGAGTTACTCCAATAGTTATGGCTCTAGGCACACTAGCTTTAATAGTTGCTGAATATACCCCTGTATTTCAGATACTTGGAATGCCTTTCATTCCACTACTTAAGCTATTAAGGCTTCCAGAGGCTTCTGCTGCTGCTTCTACCCTAGTAGTTGGCTTTGCGGATATGTTTCTTCCTTCTGTTATAGCTGCAGGCAGTATTAAAAGTGAACTTACTCGTTTTGTAATAGCTGCTGTATCTGTAACTCAGCTTATATATATGTCTGAAGTTGGTGGACTTTTGATAGGTTCTAAGATACCTGTTAACTTTAAAGAGTTATTTATAATTTTCATAGAAAGAACCTTAGTAACTCTTCCAATCATAACTTTATTTGCACATTTCCTATTTTAATTAAAAACCCTAGAAACAAATCCATTTGTTTCTAGGGTTTTTTACTTTATATTTAAACTTGCCACTTGCCATGTGGGTGGCACTTTTTTTATTTATAGCTGTCAAACCCAAACCATTTCATTGAAAGCTTTGATAATGTACCATCCTTTTTCATGTCTTCTACTATCTTATCTATCGCTTCTCTTAATTCTTTATCTTCTTTTCTATAGCCAATTCCCATAGGCTCTTCGCTTATTATTCCTTTTAACACTTCATATTCTCCTGGCTTTTTAGTAGTGTAATATCCACCAACTTGAGCATCCATAACTACAGCATCTACTCTTCCACTAGATAGCTCATAAAAGGCCTCAGTTATCTTATCATACTTCTTTAATTCTTTTATTCCTTTAATAGTTGATGCTACATTTTCTCCTGTTGTTCCAAGCTGACAGCCAAGCACCTTTCCTTGTAAATCATTTACACCTTTAATACTTGTATTTCCCTTTTTAACTGCTAATATTTGTCCACCCATTATGTAAGGTTCTGAAAAATCTATGGATTCTTTTCTCTTATCTGTTATGCTTATACTTGCTATTGCAACATCGAATTTCTTAGCATTAAGAGCCATTATAAGTCCACTGAAATCAACTACAAAAAATTCAGTAGTTACACCTAATCTTTTTCCTACTTCATTAGCAAAGTCCACATCAAATCCTACTAGATTTTTATTTTCATCTCTAAACTCCATAGGGGGGTAGCCTTCTTCGATTCCCACCACTAGTTTTTTTGTCTGCTTAACTTTTTCCATGGTACTTAAATTTTCCTGCTTTTTACCGCAGCCTGCAAATACAGTTACAATGAAAAATAAAGGAATAAGAATTTTAATAATTTTTTTCATAAAAAGTCCCCCTTAAGTTATATTTAAATATTCACTTATGAATATTTACACAGTCGCATTTTTTTATTGTAAATTGGTAAATCGAATTAATCCTTTATAATTATAGTTAAGTATATATAATTATTCAATGTTTTTTTTAATATTTATGTAAAAAATAGAGTTCCCTTTAGGATACTCTATTTTTAACAACCATTATACTAGAACATATAATAATTTAAATCCTCATATATAACTTTAGCTACTACACCTACAGGAACTGCTAGCACCATTCCAAAAAAGCCTCCTACCTTACCTCCTATAACGAGAATTAGTATTACAGCTAAAGGATGCATACTAATATTATCACCTATAAACTTTGGAGATATAAAATCTCCTTCCACTTGTTGAATAAGATAAAGCCAAAAGGCTACCCAAAGAGCTGCTTGAGGTGATTTAAGTAGCGCCATAACTATTGCAGGTATTGCACCAAATATTGGTCCAAAGTAAGGTATTATATTAAAAAAAGCATTTAAAAGCGATAGAGTCAGTGAAAACTGAACTTTAAAAGTTATTAACACTATAAAAGTACATACCCCAATTATAAAACATAATAAAAACTGAGTTATTACATATCTGCTTAATATTCTATCAGTATCCTCTAATATCTTATCTATAATATTTCTACTTTGAATAGGAAAAAGAGCAAGAAACCTATTTTTAAGCTTTAAACTATCTGATAAAAAATAATAGGCTATTATTGGTATAATAGCAATAGATAGTAAATTTTCTCCAAGGGTAAGTGCCTTATTTAGCCAACTATTTAGAAATAATTCAAAGGCCTTACTTCCTCTTATATATATATTTTGAGTAATACTATATGCAATTCCTCTATTTATCTTAATATTTTCATAAATTCTATTTGTGTAACTTCCTAAATTTTTTAATGAATCGTATAAATTTAAGCTTTCTTTAATAATGGATGGAATTATAAAGATAAATATTGATACAAAAACGGTAACTACTATAAACATTATTATTAGTGATGAAACTCTTCTTCCAAGGCCTTTATTCATAAGCATATCTCTAAATGGCTTAAAAACATAAAATAATATAAAGGATACAAATATAAGATTAAACATATCTCTTATAAATTTTACTTTTAAAAGCAATATAAAGGCCAAAATAAATACAAAAACTACTATGAATCCCTTTTTATATTTTTTTATTACTTCTAGCATAACCATCCTCTTCCCTAAACAGCTTGCTTGGTAAGTTAATAAAGTTAATATTATAGCTTTTTCTATGATACAGTATGTGGCTATCACCAAGTAGCAAATCTTTTAATAATAATATCTTCTTGCCATAAAGAAAATTGGTAGCATAGCCTGTAGAAACTATTACTCCTTGTATAACAAATGTATCTTCATTAAATATTATATCTTCTACCATGCCTATCATATTTCCCTTAATATCTATTACATTCATTCCCTTTATATCCTCAAAGTTTAAACATTTTCCTTTATGATAAGAGCCTGCAATCATGTGCTTATCAAAGGAAATTATATCTTCTTTAAATACATAGAGCGATGACTGAAATAGAGAATAAGAAGATACTAAAAAGCCAATTACTCCTCCTATGTTAAAATCTACAGCTAAATCTTTAACAAATCCCATGGATTTTCCTTTTACATTGCTTACATTCATAAACAAGAAATCTTTTTTTCTATACACTTCATATCACTCCAAAGATAGTATAAATATATTCTTACCTATTATGTAAAAAATATGATGTATATATAAATAAAAGGAGATTAGATAA